>JBEKLF010000212.1:0-15104 GCA_050010335.1 Terriglobia bacterium
GACCCCTGAATCTTGACCGCAATGGAGTCGCGACCTCACCCGGATTAACCACGGCTCGCGGCAAACGATCTTTCCACCATCTCAGGAACACCTTACCATCGCTCAATCGCGATTCTTGGGTCAAAGGCGGCGCTTGATAAACTGTGACCTATAGATTACAATAGGAAAGCCGAAGAGGTGAATGTCTAACGGGCGCAGGGAAATACGCATTTATGAGACGAAGGATGGCAGTATCCCCTTCGGCGAATGGATGGATGAACTTGAGGGATCAAAGATATATGCCATCATCTTGAATAGACTCGACCGCGTTGAGAATGGAAACCTTGGGGATTGCCACCCGGTGGGAGAAGGAGTCTCTGAGCTTCGAATCGATTTCGGTCCAGGATATAGGATTTATTTCGGGCAAGATGCCAACCTTATCGTTTTGCTGGGTGGAGGCACGAAGAGGACTTAAGCCGACGACATAAAAAGGGCGAAGAGGCGCTGGAAGGAATACCATGCCTAAGAGAACACGCGATTATCATCCCTGGTTGCTGGGGAAACTTGCCAATCCACAGACGGCAGCGGATTATCTTAACGAGGCGATGAACGACTCCCCGGAAATGTTTCTTAAGGCTTTAAGAAACATTGCTCAGGCCCGCCAAATGGCAACTGTTGCGAGGCAGGCAGGGGTCCAAAGGGAGAGCCTCTATCGGACCCTCTCCAAGCGCGGCAACCCTCGTCTTGATACCCTGAATGCCGTACTCCGAGTGCTCGGTCTACGAATGGCGATTCAGGCGGAAGGTTCAAGGGCAGCACGACATCCGGCTCGCGGAAATTCCAAAGGAAATCCCAACAAAATCAGGAAATTATATGCCCAAACTATCGGTGAGAAAGCGTAAGGAGCTTGCAGCCCTCGTCAAACCCGAGCGCGGTAAGTTGGCTGGGGGATCCTGCGCGCCGGCTGCCGCACGCCGCTCGATAGCGAAACCAATTTGGGTGATATTGCTGCGGGTAGCCTCACGGGCACGAAGTATTCAGCCGGATAGAGATAATCTTCCCCCGACTCGTCGATGACTCGAGCATACCCGTCGCGCGCGGCCGAGCGGTCGCTCAGCACTTGGTAGACCTTCCGCGGTTCCAAATCATCCGCACCGTCGTTGCGGATACAAAGCACAAATTTCGATCGTGATTTCTCATCCATCGTGGTCAGTCCAAGAGACGTTTAATCTTCCAGCCGTCGCGGCCAACGCCGTGGGCCTCATACCAGTGAATCTCGGCCTGCCGAGTTAAGCCACCGGACAGCCGGACCGTTGCAACCCCTGTATCAATCCCTTGCAGGGTTCCAGGATGCTAACTGCCAAGGATCTTACGCAGGGACAAAATGACGGAGAACGACATATTGTCCCTGAGTCCCCACCGGGTATTAGCGCCCATTATCGGAAATTGGCGGTTTATCCACAATTGGCGATCCCGGCCATTGCGAACCCCTTGGTGAATTGTTAGCATAGCGCTCCCGCCGTTGGCCGGGCTTTGCCCGGATTGTGGGCGGTAAACTCGGCAAAGAGGATTTTACGATGAGGTTGCTTAAGGTCTTCTCCGTTGCTTTGTTTTTCCTCACCCTTTCCTTGGGCCTCGCCACGCCCGTGAACGATGACACCGTCCACGGCATCAACCCGGCCTACATGGATACGAAGGTCTCCGCCTGTGTGAACTTCAATCAGTACGCCAACGGCGGGTGGATGGCCTCACATCCGATTCCCCCGGAATATCCGAGCTATGGAACGTTCCGTGAGCTGCGGGATCGAAGCGAGGAAGCCCTCCGGCAGATCTTGGAGACCCACGCACACGAGGTCGATTCTCTCCTTGGAAGCGACTCGCAAAAGATTGGCGACTTCTACGCGAGTTGCATGAACACAACGCAAGTCGAAAGTGAAGGCGCCAAGCCCCTTCAGCCGGAGTTTGACCGCATCAGTCAAATCCACGACTTGCCCAGCCTCCGTGCGGAGGTTTCTCGCCTACAGGGATATGGAGTCAACGCCCTGTTCCGCTTTTCCGCGCAGCAGGACCGCAAAGACAGCACACAGATGATTGCCAGCGCTTTCCAAGGCGGAATGGGTTTGCCCGAGCGCGACTACTACTTTAAGGATGACCCAAAATCGCAGCAGATTCGTGATGCGTACGTGAAACACACTGCCAGCATGTTGGCGCTGTTAGGCGACGATGCCGCCAAAGCTGCGGCCGAATCGCAGACGGTCATGGCCCTTGAAACCAAGCTCGCGCAGTCCTCGATGAATCGCATTGAAATGCGCGATCCCGACGCCACCTATCACAAGATGGCGCTGGCCGAACTTGAAACCATGACGCCCAACCTCTCCTGGGAGGGATACCTGAGCAACCTGGGTTACGCGCAAATCAATCAGGTCAACGTGGGCCAACCGAAGTTTTTTGCGGCCCTGAATGACCTGCTGGCCTCCGCGCCGCTCGACGATTGGAAGACTTATCTACGCTGGCATCTGATTTCTGCCGCTGCTCCGGCGCTTTCCGAAAACTTTGTCCAGGAGGACTTCAACTTTCACGGGCGCGTCTTGCAGGGAACCAAGGAAATCCTGCCACGCTGGAAGCGCTGTGTGGATTCGACTGATCGCCATCTGGGCTTTGCCCTAGGCAAGGAGTATGTCCAGAAGCAGTTTCCGCCCGAGGCCAAAGCCCGCGCTGACAAGATGGTGCACTATCTCATCGAAGCCCTGCGCGAGGATATTCAGACCCTTCCCTGGATGGGCCCGGAAACCAAGAAAGCCGCTCTTGCCAAGTTGGACGCCTTCACTCCCAAAATCGGCTACCCGGACAAGTGGCGCGATTATTCCTCCTTCAACGTGGATCGTGGGCCGTACGTGGAAAATGTTCTCCGCGGCGACCTGTTTGAGTTCCATCGTTCCCTGAATAAGATCGGGAAGCCAGTGGATCGCGCGGAATGGGGAATGACTCCACCCACCGTCAATGCCTATTACAATTCCTCGATGAATGAAATTGTGTTTCCGGCCGGAATCCTTCAGCCGCCGTTCTTTGACCCGAACGCCGACGACGCCGTGAACTATGGAGGCATCGGCGCGGTGATCGGCCATGAAATGACCCACGGCTTCGACGACCAGGGCCGCAAGTTCGACGCGCACGGCAACCGGAGCGACTGGTGGACCGCCGATGACCTCAAGAATTTCCAGGAACGCGCCACTTGCGTGGAAAAGCAGTTTGATGCCTACGTGGCCATCGACGACATCCACGAAAAGGGCAAGCTGGTGCTGGGCGAAAGTATCGCGGACCTGGGCGGGTTGACGATTGCCTATAAGGCCTACCAGAAAAGCTTGGAAGGGAAATCCCGGCCGCCCGAAATCGGCGGACTCACTCCCGAACAGCGCTTTTTCCTCTCCTTCGCGCAAATCTGGGCCGGCAACGACCGGCCGGAATTCATCCGGCTTATGGTGAATACCAACCCGCACCCCCTAAATAACTTCCGCGCCATCGCCGCGCCCTCCAATATGCCGGCCTTTCAACAGGCCTTTGGATGCAAGGCGGGAGATCCCATGGTGCGCGAGGAACGCTGCGCGATCTGGTAGAGAGAGCAGTCCGCAGATGATTCCATCGGAACTTCCCATTTTACTGGGCATCGATGTCGGAACCAGCGGGGTTCGCTCCCTGGCCACGACGGCAGGAGGGGAAGTTGTCGCGGAAGCTCACGCGTCGCTTTCCGACCTGCCTGCCACAGGATCTGCCCACGAGCAGGACCCGAGCGCGTGGTGGTCCGCACTCTGCCACACCACCCAAGCGCTTCGAAAGAGGTTGGGGGACAGTAGGCGTTGGGCGCGCATGGCCGGGATTGCGGTAACCTCGACCTCGGGTTCGTTGGTTCTGGCGGATTCCTCGGGCGAACCAGTGCGCGCGGCGATGCTTTACGATGATGGGCGCGCCGGTGGAATCGCCGAGGAGCTGAGTCGGCGGCTTCCCCCCGGGCACGCGCAAGTCAATGCCTCCTTCTCTCTCGCCAAGGCCCTTTGGGTGCGACAAGAGGAACCGTCAGTTTGGGAACGCGCGGCATATATTATGCACCCCGCCGACTGGCTGACCGCAAAGCTTACGGGGCTGTGGGGTGTGAGCGATTACTCCAACGCGCTCAAGCTCGGCTACGACCCGGAAAATAGCGAGTGGAACGCGGCCTTGGGCCTTGCCGATATCCCTCCACCAATACTTCCCCGGGTTGTGGCCCCTGGATATCAGGTGGGAGTGGTTTCCCCACATGCCAGTGAGCAGGCCGGGTTGACCCCTGGCGTGCCGGTGCTTGCCGGGGCCTCCGACGGCCTTGCCAGCCTCATCGGCTCCGGTGCAAGCGAAGTGGGCCACGCCAATACGACTCTCGGGACCACGCTAGTTTGGAAAGTCCTGGCGCCCACAAAGCCGCGTCTGGGACCCGGCATGTACTGCCACTATCTTCCCAGCCATCTGTGGGCCCCGGGTGCGGCCAGCAATACGGGACCTGGCTGCCTACAGTTCGATGACGTAACTCCAGCAGAAATGGACCGGCGCGCGGCCGCGCATCTGCCCACTTCGATTCAGTGCTACCTTCTCGGGTCGCGCGGGGAACGATTTCCGTTCCTTAATCCCCTCGCCACGATGTTCTTCGATGGCCGCCCGGCGTCGGCGAGCGAACGGTACGCCGCGCAAATGCAATCTCTGGCGTGCGTGGAGCGATGGGGCTATGAGCGCCTCGAGGCCTCAGGGGTGACGGTAGGGAAGGAGATATTCTCCGCTGGGGGCGCCGCCGCGAGTCCCGTGTTGTCGCAACTTCGCGCCAACCTGCTCAACCGCACCGTGGTGCGCTCCGCCCATCCCACGGCATCGTTCGGGGCAGCCATCCTGGCCGCGGGAACAGTCCTCTATGGCGGGGATTTGACCGCGGCGATCCGCGGAATGACTCGCATCTCGGAGGCCTACACGCCTGAGGTCGGATCCGTGCAGAAATTCGAGGAGGTTTACCAACTTTTCCGCGCCGCCTGCGCTCGCCACGGGTTCGAATAATCGCTATACGCTAAGGCAGGCTCTTCAGTCTGATATTACGGAACTCGATTCGATAGCCCTCTGCCTCCAACCCGCAATAACCTTTGGGAACCTCAGGTGCCCCGAATTGCCCGGTCAAGATGTCGTTGACCCACAAGGTGATTTTCGGCCCATCGCAACGAATTTCGTAGGTGTTCCATTCGCCGATGGGATGGAGAGGATTGACCTCCGGCGAAGGGTTCTTCCACATCTCGTCGATGGCCGGCGAGAGCTCCCCATGCCACAGAGTTTGGCCGAAAATGAACGCGAGAGTGCCTACTTGTGCCTGGTGCCAGACGCGCCCGTCCAGATCGTTCCGCACGAAAACTCCGCTGTTATACCCTTTCAATCCCTCATGCTTTTCGAAGCGCCATTCCACATGGAGAAGAAAATTCGTGAGCTCGTGATCGTACCGCAGCCATTCGTGCCCGTGATCGCCTTCGCAAAGGATAGTCGCGCTATCCTTCGGGAGCTTCCACTGGCTGACGGGATCGAGAGGTTTGTCGGGCGGAATGGCCACGCGTGTCCAGCCCTGAAACGAGTCGCGAGGCATAATGTCGACCCATCCGGAGGGGTCGGCGGAGAGAAAGTTGCTCACCTGTGCGACCGGGCTTCCTGAAAAGGATGTGGGCCTGACCGGCCCCCTTTGGGCAAGAGTCAATGAGAGGGGGTTGTAGGGACCCGACGCCATGGCTTGCCGACCATTCCGAAACACCATCCACATTGTCGCGAATACCAGCAAAATGATTGCCCCTGCGCGAACGCGATGCCACGTTGTCATTATTGTATCCTCCATACATTAATCGTCCCGTCGGCGTAGCCAGCGGCCAAGTATCCGCCGTCGGAGCTGAAAGCCACTTGCCACACGCTCGAATGAGCGCCCAGGGTGGCGAGATTCTGGCCGGTGCAGACATCCCAAAAGCGCACCGTGCCGTCAGCGCCGCCCGAAACCACAAATCTCCCGTCGGGGCTATAGACAGCGGAGGTCACCGGACCCACGTGGCCCGAAAGGGTAAAGAGAAACCGCCCTGTTGCAACGCTCCAAACACGCGTGGAGCCGTCGGCACTGGCGGACGCGAGCTGCTGGCCATCCGGGCTGAAGCTAACGGTTGAAATCCCGCCGCTGTGCCCGATCAGGCGCTGAATTTCCTTTCCGCTTTCGCGATCCCAAAGTGTCACCGTTTCATCCGAGCCCCCGGAAGCAATGACCTTCGAGTCGGGACTGATGGCCGCGCAGCGGGGCTTGGACGGGCTCTCGAACTCATGGACCTGATTTCCCGACGGGAATTCTATCACGCGCACCTTGCGGTCCCAATTGCTGGAGACTAACCAGTGGCCATCCAGGCTGAAGCTGAGGCTCTCCACTTCCCAGTGATGCGTTGCGAGCGCTCGAACCTCCCGGCCCGCCGTGGCGTCGAGCAGGGCGATTTTACCGGTAAAAACTTCGGTCTTGGAAAAGTCTTCGCCAACGACAAACCATATGCCATCAGGACTGAAAGCTACACAAGTAACCGATTTGGGGCGGTCGGGGAGCGCGATAGTCCGGAGGAGGTCGCCAGTGACCGCGTTCCATACCCGCACTTTACCGTCGCCTCCCAGCGCCGCTAACGTAGGACCGTCGCCGCCAAACACCAGTCCGCGAATGGGCTGGACTGGGGTTCTCAAAGTCTGTTCCAGAACGAAACGCACTACCGCTTCTCTTGCGGGCCCGCCGGGAGCGGACGGCGCCTCGGGCTTTTGCGTATCCTGGGCTGCCAAAGCCAGAAAAGACGCCCTGAGCATAACGAATGAAAGAATTGTGATCCGAACCGAGCCGCACATTCTGTCGCCCCACCTGCCTGGAGGTCGCCTTCGACAGTATCCCTGCTCAGATGCTGTGCAGCATTCTACAACCGGGAAGCGGAAAGCAGTAGGCAGTAGGAACAAATCAGTAAGCGCAGCGCGGACCTACAGAACAGGTCCTCACCACGCTCGCTTATGGTATCCTCGCCGAGCCACCGACCCGTTAAGTTAATCGGCGCCACGCTTGCTCATGATCCAAGAGGGAAAACGGGTTTACAATGCTGGGCGTATACGAAGTCAAAAGGCAAATCCGAGTTCAAAGAGCAAGTGAGAGCCGAAGAAATGGCAGAAGACGTGGGGATGGACTTTATCAATTGCTACGAGGATGTCCGTCGTGCCGACGCGTACGCCACGCTTGAATTCGCCAACACCTACTACCTCGCCTACCGCGATCTGCCGGAGATCATCGCAGAGCGTGTGACCGGCACCAGGGCGCTTGATTTCGGTTGTGGAGCCGGACGGTCAACGCGGTTCTTGTGGAAGCTGGGGTTCAAGGTGACGGGCGTCGACATCTCGGAGGACATGCTGCGGATCGCCCGCGCTTTGGATCCAACGGGCGATTACCGCATGGTGGCTCAGGACAGTTTTAACGAGTTCGCGCCAGAGACCTTTGACCTGGTCGTTTCACTTTTCACGTTCGACAACATTCCGAGTGCAGCGAAAGTCCGGATCTTTTCTGACCTCCGGAACCTGCTGCGTCCGGCCGGAACCATCGTCAGCGTCGTCTCCTCCCCGGAGATTTATACCCATGAGTGGGCGTCGTTCACGACCCAGGACTTCCCGGAAAATGCCGCAGCTCGCAGCGGCGATGTCGTGCGCATCATCGTTACTGACCACATGGACCGCAGGCCCGTCGAAGACATCCTTTGGAACGACGAATCGTATCGAGCGGTCTATCGAGAAGCGGGTCTGCAAGCGACTGTCGCCTTCAAGCCCCTGGCAAAAGGTGACGAGCCATACTCGTGGGTGAGCGAAACCACCATCCCTCCCTGGGTGATTTACGTGTTGAGAGTGACTCCGCCACCGGGTCGACCCCCAGCTTCCTCCCATTAGGCCGCACCAGTCCGTCCAGCCCGGATAGGGATGGGGCGGTCGGCCATTGGCGATTTAGCGATTTTCAAAATGGCTCAATCACTCAATCACCAAATCGCTCAATGAATTCAGTCCATCAACATCCCCCCGTTCACTTCCACTGTCTCGCCCAGGATGTAGCGCGCGGCCGGGGACGCTAGGAACAAGATGACATCGGCGGTTTCTTCCGAGGTTCCGGCGCGGCCCAGCGGAATATTCGCCACGAATTTCGCCATGAGCTCAGGCGGGCTGTAACGTTCATGGTAGGGAGTCGCGATCACTCCCGGGGCAATCCCATTGACGCGAATTCCATGCGGGGCCAGTTCTTTGGCCAGCCCCTTGGTGTAGGTTAGCAAGCCGCCCTTGGCTGCCGCATAGGCTGCGGCGCCCAGGCCTCCGCCGTTCCGCCCTGCGATCGACGTCACGTTGACGATGACCCCACTCTTGCGCGCGGCCATCTCTTCCCACACGGCTTGCGTGCAGAGGAAGGCGCTCTTCAGATTCAAGTCCATGATCTGATCCCAATATTCCTCGGTCATGTCCACAAGAGTATGTCGCGCGAGCAGGTCGCCGGCGTTGTTCACCAGAATATCGATGCGCCCCCATTGTTTGCGCACCGCCGCCACGAGCGAATTAACCTCCTGCTGGTTTGTTACGTCGGCGCGAATCGCTAGTGCTTCCCCACCCGCTCGGCGGATGGCATCTACCGTATCCTCGGCGCCTTTTGGGTTCTTTAGGTAGTTCACTCCTACGCGGGCGCCCTCGCGCGCCATGGTTTCGGCCGTCGCCCGGCCGATGCCGCTTGAGGCCCCAGTAATCAAAGCGACTTGTCCTTCCAGTATCATGCCAACCTCCCCTTTGATCCGCAGATTACCTAGATTACACAGATTACCGAAAATCCTTATTAGTAACATCGGCGCAATCCGCGCAATTTGCGGATCACTGTTTCTTCGCTGTCCGAGCTGTTTGGAACCGAACTTCGTATCGTAGCGCATCCTGCATCGCACGCCAACGGCCCTGACTTGGGAGCCTGGAGTCAACGGTTGCGAATTGTTAGGCTTCGCCTTGCTTCTGTCGCTCGTCTCCTGACTCCTGGACTTCATGCACTACCCATTCCACCTTGGAACGACCTCATGAGTCTTTCCCAATTCGGAACACCAACGGCCCGCCGGGACGCCGGCAGGAGAGTCGGGCAGCACCCTTCAACACCACGTAACCCCCCGCAAGAATAAGGGGTTCTCTTCCCTCCCTGATCTTTAGTGCCTTTTGCGGGATTTCCATTCCTTGTGGGCAGTCAATTGCTTTTTTGGACGTATGCACATGACGAACGTTACCCAAACGGAATGGAAAAGCAGCGAGGCAGGTGTGCGGTGTGCGGTGTTCCTGCTCATGGGACTGGCGGTGGTGATCGCCACCGGCAACTTCGGATGCAAGAAATCTGCCCCAGCCTCCGACAACCCGGGCAAAGACTTGCATGCTCCGCAGATCAAGGGCGTCCTGCATCTGGAGTCTTTTGTGGTGAATCTGGCGGATTCCGAAGAAAACCGCTTCCTCCGTGTCGGAATTGATTTGGGATTGGGAATCTCGCCTCCCGCCAAGGAGGGTAAGGGGGGAGCAGGTGATGTGCCCATAGCTCGTATCCGGGATTGTATTTTGGCGGTGCTGTCAACTTGGCGCTCTGACGGGCTTTTGGCCCCCGAAGGTAAGCAGAAACTTAAGGATGAACTCTTACATGCGCTTCAGGATCGTGTACCCGAATTGGGAGTGAAAGAAATCTACTTTACCGATTTCCTGGTTCAGCGTTGACTTATGGGAAATGAGCCTCAACCCCGCGTGGTGGAATCAGTCCCCTCACCCCGGGAAATTTGGCCGGAGGCGCTGGAATTGCCCTGCCAACTGTCCGCCGCCATAGAAGTTCCTCATTTCACTGTTCGTGATCTTCTTACTCTCAGCGTTAACTCGCTTGTGGATACGCAACGTCGTGAGGGGGCCCATGTGCCGGTGCGCGTGAACAGCGTCATGGTGGCTTGGGCGGAATTTGATGTGATCGATGGCCGGCTGGCGGTTCGGATGACGGAAATGGTTTGACGCGTGCCGCCCGGCCTTCCCCGAGGGAAGGGACAGAGTTTATGGAAGTCAATGCCGCAAGCCAAGCACCATCTCCGCCAGGGTCCTCCTTGTCGGTCGCCCTTCAGAACCTATGGCAATGGGCTCGAAGAGCCGTAAAGACTCGTAAGGTCCGCCGCTTGCGCGTGTGCGAATCACTATCGCTGGGCGAGCGGCGGTTTTTGGCGGTGATTGAGTTCGACCGCCAGGAATTCCTGGTGGCCGGTACCGGAAATTCTCTCGTGCTCTTGGCACGTCTGGACGGAGGGAGGGTACTCACCGAACCTCCCCTGCCACGAGAGGCGCGTGCTCTTTGAGGGCCGGTGAGTCTATTTATGAAGCAATTCTGGCCGCGACGTTTGGCGTGGTGGTCGGCAATGGGAATCGCCGCCGTGGTGTTTCCCTCGGCGGCTTATCCCGCGCCGCCCGCCGCGCCGAACGGTCTGGTGATTCCGGGGCTGCCGCAGGGCGGTTCGGTGCCTTGGAATATTGTTATCCTGCTCACTGTCCTGACCCTGCTGCCCGCCCTACTCCTCGCCATGACGCCTTTCGTACGATTGCTGGTGGTCTTCCATTTCCTGCGTCAGGCGCTCGGAACACAAAGCACACCGACCAATCAAACGCTCATCGGGTTGGCGCTCTTTTTGACCTACTTCATCATGCAACCCGTCGGGGCGGAAGTCTATCAGGCTGGTGTCGTTCCGCTCCGAGCCAATCAGATCACCGCCACGGAAGCATTGGACCGCGGCGCCGTGCCTCTGCGGCATTTCATGCTGAAGTACACACGCCAGAAGGACTTGGCGCTGTTTGTAGGGTTGGCAAAGGAATCTCGACCGCGCCGTCCGGAAGACCTTTCCATGCGTGTGGTTATTCCCGCCTACATCCTCTCGGAGTTGAAGGCAGGGTTTCAGATCGGGACCATCCTGTTCTTCCCCTTTTTGGTGATCGATCTGGTGGTGGCGTCAATTACCACTTCAGTAGGAATGATGCAGTTGCCTCCCGTGGTGATTTCCACCCCGCTGAAGATTTTGCTTTTCGTCATGGTAGACGGCTGGAACTTAGTAGTGGGTTCTCTCATGAAGAGTTTCTATTGAGGTTTTCTATGACCCCCGACGTGGTTGTGCAGTTAGCTCGTGAGACTCTCGAGGTCGCTCTGTTACTGGCGGCCCCCGTATTGTTAGTTGCTACCGTGGTGAGTCTGCTCATCAACATTGCCCAGGTGATGACCTCCATTCAGGAGCATACGGTGGCTACCGTTCCCAGAATTGTCGTCGTGGCTCTCACCACCTTTGTGATGTTGCCTTGGATGTTGCGGAAATTGATGAGTTTCACCGTGCAGTTGTTTGCGGACTTCCATCGCTGTCTGGGGTAAGGCGCGAGGAGTGAAACGTGGGCTCGGGGCTGGAAACTGTGGTCGGGCGCGCCCTGCTGGTGGGCGCGAGGGTGAGCGCGCTGATGGTGTTTGCGCCCTTCTTGGCCAGCGCCACGATTTCGCCGCGCATCAAGGCCGGCTTCACCGTGGCGCTAACCGCCCTTCTCTACCCCGTCGTGGCGCCGAGTTTACCTTCCTTCTCCGGGGCTCGAGGGTGGCAGATTGCAGGCGGCGAGTTCGTTGTGGGTCTGATTATGGGGATCACGCTCCAGTTTGTCTTTGAGGGCGTCGAGTTGGCAGGGCAAGTCGTCGGCTTCCAGGTTGGGCATTCGTTGGCGAACCTGATCAATCCTTTGTCGGATGCCGAGACGCCCATCCTGTCCAATTTCTACCAGGCGGTGGCGCTGCTGATCTTTCTTCAATTGGACGTTCATCATTGGGTGCTGCGAGGTCTGGTGAAAAGCTTCGAGTATTGTCCACCGGGAATGGTGGTGGCGAACCCCGTGATGGCCGAGTTGGTCTGGCGAGCTGCCGGAGGCATGCTGGTCATGGCCGTACAGGTTGCCATCCCCATCCTCCTGGCAACGATTCTTATCGATATCTCCCTGGGTTTTTTGGGACGAGCTTCTCCCCAACTTCCGGTGTTGTTTGTCGGAATCTCTGTCAAGAGCGTCGTGGCGTTTCTGGTGGTGATGGGGACATTGCGGTTTTGGCCGGGGTTGCTCGAGAAGTATTTCGGGGAAGCGCTGGCGACGAGCGAGCAACTTATGCATTTGGCACGATAGGGAGCAGACCGCGTGGCAGACGAAAGTCGCACTGAACAAGCAACCCCGCGGCGGCGGCAACGAGCCCGCCGTGAGGGCGATGTTGCGCGCAGCCGGGAGCTGCCCTCCGCGCTTGCGGTGTTGACGGTGGTGCTGTTCCTCTGGTGGTACCCACAAAACTGGAAGGATGATTGGCGCGATCTGCTGGAACGGACTCTTGCCTCCGCTGCCCACAGCGATATGGCAGGGGGCACACCTGTGCTCAATTGGGTAGCGTGGAGAATCTGTGTTTGGGCAGCGCCCAGTCTGGCCTTGGCTTGGCTGGTGGCGCTGGCCGGCAGCTTTGCTCTGGGAGGATTTGTAATGGCCCCGGGGGCTCTGGCGCCCAAACCGCAACGGCTGAATCCCGCCAGCAATCTTCAAAAGCTGTTTTCGCTTGGCGGGCTGCAAGGGCTTTTGAAGTCGTTGATTCCCTCGGCATTTGTACTCTACTTCGCCATGGCCATCATGGTCCGAGACTGGGGCCAGATCCTGCAAATGTGCCGCGTGGGTGTGCGGTCGTCGCTGGGATGGCTGCTGTCGAGGATCTTTGAGATTTCCTGGAAAGGCGGCTTGGTTTTCATCCTCTGGTCGGGATTTGATCTGCTCCTCGCGCGCATGAACTTCGAGCGTCAACACCGCATGACGCGCCAGGAAGTACGCGAAGACTTCAAGGAAACGGAAGGCCACCCGGCAATCCGCGGGCGCATTCGGCGACTTCAGCGAGAGATGCGGCGGCGCCGGATGCTGCGTGATGTGGCGCGCGCCACGGTGGTGGTGACCAATCCCAGTGAATATGCCATTGCGCTTGAGTACAAACCGGAAACCATGGCCGCTCCGGTAGTGGTGGCGAAGGGCCGGAACCTCCTCGCGCAAAGAATCAAGCGCGAGGCGCGCTGGCACGGAATCCCGGTGGTGGAAAACCCGCCGTTGGCTCAGGCGCTCTATCGCGCCACCGAAGTCGGTCAGACCATCCCGGCGAAATTGTACACCGCGGTCGCGGAAATCCTGGCTTTCATCTATCGCACGCAACGCCTCGTGCATCCGGCCACGGCCCAGGATAGACGATGACACCTGCACCCCTCAAGCCGGCTCCCCCCACCCAAGGCAGCGCCATGGATTGGGCAGTCCCCTTAGTGGCCGTGGCTTTGGTGTTTGTAATGTTGGTTCCCCTACCGCCCTTCCTGCTGGACCTTCTTCTGTCGGCCAGTCTCACAGCCTCCGTCCTGGTGTTGTTGGTGGCGATGTACATCACGCGCCCGGTGCAGTTCTCCGTGTTCCCCTCACTCCTCCTGCTCCTGACATTGTTCCGCCTTTCCCTGGGGCTGGCGAGCAGTCGGCGCATTCTGCTGCACGGCAATGAGGGCGCCGCGGCCGCCGGACATGTGATTGGGGCTTTCGGACAGTTTGTGGTGGGCGGCAATTACATCGTCGGTTTCGTCCTGTTCGTCGCTTTGATTGCGATTCAGTACCTGGTGATCAATCACGGGGCGGTGCGCATCGCAGAGGTGACCGCGCGCTTTACCCTGGATGCCTTGCCGGGAAAACAGATGGCCATTGACGCCGACCTTGGCGCGGGGCTGATTGACGAAGCCCAGGCGCGCACGCGCCGGGAACTGGTGGGGCGCGAAGCGGAGTTCTACGGCGCCAGGGATGGCGCGGCGCGCTTCAGCCAACGCGATGCTTTGGCCACCGTGCTCATTACCGCCATCAATATCATCGCCGGCTTCTTGATTGGAGTCTTCTACCATGGGGTCCAGCTCAGTGAAGCTCTGAAAACGTACACTATCCTCACCGTCGGGGACGGGCTGGTCACCATGATCCCCTCGCTTCTGGTTTCCGTCGCCGGAGCGATGGTAGCCACGCGCGCTTCTTCCGAATCGAGTTTGGGATCTGATCTCACCCGGCAACTGCTTCCGCGCAGCGATCCGCTGTGGATCGTCTCTGGCGTGATGGGCACTCTCGGCCTGATTCCCGGATTGCCGAAGATTCCCTTTTTCCTCATGTCCGGGCTTCTTGGCTGGTTGGCCCGCCGCGCCCAGCGGGCAGGCACGGTCAAGTCGGCAGCGGTGACCCCCGCCACCACCTTGCCCCCGGAAAAGGCCCAAGAGCAATTAGAAACCCTCCTCCGGCTGGATGATTTAAGCCTGGAAGTGGGTTACGGACTTGTCGCGATGGTTGACCAGGCGCAGGGTGGCCAATTGCTTGCGCGCATTCGCGCCCTGCGGAGGCACCTGGCGCTGCAATTGGGCTTCATCATTCCTCCCGTACACATTACGGACAACGTGCAGCTTAACCCCCGCGAGTATGTCATCCGCCTTCGGGGGGTGGAAATCGCGCGCTGGGAAATGGCCCAGGAGAGCCTGCTGGCCATCAGTTCGGAGGCGACGGCACAGCCCTTGGAAGGGCGGGAAACTCGCGAGCCGGCATTTGGCGTGCCCGCTAAATGGATCGCCCCCAACCTGCGCGACCGGGCTTTGGCCGCCGGTTATGCGGTGGTGGATCAGACCTCAGTTCTAGCTACCCACTTGGCGGAAGTCATCAAGCAACACGCACACGAACTGTTGACCCGGCAGGAAACCAAGCGGCTGCTCGACGCCAATGCGGAAACCCAACCCAAACTGGTGGAAGAGCTCGTCCCCAAAGTCCTCAGCCTGGGCGAAGTTCAGAAGGTGCTGCAACAACTGTTGCGTGAGCAGGTTTCGATTCGCGACCTGGTCACGATTCTAGGAGCCTGTCGGAGATAGATTTTGGCTCCCCACAGATCAAGTCTCAAGATTTTGGGGAGGAGGGTGGGGTTGATTATTGACAATGGAGGAAAGGCTTGTAAGATGCGGTTATGG
>JBEKLF010000213.1:0-15099 GCA_050010335.1 Terriglobia bacterium
TGCCGTCATCCGCCAGTTGCACCAGGGATTGCCCCGGCTCGCTGCAGACCCGCAGCGCTTGCGCAGTCTCACGGCTTGGCCTTGGATTGTTAGTCTCAACTTGAACGCGCATTAGAATTAGCAGTGTAGTCAGCAGACCTTGGATGTGGTCTGCGTGTGATCTCTGAAGGTCAAGTCTGGATGACGGGCCACTTGGAAGTTGCTCTGGACAGCGTCGTGAGGACGATTATCCAGGATGCCAAGGGGCGTCGGTCCTGCGTGACGCCGCAGAGTTTGCCGACCGCCTGGGTAATCATCCAAACTGACCCATTACGATTCTCCATGCCGTTTGACCGCCATCTGCCGACCATCACCGAGGCGCCGATTTCTGCTCCTGCTTCTGCCGACGGAATGCGGCGAAAATGGTTCCCTTGACCGGTGCTAACAGGCCGGAAGGCACCTTGCTGAGCGGCCAAAGAAACGGCCTGCGCCCCGATAGGAACTTTTTTGCCCCGTAAGCCGTATACAAAGGTAGGATTGGTCACTCAACGGAGGGAAAAATGTTTTGCCCTCAGTGTGGAAAAGAATATTCCGAGCGAGTGAATTTCTGCTGCCAATGTGGGACGGCGCTTTCGATTCCCGTGTGCACTCCAGCCAAGAAGCTTATGCGCTCGCGGACCGACACCAAAATCGCGGGTGTCTGCGGCGGGTTCGCAGAATACCTTGAAATAGACGCCACCCTGATGCGAATCCTCTGGCTCATGCTGGCTTTCATTGGAGGTTGGGGAATCCTAGGTTATTTCATCGCCTGGATCGTCATGCCGATAGAACCCTTGCCCCAAACCTCGGCTGTCACTGCGGGACCGGCCATGCCCCAGCCGGCAGGGACTCGGTGATGTTCCGCGTCTGCTCCGGCTGGAACTGTGAAAAAACCCTTGGGGTCCTTCTTACTGCGGAGGCGCGGAGATGTGAATACTTTTCTCTGCGTCCCAGCGCCTCTGCTCTGAAAATGACTGTGCGGAAGGCACTTTGGACTGCGGCCGCGAAGCTGCCGCTCTTGCTGCGGTAGCAGCAGCTACCGCCTTGACCCTTTCGCCGGAACGGGAAACTTGCAAAACGACGGCATCGGCTAAAACCCAAAGCGGCAGCTTCGCGGCCGCAGTCCAAAGCGCTTCGCGCATTTTCATCCATCGTGGTGAGCCGCAGGCTCATGGGAATCTGCGGTGAAGATCGTATTCCTTCATAAATCCCCCGCGTTTCGAAGGGGATCCCATTCCAAACGACACCACGACTCAGTAGCGGCGAGTTTACCTTGCCACCCGAGGCGCGCAGCCTTTGTAGGGCCGAACGGCGCTCGGCCGGAGGTGTAGGGCCGAACGGCGTTCGGCCCGGGCCAGCACCGCTGGCCCCTACACGAACACGCGACGTGGCGCGGGCATCCTGCGACGCTTAATACTGGCGCGCTCACCGAACAATGACCTCTTAGGAAACCCTCCTTTTAGGAAACCCTCCTTGAGCGTGAGGCGTTTGGTGTGACGGATTGCACTTCCGACGAAGAGGGGGAGGGAGCGATTTCGGATCGCGGATTCAAGATTCAAGACTGGGCAGAGTCCGGTGAGGGCGCGGGCAAAAAGTCGGTAACAACGAAGGTCCATCCTGGTAAGTTATTGAAAACAAGCTGGAAGGGAAAGGCCATGTGCGTAAGTAATTGAAAATAAAGGAGCTGTTCGATTTATCGAAGAGCTCCACGCGGGCATTAGCGGGAAATATCGGGGATTATCGGGTTATCCACAATCGGGCAGGGCCGAAGTCATGGTGTGCCAAAGCGTACCTTGTCGGACCACGTCCCACGTGCCGACCTGGAAATCCGAGTTCTTCCGGCAACCCTCAAAAAGTGTTCCAGCCTGGTGAGAAATCCGCGTTAGGACTTTGACGGAGGGCGAGTCTGGGGCATTTACTGCTTAAGGTTCCAGCCCGCCATTTTCTCGAGCGCCACGGGCGAAATGGTTTCTTCAATTTCGGCGTACTCGGTGGGCGACCCGGTCGCGGCAGTTTGCAAAAGATGATTCAACCCAGGAAGTTCGTCGGTTTCAAAGTGTCTGTTGCCGCCCTCCTCCAAAGCTCGGCGGATGGCGGGCAGATTCTGCTTGGGGGGCACCTGAAGATCCTTTTCACCGTTAAGGGCCAGGACCGGACACTGGACCTTTCTTAATGCCTCTGCCGGGTCGTAGGCAAGGAAATATTGGAACCACGGTGAGGTGAGCGCTTTCATCTGCGCATCCACTTGCGCCTCTGGGCCCTTTCCGGCCAGCCTCTTTCGCAACTCGGTCTCGAGGGTGGCGCGGTCTTTCTGGTTTTTCACCGGCTCCAGAACTTCGCGTTCCTCGTTGGCGTTCTTTTCCGCCTCCGCAGTGCTCTGGCCGGCGGCTTCGGCAATCAGGCGAGATTGTGCCACCAGGATTTGGTCTCCGGGCACGCCTGATCCCGCCATCGTCACGATGTAGGCGACGTCCGGGTTGCGGGCTGCCACCATGGGGGCAATGATCCCGCCTTCGCTGTGGCCGATCAGGCCGATTTTATGCGGATCGACATTGGGCCGCGCCTTGAGGTACGCCACTCCGGCTTCCGCGTCCGTGGCAAAATCCGCAGTCGTGCCTGAGGCAAAATTCCCGCCGGACTTCCCGATGCCTCGATCGTCAGCGCGCAGGACCGCAATGCCACGGCGCGTGTGGTAGTCGGACAACACCAGGAACGGCCGGTGACCCATCAAGGCTTCGTCGCGGTCCTGAGGTCCTGATCCCGTAATCAGTAGCACCGCGGGAAACGGCCCTTTGCCCGGAGGGATGGTCAGCGTCGTGGCCAGCGTGATGCTCGCAGCAGGGTTTGCGTAGCTGACGTCCTCATCACGATAGGGATAGGGCTTGACCGGATTTTGCGGGCGGCGCCGCTCGAGTTCCGCCGCATCCTTGACGCGCTTTAGGAACAGGGGCAAAGCATTGCCGCCTTGGGTCCACGTTCCATCAATGGTCGAGAGGTCTTGGGCTATTTTGCCTTCGAACCTTCCTGCGATTTGCTTCATCTCCAACTTGAATGATGCGCCGTCTCGGGTAACGGATGTCACGGGCATGCCCATTGCATTCTGGTCGGGGCTGTCCATGGTTGCGCTCAGGCCATCCTCAGTGTTGGTGATGTGGAACACGACCCGCAGCTTCATCGCGCCCGCGTCAAGCGTGCCCATCCAGGCGCCATCGATGTCCGAGGGCTTGGCGGGTTTGTGGTCAGCCTTTGCCGGAGTGGCAGCCCGTTTGAAAACGAGTGGCAGTGATGTGCCCTGCGACCAAGTCCCCTCAATTTCCGAGGCGGCGGCGTTGACCTTGCCCTCGTAGGCACCGTGCACTGCGTCCACGGTGAAGCTCAGTTGGGAATCTTTGACTGTAATGGCGCTAACGGGAATGCCGTTGGTTCGCTGGTCGACGCTATCCAACGTGGCCTTCAGTGCACCGCCGTTCCCCTTGGTAATGTGCAGAACAAGGGCAGCTCAGCGGCGCCGGCATGGAGCATACCCTGCCAATCGCCGACAACGTCCTGTGCCTTCGCAACCATGACCGATGAAGCCAGAATGAACATCAATATCCCCAACTTTCTCATCAATAACCTCCCGTTGGATTTTTGTGAAACGCGCGCGTGTGGGACGTGGCGCTCCAAGGTGCTCCTCGGCGCATCGTGGAAATCCGAGCTTTCGGACATTTTGCCGCGCCGCGACACAATACGAGGTCATTTCCGAACCTACAGCGCCACTAAGTTAAATAAAAACAATGACTTATCTCTAAAATGGCAGGTGCTTCACCCTGCGATAATGACATTAAGTCAATTCTCCGCGGCGTTCGAGTCGCTTGTAGTAGACGAGGGAATAAATCGCGGGCACTAAAGCACCCGCCAGCACTGACCCGATGCTGAGCCAAGGCCAGCTTCCCGCCATAGCGAAGATGAATCCGGCAAGACCTCCCAGAACGAAGGTTTTCGCGCCCAGGCGATGTGTGGCATTCCAAACGCGCTCGTTGGCGATCGTCCATGGCGTCCGGATGCCAATGTACAAGTTCCGCTGCACCTTTCCCAGGACATTACCCAGGAGCGCAATCAGCAGGCACACCCCACCCATGATGGCCTTGTTGATGTTCATCTGTCCCGACCACGCCGCCCGAAGCATCAGGGCCTGGACGTAGGCCATAAACGCCACGATAACCACCATGATGTAAAGGCAGGTCGACCGGAACGCTTCCACTTCGAAGTGGCGAGGAGACAACCAGGGAAGCGCCGCCATAAGGCCCATCATTCCGAGCATGATGCCAGGGAAGAGGGCGAGGAGCGTCCACTTTGCGGAATAACCATCCATCTGGCCGCTCATATTCCAGTGCGTGGGAACCTGGCCCGGCAGGTGGGGGTACAGGACGGCCGCGGCCACGAAACTCGCAATGATCAGGGCAAGGCCGGTAAGGTAGTATTTCTTGGTCATGACGTTTTCCCCCCGTCGTTCTCCGTCGAGTGTAGCAAATCCATAGCCCAGGTCAGGACGTCCTGTAGGACCGTGGTATTGACTGAGTACCAGATCTGTTGTCCCTCGCGGCGGAAGCGGATCAAGTCGCATTCCTTCAGCACCGAAAAGTGGTGGGACATCGACGGTTTGGTCATTTCAAAGCGTTTGGCTAGATCCCCCGCGGTCATTTCGTGGTCACCCAGCAAGCGCAGGATCTGCCGGCGCGTGGGATCGGCCAAAGCTTTGAAGACTGCATTCATGATGCCTCTGATTAGCCAAACACCTAATTAGACAACTGTCTAAATATGCCTCCCTGAAATTCTGTTGTCAAGGGAAATCGGAGCCAGGGAATGAGTCAATTTGATGCCATGGCGGCGATCTATCCGTCCGCCGCCGCATCCAGTGGCGGTGTGCCGACAGGATCGGCATGAATTCCGCCGCCTCCACATCAACCACCCAGTGCCCCAAGCGAATTCCGTTCCTCGTGTCCCTCTTCGGCCCTCGAAGTGCAAAAAGTGCCATGTGGTGGGGGATATTCCGGACAGTCTGTCCGTCCGGTAGCAGGGGGAGTGAGAATATGCGCAGCCATTTGGGATGTACTGGGTCCGTTGATCTAGGCCTCCTCGGGGAGGGCACGCAGAAGCGACTCGAACAGATTGGAGCGACCTGGTTGGAGTACTCACCGGAGCCTTCCTCTTTGGTGGTGCGCCATGTGCAGCCGGACGATGTCCCGCCCTTGCGGGAAGTGGCCGGTGAACTCTTGGATTTCCTGCACGCGGTTTCTGAATCCGAGCGTGCCCAGATTCCGGGTGGCGCCCTTTTCTACCAGGACGAGCCGACGGGCCAATACGTCCGCATGAAAGTCTGGAAGGGAGGCTTTCTGACCGTCGCTTGGGCCCGACCCGACTACGTTCGTGCGCAGTGGGTCCCCTTTCTCAACCAACCTGTCACCCTGGTCTTTGACCCCTTCCAGCGGCTGAATGGTGCGGTGGGTTTCGAAGGCCACCCGAACTCCGCAGATGACCTTCGGAGGATCCTCGAGAAGACCGCCGGGCAGTACTCGCAGGGAGATTACCAAATAACCTCCTCAATCCGTCGTGTTGAAGTTACTTTCCGGGACGTCAACGCCGATGTGCTGACGGTGGTCAATGCGTTCCGGTACATGGCCAAACCTGGCACGCTTAGCGGCGAGCTCGACGTTTCTTCGTTCCGTGCGGGCGACCTGGAGGACTATTGCCGGTTTTCGTTCCGCGCGGGAGAAACCTGGATGGCACGGCCCAACCTGTGGTCAGACACGCCGGAAACCTCCGCGTCAGCCGATGACTATCTGCCGCGAGTGGCGTGAGAAGGGCAGTTGATAGTCGATAGTTGATAGTCGAAAAGTTGAGAAGTTGAAAAGTCGAAGAGTCAAGAAGTCGAAGAGTTAAAAAGTTGAAAAGTCGAAGAGTTGAAAAGCTAAAGGACCGAAAGTTTGAGGCATCGAATTAACGCCTCGCGAGTGGCTGTTTCGGTTTTTCCACTCTTCAACTTTTTGACTCTTCGACTTTTCAACTTCTCAACTTTTCGACTTTTCAACTTTCGACTCTCGACTCTCGACTTCGCCCCAAGGAGTTCCTCACTATGGACTACGCCTTTACTGAGTATCAAGCCGCCATTCGCGACCTGTCGCGGGAGATCGCCGAAAAGGAAATACGCCCCATCGCGGCGGAATACGATCGCGAGGCCAAGTTCCCGTGGCCCGTCGTCAAGGTTATGGCGGAGACCGACCTCTTCCGCGTCTACATTGAAGATGAATACGGTGGGATCAGCGACGGCTCGCCCATCATGAACATGGTGATTGTCACCGAGGAGCTCTCCAAGGCGTGTGGCGGCATTGCGCTCAGTTTTGCCGGCACGGCGCTGGGTACGCTGCCGATTATTCTTTCCGGGAGCGATGAGCAAAAGAAGCGCTGGCTGCCCGACATCGCCGCGGGGAAGAAGCTCGCGGCCTTCGCGCTCACCGAGCCGCAAGCCGGGTCCGATGCCGCCGCGGTGCGCACAACGGCCATTCGCGACGGCGACTATTACGTGATGAATGGCACCAAGCAGTGGATCACCAACGGCGGCGAGGCGGAAATCTATTCGGTCATCTGCCTGACGAACCCCGCCAAGGGGCCGCGCGGAGCCTCCTGCATCATTGTGGAAAAGGGCACGCCCGGCTTCACCTTCGGCAAGAAGGAAGACAAGCTGGGTATTCGCGCCTCCGCCACGCGCGAGCTGATTTTCCAGGACTGCCGCGTTCCGGTGGTCAACTGCCTGGGCCGCGAGGGCACGGGCTTCATCACCGCCATGAAGACGTTTGACGTTTCGCGTCCCGGTGTGGGCGCGCAGGCGGTAGGAATTGCCGCTGGGGCGTTCGACCTGGCGCTCGAATACGCGTGCACGCGCCGCCAGTTTGGCTCACCCGTGGGCTCTTTCCAGGGACTGCGTTTCATGCTCGCTGACATGGCCACCAAGATTGAAGCCGCGCGTGCGCTGGTATACGCCACGGCCCGTTACATCGATACCAAGCCCAAGGAGCGGCCCACGCTCTACTCCGCCATGTCGAAATGCTTCGCCAGCGACGTGGCCATGGAAGTCACCACCGATGCGGTGCAGATCTTTGGCGGCTACGGTTACATGCACGACTACCCCATCGAGAAGTACATGCGAGACGCCAAGATCACCCAGATCTACGAAGGCACCAACCAGATTCAGCGCGAGGAAATGTCCAAGACGCTCATCAGCGGCTTCCACTCGCACCGGTCCGGTATAGCCCGCGCCGCGTAGCGCATGTCCGGAATCTTGGATCTGGATTCTTGAATCCTGGATCTTGATTCTTGAATTCTGAATCTTGAATTTTGAGTTTTGAATCTCCGTTGCCGTGTCCCCGCTGCGAGACCCTCAGCAGGGGTTTTCACTCCCACCGGTCACCCGCACCCCGCCCGGCGTGGCGCATGTCTTGAATCTTCAAGCTGCGTCGTGCCCGTTCCTTCCTGGTTTCCGGCTATCCGTCCCCGATAGGTTGTGCGACAAAAAAGTGAAAAAGCGAACGTAGCGCGGGCGTCCCGCCCGCTGTCGTGGGAGCGTCCCGCTCCCGCCAAGAATGCGCGGGCAGGATGCCCACGCGCCAGCGGGCGGGACGCCCACGCTACGTCCAGGGGATCTCCGCCTTCACTCTTATATCGCACGCCCTTCCCGATAGCCGCGACGCACTCACATGTTTTACGTGTGATGCTTACGCCTGAGGAGAATTCTTGAAGCAAAGCATCACACTGACGATTGAGCAACGTCTTCTCAAGCGGGCTAGAGGTATCGCCGCCGAGCGCGGAACAAGCGTCAGCGGACTCTTGGCCCAGGAACTCGCGAATCTGGTTGACCGGCAGGAGGAGTAGGCTAAGGCAAAGAAGAAGGCCCTGGCCTATCTGAACGCCCCTTTCCATCTCGGCGGAGCTGGAATCCCCGATCGAGAGCAGCTTCATGAACGCCCCGAGGACTAGCCGAAAAAAGTTCGCCACGCCCTCAAACAAGTCCGCGAAAGGAAAACCATCTCGTGGTCGCGGGTGAAAGATGAACTGGGTTTGTGAGGACGGACCATGCGCAAACGCCTCTCCTGCGCTCTCTGCAATCCCTACAAAATGGGTGGGGGAAATCGCTGGAAGCCGAAGGAACTCGCCAGGCTCAAAGAGGCCGAATCGGAAATACGCCAAACGCCCCGCGAGGCGTGACGAGGCAAATTACCTGTAGCGCGGACCTGCTCCGAAAATACGACTAAGCCCTTTGTTTTCAGAGACGGCTTAGTATTATCAGACGTCTTAATTTTCATGCTTCGGGGTGTCGCAAAGCGACATGAGTGACTGTTTTGTAGGTCCGCGGCTTTTCGCCCCAGCCCGCAGGAAAAACACGTAGCGCAAGGCTCGCTCTCCAGCCTTGCGGCTTTTCCGCCGCGCCGCGGTGAAGCTTAGATATGGGTCGGGTGACCAAAATGAAACCACGAATCATGTATATCGAACTGAAAACATACCCTGGCGGTCATGATGATCGTGGTCCTGCTCGCATTGGTCGTGTCACTTTCAATAGAACGGGCAAGACACTTCTGTACCGAGGAAAGAGATTTCAAAAGGGCGTTCCGGACTCGTGTGCGAACTACCATGATGTCGAGACCGGGGAGGGTTACTGGATTTCTGGTCCGAAAAAAGCGCCGGGAACAGACACCTCCATGGTGGCGGCCCAGTCGAAATTGACGAAGATGTTCGAGAGGAATACTGGACAGAAATCAGGAAACAACCCGATCGCAAAAACGAAAAGTTTGCCTGACGAGTAGGTGCGCGCAGTTTAGAGCGCGGACCGCACCACGCCTCCCTCGGCTCGGAGGGCGGCGCCGTTGATGATGGCGCCTTGGGCGCTGGCAACGAAGGCCACCACGGCCGCGACTTCCTCGGCTGTCTCGAAGCGTTTCAAGAGCGAACTCGGGCGCGCCTTTTCGAAAAATTCCTTTTCCACTTGCGCAGAGGTCGCACCCTGCTGCTTGGCCATTTCTTGTAAGAAGTTGCCGACCCCCACGGAGTTGGTGGGTCCCACCAAAATCGAATTCACCGTGATGCCGGTGCCGGCGACGGACTCCGCCAAGCCTCGCGCAACGGCCACTTGCGCCGTCTTGGTCATTCCGTAGTGAATCATCTCGACCGGAATATTTACGGCTGACTCACTGGAGATGAAGATCACCCGGCCCCAGTTTTTCTCGCGCATGCCGGGGAGGTAGTGGCGCGCCAGGCGAACTCCGCTCAGCACATTGACCTCGAAAAATCGCAGCCAATCGGCGTCGGTTATTTCCGCGAAGGACTTCACTTCGAAGATTCCCAAATTGTTGACGAGGATATCGGCTTTGGGCGCGTCGTTGAGAAATGTCTCGACGCCATCCAGTGCTCCCAGGTCAGCAACGATGCCGCGCACGTGCGCGCCCGGCGCCTCGCCGTGAATCTTTTCGATTGCGGCGGCCACGCGCGCTTCCGTCCGCCCGTTAATGATGACCGACGCGCCCTCGGCGGCGAGCGCCGTGGCAATCCCCAAACCAATTCCCGCCGTCGAGCCCGACACTACTGCGGTTTTACCTTTAAGTCCTAAATCCATGGCATTCTCCTCAATCAATTGATGTCTCGAGCCCGCGAGAGGTTCCCATAAACAGCTATTCTCTGAAACGACAGACTGCGATAGACTCTCGAACCAACACTCAGCACATGGTGGAGGTGTCCCGATGGTTCCAGCGAAGGTGGTTCCAGCGAAGGAAGTTATAGTGGGTATCGACATGGGGGGCACGAGCCTGCGCGCGCTCGTAGTGAATGCCCGGAACGAAATCCTGGCGATCGAGAAGACGCCGACCAACGTCGCGCAGAAGCCCGAGGGATTGATTCGCGACCTGGCGGCGATTGTGGAAGACGTGGTGACGGCCGCGGGCCTGCGCAAATCACAATTACGCGCCGTCAGCATTGGAGCGCCGGGGGCGGTTGATCCTGAGCATGGCGTGGTGTATCACGCCCCCAACCTGGGTTGGAATGCGGTGCCCCTGGGCGCGAGCCTGGGAAAGTTGCTGCATGTCCCTGTGTTCGCGGAGAACGATGTCAACGTGGGGGTGGTGGGTGAACATGCTCTGGGAGCGGGGCAGGGGGCCGAGGAACTGGTGGGAATCTTCGTGGGGACGGGAATCGGCGGCGGCATTATTTCCCGGGGCCAGCTCTATTTGGGGATGCGCGGCGCGGCGGCGGAGGTGGGCCACATGATCGTGCAGGTGGACGGCCCCGTGTGTGGTTGCGGGAACCACGGGTGCATCGAGGCTCTGGCCAGCCGCACCGCGATGGAGCGCGATGTGCGCGCCGCCATTCACGCCGGACAAAAGAGTTGCGTGCTCAAGCTCATGGAGGAGCGTGGCAAGGATCGCATGACCAGCAGCATCATCCAGCGCGCGCTGAAGAGGAACGATCCCGTCATGTGCAAGGTGATGAAGCGCGCGCAATATTTTCTCGGGATGGCCGTGGCGAGCGTCGTGAATTTGCTCGACCCCGAGTGTATCGTGATGGGCGGCGGAATTGCCGAACGCCTGGGTGAGTCCTTTGTAGCGCCCATCCGCAAGACCGCCTATGAGAATTTCCTGCGGCGCCACGACGCCGAACGGGTGAAGATCGTCACCGGCACGCTGGGCGATAACGCCGGGCCGCTGGGGGCCGTGGTTCTGGCGCGGAGGCGATTGCAGAAGTGAGCGCGGGAGCAACGCCCAGGGAAAGCGCGATAAAGCGTGAGGGCATGCGAAGCTTTAGAGTTCGGCAGCTCGCTGCCGCTTTCCTCCGTGCGAGCTTGCTCGCAGGGATATCACGTGCAATCACGATTCCCGGTAGCGGATCTATTTGATGTTGTACCGGCGGGTTTATCCCGCCATATGGAGGCGCAATGCCGCCTCTACATATTGAACCACCACATATAATTTCCAGCCAGCAAGCTGGCTGGGGAAAATGCGGCAGCAAGCTGCCGCACTCTAAAGCTTTGCATCCACGTAATTCATCGAGTTCCTGGTAAGGGAGGATGGAATGGTCTCAAATCGTCGGGGAATGTTCCTTGCGCTCGTGGTGTGGGGACTCGCTGGAGCATTGCCCTTGTTGGCGCGCCAGCCGGAGACGGGATTCTTGAACCGGACGGCGGTGGTGGACGGTGTGGCTTACAAATACGAAGTGTTCGTCCCCAGCAATTGGAACAAGAAAGTTAAGTGGCCGGTGATTCTATTCCTGCACGGTTACGGCGAGGAAGGCGATGACGGTTTGCTGCAAACGGACGTGGGTATTGCGACAGCGATTCGCAACCATGTGGACCGCTTCCCCTTTGTGGTGGCCATTCCCCAGTGCCGCAAGAAGGATTGGTGGACAAGTCCGGCCATGGAAGCGCAGGCCCTGAAGGCTCTCGATCAAACCATGAAGGAATTCAAAGGCGATCCCCAAAGGGTCTACCTGACGGGGCTTTCCATGGGCGGTTTCGGGACGTGGGGTTTCGCCTCCGGGCATCCCGGAAAATTTGCGGCGCTAGTGCCGATCTGCGGGGGAATCCGCTTGCTTGACGCGTCCGACACGCCCAATTACCGCGATGTGGACAGTTCTGCGGACCCGTACGCCGCCACGGCCCAAAAAATCGGCAAGACCCCGGTGTGGGTCTTCCATGGCGGTGATGACGATACGGTTCCCGTCACCGAATCGCGCAAAATGGTGGAGGCGTTGAAGGCTGCCGGGGGAGACGTCCGCTACACGGAATACCCGGGCGTGAAACATAATTCCTGGGATAAGGCCTACAGCGAACCGGATTTGTTCCCCTGGCTGTTGGAACAGAAGTTGTCGGCGGGTAAGTGAGGGAGTCTTAGCCCGCACCTCACGCCAAGGGCTGGCGAAGCTTTGGAGTGCGGCAGCTCGCTGCCGCTTTTGCGCGAGCCAGCTTGCTGGCGAGGATTTGTGCTCGAAGACGGAATTCCAGCAAGCAAGGTCGCGGGGCTCGTGTTTGTACATTTGTTGCGGAAAGGACTCTCGCTACCCCTTCTGCACAGCTAGGAGTGGCCGTGCAGTGGCACAGGCACTCTTGCCTGTGCGTTTCTCAGGCAATCTTGAGCCTTATGGGCAACAATTCCACAGCAGTTAACCCGCAGGGCTATGACCGCGCCAACCAGCGCAATGCTTTGGCGGCGGGCTTTCTCGGCTGGACTCTGGATGCGTTCGACTTCTTTGTGCTCACTTTTGTGCTCGTCCCCGTGGCGCGCGATTTCCACGTTACGCTGGTGGAAATGGCGGCCACCATCACGGCCAGCCTGGCCATGCGTCCGGTGGGCGCGTTTATCTTTGGATTGATGGCCGACCGCTATGGACGCCGTTTGCCGCTGATGCTGGACGTCGTTTTCTACTCGGTGGTGGAAGTCCTTTCCGGTCTCGCCCCCAGTTACCGGGTGTTTTTCATACTGCGCCTGCTCTACGGAATCGGCATGGGCGGGGAGTGGGGCGTGGGGGCGTCGCTCGCCATGGAATCGGTTTCCCCCAAGTGGCGCGGCATCCTTTCGGGATTGTTGCAGGAAGGTTATGCGTTTGGAAACCTGCTGGCGGCGGTGGTCTACGCCTTGGTTTTCCCGCATTGGGGTTGGCGGGCGTTGTTCTTTGTGGGAGGATTGCCGGCTCTGCTGACACTTTTCATTCGCGCCAAGGTGAAGGAGAGCGAAGCATGGCACCAGTCGCGCACCGATTGGGGCACGTACGGCAAAGCCATCGCGCGCAATTGGAAATTGTTCCTCTACATGGTTCTATTGATGACGACCATGAATTGTATCTCTCATGGCACCCAGGACTTGTTCCCCACCCTCCTGCAAAAGCAGCGCCACTTCAGCCCGCAGATAACGGCCATGATCACCATGATTTCGATGGTGGGAGCGATCGCCGGCGGAATGATGTTTGGCCTTTACTCGGACCACCGCGGACGCCGGCGGTCCATGGTTACCGCGGTGACCTGTGCCCTTCTGCTCATCCCCGCCTGGGTGCTGTCCTCAACGGTCCTCTTGATCGTCCCCGCGGCATTCCTGATGCAGTTTATGGTGCAAGGGGCGTGGGGCGTCATTCCCGTGCATCTCAATGAACTCTCACCGGGCGAGCTGCGCGGTTTCTTCCCCGGCTTTGCCTACCAACTCGGCGTGCTGTTTGCTTCCAGCATCCCGGTGATTGAAGGGGTGCTCGCCCGGCACCTGACATACGCCCAGTCATTGGGATTGCTCGCGGGGATTGTCTTGCTGATCGGCGTGCCGGTGATCGGGCTGGGGCCGGAAGCAAAGGGCGTGGCGTTTGGAAAGGGCCAGCCTTAGAATTTTGGATTTTAGATTTGCGATTTTGGATTGGCGGAGAGGGCCTTCCCGGCCGTTAATCCAAAATCTAAAATCCAAAATCTAAAATGCCAAGCAGCTTACAGCGAATCCATAAAAACCATATAGGAATTGCCCCACAGGTTAGTGGGAATCGAGCCGTGCGTGCGGCTGGTGATGACAATGTGAAACCCGTGCTCTGCCGAGGCGATGCGCGCTTCGAGGTCTCCTACAGAGGAGGCTGCGCCCGCCTTGGGTTCGACCAGCGCCAGGGTTTCCAGCACCGGATAGATGATCTCTCCCGCGGGTGCCATGGGCGTCTCGAATCCATCGGCAATGAATTGCATCTGGGCGTCGATTTCGTAGAAGTGCCAGGCCAGGCAGGCGCAGAAGTTGACTCCCTTTTCGAACTGCGCGAGGGATTTTTCGTCGGCCGAGGGCAGGCTCGAGTCAAAGACCAGCACCAGCCGCCGCTCATCCTCGCGCGTATACTCCCGCACCTTCAGTTGCTGGGCTTTGGCCGTGGCTTTCCAATCCACGTGGCGAGCGCTATCGGATTCCACGTAGTCGCGAATGGCGTATAAGTCGTGGCCGCGGCCCTTGGACATGCTTTCGATGTCACCGCCGATCAGCGGCAGGATTTCGTAAAACTCTTCCGTAGGTTGCACGTTGGGCAGCACGAGAATTTCCTGCTTGCTCGCGACCTCATGCGCCTTCCGCAGGAGGCCGAACGGGAACTTGGTGCTGACGCGAAATCCTTCCTGGGTATAGCGTCCGCGGCGAGGGAAAGTGAGTTCCACGTGCTGGGTCACCGAGGACCGATGAGGAATGTAGGGCACGTAGACCGACACATCCAGAATCTGGCGCGGCGCAACCATGGGTGCCTTTTTGCGCTTGCCTTTCCGCAGCTCGCGCGCAGACAGAGTGATCGAAAACGAAGGGAAGACCCACTTCAAGTTCTGCACGGTCAGGCGCGAGATCAGAGGCCGCTCGGCGAAAACATGCTCGGGCAGGGCAAAATCCAATTCCAGTTGCGAGAGGACAATGGCGGAGAGTATTCCCGACAGCAGGATTCCTGACAGGAGATTGGCCAGAATGATGAAGAGGAGATTATTGCCGGTATTGAGGGCGGCGATGGCGATGACCATGATGATCATGAAATAAACCACACCCTCGCGCGTGAACTCGTATTCGACCTTGAGCATCCAGCGTTCCAGCGCGGTGCGGCGGGCAAGAAAGGGGACCACCTTGACGGCCACGACGGCGGCGATAAGCAACGACAGGGAGGCCGCTACCGCGGCCCCCTCCGCGTGGCCCGCTTCACTAAGTGCGCTCGAATACAAGGCGAGAAAGAAGGCTGACCCCAGGCCGAACAGCGCCAGAAAGAATCGGCGCCAGGCCGGCCGGTCAACATGCGTCATCTGGTAGCGAGCCATCGACCAGAAGTGCCGCCACATACCTCCGCTCGAGGTTTGGGAGATTGTCGCCATGCGGGGTCAATTGTAACTCAGGCGGGGGAAGAGCAGAAGGCAGTAGGCGGAAAGCAGAAGGCAGTAAGCAGTCGGCAGAAGGCGGGGGGCACTAATTCTAATGCGCGTTCAAGTTGAGACTAACAATCCAAGGCCAAGCCGTGAGACTGCGCAAGCGCTGCGGGTCTGCAGCGAGCCGGGGCAATCCCTGGTGCAACTGGCGGATGACGGCA
>JBEKLF010000214.1:0-15046 GCA_050010335.1 Terriglobia bacterium
AAGGCCGAGCTTTCTGGCCCCGCCTGCAGGACTGGGGTCACCTACCCGGTGGTTACCGGAGAGATAGGGCTTTCTCTGCTCGATTTTGGAGCGAGGAGGTTAGCTGGCTTTGCTGAAGACCAACTCCTTGTCTCCGTCCCTCTTCATAGGATGATGGGCATCCTCCGGGCCCTTGATCAGGGGGCTGGGGGAACGGATGGGGAGGACACTGAGAGCATTGAGCGTCAAATCGAAGAACTCGGCAAAGTGGCATAAAGGCGCCATCCGAGCCCCTGACGGGATCGATGCGGTGCTGCCCTCGTCGGCCGGATGTGGGGAGCAAGGGGTAGTCTTCCCCTCGAACAACATGAGGAGGGTTCCTCTCGCCCCCGCGAACACCGAGCGGGCTGGCATCCTCTCGCTGCCGCTGGGTTTTGATCACGCGAGTCAACTCTGATCCTGTTAACGGCCCTCCGTACTGAAGCGCTACAAAATGCCAATTAATCCAGGCCTTTATTTTTAAATCCATTGTGATGCGTGAAATCTTCCAGGTCACGGCGCACGCGCAAGTAATTAATCGGCCCAACTGGATAACCCAAGCGCATGGTGAAGCCTATTATAAAATTGTCGGGGACATCCAAGAGCTTCTTGATTTCCTTTTCCGTTCCTTTTTCGGACAGCGAGCTCACAATATGGACGCCGATACCGAGAGAAACGGCCATCAGCCACATGTTTTCCATGGCGCACCCGAGGCTGATGGCTCCCAAGAAGTCATTTTCCGAAGCCGGCGCTCGCCGATGCGGATCGTAAAGCACAAAAAGAAGGGCTGAACTCGACATGATCTGCCGGGCCATGAACGCATCCCGGTCTTCGCTCGCGACATCTTCCAATTTCGGATCGGGCGTTTGCCAGGATTTCGGGAACATCGCACCCAGGATTCCGACTTTCTTTCGGCGCAGTTCGTCTTCGGAAAAGGACAGCTGCTGGTAGTTTTCTCTGATGAATGTCAGATTCGGGGATCGCTTGATCTCGCTGATCGTGGCCATCGATTTCTTGTCGTCCACCACCACGATTTCGAAATTCTGCATGTTGTGGGCGGTGGGCGCCCAGCGCGCCGCTTCCAGGATTTTCTCCATATCCTCTTTGGGAATCGCCCGCTCCGGATCGAAAAGCCCTCGGGATGATTGCCGGCTTTTGATGAGTTTTATCATTGTCTTCGTCTTCTCTTCCGTGGATTTGAATTCATTCAACTAATTTTCAGCACCGCTCGAAAGCGCACCTTGGCCGTCATCATTTTTTCAAAGGCAGCGGCCGCCTCCTCGAGCGGAAACAATTCAACCATCGGTGTGACGTGGCACAGTAAGCTGAAATTGATGGCCTCTTCGATATCGCCGCCCACCGAGGCGCCGATCGAACAACTGCCCCTCATCAAGAGTAGCGGCTGGAACTGCATCATGTCCTGCGGAGCAGCCACCATGATGATCTTGCCATTTCTGCCCAAACCGGGAATGAGCTCGGCAATGGATTGGCTGTGCGGAGCGGTGCAGAGGATCACTTGCGCCCCGCCCATTTTGGCGAGTTCCTGGGCCGCGTCGCCGGCGGTGGTATCAAGATACGCATGAGCGCCAAACTTCAACGCCAGAGCCTTTTTGTGCGTTCCCCGCGATAAGGCGATGGTCCTGAAGCCCAGCTTATGAGCGTACTGTAAGGCCAAGTGTCCCAATCCGCCGATGCCGTGAACCGCCACCAGGTCGCCGCCGCGGGCGCCACTATTTTTCAAAGCGCCGAACACCGTGCGGCCGGCACAAATCAAAGGAGTACCTTCATAGGTGTCAAGCTCATTGGGAATATCCACCAAAACTTCGCGGCGAGCGATCATATACTCAGCATAGCCGCCGTCCACCGAAAGGCCGGTGGTTAAAGAACTATCGCAGCCCCAAAAATCGCCCCGGCGACAGGCCAAACACTGGAAGCAATGACCGCCGTGCCAGCCCACGCCTACCCTTTGTCCGACCTGGCCATCGCTCACGTCTGAACCCAATTTGTCGATCGTTCCAACAACCTCATGGCCCGGTATCCTTGGATACGTGAGGCCGGGGAAATGCCCGGCGCGTACGATCGCGTCGCCGTGGCAGACGCCGCAAGCTTGCACCTTGATCAGAACTTCCCCTTCTTTCGGCTCGGGAATTTCCCGTTCGACCAATTCAAAATCGCTTCCCGGCGCGCTCACTTGAATGGCTTTCATGGTTGGCATTGGATCCCTTGAATGTCCAAGAATGCTTACGCTTTGCAGCTTCAGTATACGCTCCGCATTGGCATGGGATATTTTTTCCAAACCTTATATCGGCGCTGGTGACACAACTCCTCAGGTTCGGTGGATCATTTGAAAGCGCACCCAGGCATAAAACCTCGCGCAGGCCATCAAGTGCCGCCACGGTGCCAGATCAGTTGGGATTGTTCCAGAGCTAAGCGCACCGTTTTGACGATCTCGACCACAACATTCGCAAAGTTGTGCCTAACTTCTCTTTGCCGGCAAAGGAAACCTTCACTACACCCTTCCTAACATTGACATTGCATCCGAGCCTAGCCGTCAGGCCATGGCGGGTTAGCCGCGTCCGGATATCCCTCATTGCCGGGTCTACTTTTTGATTGCAGCTACATAATGGAAATGGCTTCTGGGAGGGCCACCCGTTAAAATCGATCGAAACTGATCCACAACGCCATCGTCGATACCGATTGTACTTCTTGGAGGCGATTTCCCGTTTGGACAAAGCACCGGCAAAACGCAGGGAAAGGGGGGGCACGAATCGAGGTTTGTCAACCCCCCGCAGGCTTCCACCGAACGTCCTTGCTGGAGATATCAAATTCAGTGCAAATGGCGCCAAATAAGACTGGCGATGATGGGAATGGACAGAGCCACGAGCGAAGTGAGCATACAGAGGCGGCGCAGGTGTGGAGAGCCTTTCCTTACGATCAATCCAATAGCGAGCGTCAGGAGGCCGATGGGTACGTTCACAATCCACGCCGCCAGCACCCCCACCGCGGCCCACTCACCACTTGGCCCGGGGAAAGCGACCGAATACGCAGCAAAAACACCCCAGATCACTGCCAGACCGGCCAAGACGAGAGCACCAATTTGGAACCCGATGGCAACTTTCATATTCGGTAACCCTCTTTGACGGCAAGTGTAACCCACCGTACCGCCCCGCGAGAAATCGCGGGGTCTTGCTGCCTGCTACCCTCTGATCTTCTGGTCTCGCGACAGTTGGACTATACACCTCCTTACGCCCAGCAGCAGCCGAGTTGTCGCCGCGTGCGACCAAAGAAGATATCCTTTTGCCATGAAAAGGCATAAAGCGAGATTCACCGCTGCCATGAAGATGGCGGCTGCCTATGCTGAAAACTCGCTAGTTAGGCCGCTCGTTGCTCCAAAACGACATGAACCAGAATTTCCGTTTCCAGCTTTCGCACGACAGGTACGGTCAACGGAGTTGCTGTGGCAGGTGCACCTTCTGGTTTCTTGGTCGCCACTCTGCCCAACTATCCATCACGAGCGGACCCTGGATCGCCGCACTAAGGCGGCCCGCAGTCCTTTTCAGCCAAGTACCGGCCATAGGTGTCCAGTTGATCGAAGCCAGGCAATTGGACTCTCAGCACGTCCTTAGGGTGGTAGGAGGCGAACTGCGGCACATTAGTGTGTCTCTTCTGTCTGCATCAGTGCGAACCGCTTCGCAAAGGGAGAAACCGCATGAAAGCACAGTTACCAGGAATCCAGACGGCGAGCGAGCAACTTACTGCTGTGTGTACCGAGTTGGATCGACTGGCGAGGCGAATTGAGACAATTCGCAACGCCGTGTTGACTTCCGCGGCCGCCGCCGTTGTCGCCACACCTTCCTCCACGCGAACCACTTCGAGCCCTGCATCCATTACCGCCGCGGCACCTCCCGCCCGGAGCAGTCCGACTCACCAAATCGTGCGGAAAGTACTGCCACCTGTTCCTGGCCTAAGAACCAACCCGGAGCTGATTGCCAGGGTGAAAGCCGCCCTGATGCTGGAGACCAAGAAGGAGGCCAAGATTGTGGCGGGCGCCGTCGTCGGTGCCTTGGAGGACACTCTAATCGCCAATATCGGCCGAAACGGCTTCTCCCTCAAGTTGGGCAGCTTCGGCAAGTTGTCGATACGTCACCGGCTCGGCACGTATCGTAAAATCCCCCTCACGGGCGAGACTAGGATGACAAGCACGAAAAGGAAGGTGAAATTCGTGGCGATTGGTCGACTGCGCCAGCTTGAAAGAATTGAGAGTTCCCTTTGAAACGGCTACGTCGCCAACCCGATGCTGAACGAAGTTACAAGCACTTAGCGGAGTTAGCAGCCCCCGTGAGCACCTGTAAGTTGTTGATAGATCAATGAACTGCGGATTGACACGGTAGAGGTCCGGGGTTCGAGACCCATAACCTAACATACGTCAGCAACTTGTGCTTCTCGAATGGTTCGGGAGCTGACTTCCAGCAAGGATTAAGGCATTTGTCTTGACTGGCTGTTTCAGCCCGTGCGTCTGGGAACCTGAGTGCATTCAGTAAACCAGGGGGTACCGTTTGTGACCCGTCAAGATTCCAGGGACGATCCCTCCGAAACCGTCTGCAGCTCATTCAAGATGGCTGCGTGGTGCCGGCTCAGGTAGGTGTCATGTGCAACCCAACAACACCTCAAGCCCAAAGGAAGCTCGTCCCTCAACGAGCACAACTGCGTTTTCCAGCATCCTCCACTGTCCGGGAGGCAGTGTGGTCCTTCACACTGCCTCCGGGGTTGCCATACTCCACCTTGGCCAGCACCGTCCTCGGAAAACCGTCCGTCACCTTGGACAGCCTGACCAGGGGTGTCCTATCGCTCGTTTGAAGAACATCCTCGAAGTATTTCGTGGAACTCCACCTCTCCGGAAATCGCGAAGGTCATGCCTGGGACGCCCGCAGCGCCTGATCCAGGTCGGCAATGATGTCCTTCACATTTTCGATGCCCACCGACAAGCGGACGTACTCGGGAGTCACGCCGGTTTGTGCCTGTTCTTCGGGCGTTAGTTGGGAATGTGTGGTCGTGGCCGGGTGGATGATCAGCGATTTGGCATCACCGATGTTGGCCAGATGGCTGAAGAGCTTGACGCTGTTGATCAGCTTGGAGCCTGCCTCTTTGCCGCCCTTGATACCGAAACCCACAATCGCCCCCTGGCCGTCCGGCAGGTATTTCCTGGCGCTCGCGTAGTCGGGGTGGCTCGGAAGGCCCGGGTAGTTCACCCACTCCACCGCCGGATGCTTTTGCAGAAACTCGGCGACGGCGAGGGCATTTTGCGAGTGGCGTTCCAAGCGGAGGTGCAGCGTCTCCAATCCCAACAGCGTCAGGAACGATCCCCACGGACTCTGCGCGGCGCCCGTGTCGCGCAACCAGTGGGTGCGGATGTAGATGATGTAAGCGATATTGCCGATGGGCCGCAGCGCTTCTTCGAACACGATGCCGTGGTAGGCGGGGTCCGGGGCAGTGAATTCGGGCCACCGCTCAGGATCCTTGGCCCAGGGAAACTTGCCGCTGTCCACCACCGCGCCACCAATGTGTACGCCGTGACCGCCGATGAACTTCGTGGTGGAATACACCACGATGTCGAAACCGTGTTCGATGGGACGGAACAGCGCCGGCGTCAGGGCTGTGTTGTCGATGATCGTGGGCAGATGGTACTGGTGGGCGATGTCGGTAATTTTGCGGTAGTCTGGCACGTCGTTCTTGGGATTGCCCGGCGTCTCGATGTAAACGGCGCGAGTGTTCTTGTCTACCAGCTTGCCAATCTCCTCGGGCCGCTTCGGGTCGAAGAACCGCACCTCGATACCGAGCTTTGAGAACGTTTGGGTGAAAAGGGTCCATGTCCCGCCGTAAAGGCTGTTAGCAGAGACGAAGTTCTGTCCGGCGCGGACAATCGTCAGGAGAGATGCCGTGATTGCCGCTTGGCCGCTGGCAAATGCCAGGGCCGCCGCGCCGCCATCGAGCGCCGCCAGGCGCTTCTCCAGAACATCGGTGGTGGGGTTCATGAGGCGGGTATAGATGTTGCCGAACTCGCGCAGGCCGAAGAGATTCGCGGCGTGCTCGGTATCGCGAAACACGTAGCTCGTCGTCGAATAGATCGGGACGGCGCGTGCCGTGGTTGTGGGATCGGGTACCTGGCCGGCGTGTAGCGCCAGGGTCCCCAAGCTGTAGGTTGGTTCATTGTTTGACATTCTGTGTCTCCTTGTTCCAGATTTTGGATTTGTACGGCGTACTAATTAAATAATTCTCGGCTGGGTGGCGCACATTCCCGGGTTCCCGGGAGTCTGCTGCTCGCACTTCCTCGTGTTACCGGCTCGCTACTCCTTGCTCCATCCAAAGCTTAAACCCACCGAATCCTGGTGCATGCTGAGGTTGGCATTGCCACCGCCCGCCCCGGGGGGAATGGAAGACTCTCCGTAGACGGTCTCCCCAAATGCATGGACGTAAGCGGCGTTAATCTCCTTGCCGCCGCGGAGCTTCCAGGTGGCGCCGGCGGTAAAGTGGCTTTGCACGACGGCGGGTGCAAGGAGATTGAAAAACGTCTGGGTGTTGTCAAAAGGCACGCTGGAATGATTGTATCCCGCGCGCACGGTCAGTTTGGGGTTCAATCGGACGTTGACGCCCAATTTAGGGCTTGTGGTGTCGTGCCAACCAAACCCGGGGCCGTTATTTGAGCCCAGAAGCGCCTGGTTCGAGCCGGAGTTGGCAATCGACTTCACGTCTCCGTACAGGGTTCGCTCCAAATCGAAGAGCACCGTCACGTTCCGATGGGGCGTCAGCGCGACTCCCCCGGCGAAGTTGGCGGGAATATCAAATCCCCCTTGTTCGGCAAAAAGGCCGCGGTATTTGCCGAAATTGCTAGCATAGGTTTTGGTCTGAAAGGTTGCACCCAGACTGACACCTCGGTGCACCTCTCCGATCCATCCCACGCGTACTCCTGCCCCAAAGGAAGAGTCGTATCCATTGTTGGTGACGTGCGCAGGATCAATCGAATAGGCGGGGGAGGCGAAATTCTGCAATCCCTCCGCCTTGAACCTCTGGTAGGCGATGTTCACCGAGACGCCGAACGCGTTTCGCGAGTTCAACTTGTACGCGAGGGTGGGGGCGGCGAAAAGTTGCTGGAGATCCACACCGGCCGGCGTGTTGCCCAGCAGCGGGATGGGGGTGAGGTAGGTGGTGTTCATGCCGCCATTGCCAAACAGCGACACGCCAAGAGACAGGTTGGGCTTCAGCAGGCGGTTGTAACCCAACTCGGGAATGAAGAAATTCGTTTTGCCGCTGGCATCGTAGGTGCCGTTCACGTTGGGATAACCCGGTGGCAAGACATTGCCGGTAATCTCACCGCTGCGGATGGGCCGGAAGAAACTTACGCCGAAGTCGAAGCGCGTTCCAACCAGGACCATCCCTGCCGGATTTGTGGCGGCCGCAAGACTGTCAGCCGGCTGCGCAACTCCGGCGCCGCCCTGGCCCTGCTGGGTAACGCCATAGCCAGTTTGGAAATATCCATCGGTTCCGAGCGCCGAGCTGCTGAAAAGCAATCCCATCCCTGCCAGAAGCAAGAGACGATTGATACGAGTCTGCATGTGTGTAACTCTCCTTGATCGAATGCATGTTGTGTCCTGAGTTAAGCCCAAAGAATCCATCCGCAACCCGGAAGGCAAAAAGCAATCAGGTAAAGATGATCTGCGCCCCCGCTGACTTTGCGTAGAACTCTCCCACGGTGATGATGTCGTCCACCACAGGTGTGAAGTCCTGTTTCTTAAGATGGAACATATCCACCGATGCCTTACATGCGTAGATCTCTCCTCCTGCATCGTGGATCATTTGAAGGAACTCGCGAACCGGCGGGATATCCAGTTTTTGCATCTCTTTCTTCATCATGAAGGTGGCGAAAGCTGACATGCCCGGAAGCGCTCCCAGGAGGGTGGGAATATGCATCCCGGGATTTCCAACGGTCGCTACCTTAAGGTGATCCAGGCGCTTGTCCGTGAGGGCGTCCAATCCGAAAAACGTAAAGAACAGCGAAGCCTCGATGCCCTCCATCCTGGCGCCATTCGCCATGATGAGTCCCGGATACACACCTTCCAGCGACCCGCGCGAAACGATGATCGATACTCTCTCAACGGGCTGTAGGATCTTTCCTTCTGCCATGGATATATGTCCTTTCCTCTAAACGCAACTTTTCGGCTTGGGCACGCCTGCAATCTTGGCCGCTTTTTTGGCCGGCCCGTTGGGGAACAGCCGGTATAGAGCCTTGGTATCAATGCCACTTTCTTTCGTCAGGCGGCGGAGGGAGGGCGGGGCACCTTCGCGCTCATGAACTTTCCGCATGTACCGGATGGCGGTCCAGTGATCATCCGTAAGCTCGCCGATGCCCTCCCGCAGGGCGATTTCGCGGGCGAGTTCCTCGTTCCAGTCCCCGAAGATCAAAAGATGGCCATCTTTGTCGATGGCCAGTGTCTTTCCCAGAATTTCAACTGTTCCCACAATGTCCTCCAAGATTTCATGACCGCGATTCATGGCGCTGATCTTATGCAGGCTCGACCATCCCCCATCCGCGGCTATCCGCGCAGGAGTGGTGTTGGGAATTCTGCATCCTGTTGCTCCTTGCAATCCCGGCACAAGCGCGTCCACGGCACAGCATTCAGACGCGCGGCGGGAATCGGTTGCTCGCAACTCTCGCACAATCCGAATGTTCCCCGATCAAGCCGTCCCATGGCCGCTTCAACCGCCCTGAGCAGCCGGCTGTGGTTCTGCCGCAGACGAGCTTGCAGGGCTGTTTCCAGCGCATGGACTGACTGGTCCAGGGAATCAGCAAAACGGCCACTGGCGTGGCCACCGATGCCCCCATCCAATAAAAGTGCGCTCCTTAGCTCGTCACGTTTTTCCAGCAAGAGCCCTTTGTGAATAGTCAGTTGTTTCTCTGTCATGACCTGTTCCCGTTTCAGGCAGCTTATGCCTCCGGTTTGCACTCCCATAATTTGGAGGCGCGGGGCGGAATCGAACCGCCGATGGGAGCTTTGCAGGCTCCTGCCTTACCACTTGGCGACCGCGCCTAACTTCCTCTCCAAGGCGACCCCGGGCCGGCTGGACCACGGGCGAATAAACCAGGTCGGAGGCCCAGGGCACGCCCGCATCTCAACAACCCCAACTAGAGGCCATAAGAGATGCCGAGGGCAAATTGATGCCGAGCTTGCACGTTAACCCCGGGCATGATTTCTCCCGCAGCCTGGGCAACTCCGAAGTCGACATTAAACTTCTTCTCCGCCAGCGGGATGATGCGGGCGGCATAGGTGATGGTGGTTGGAATAATCGCCCCTTGCAAGGACTGGACCTGGGGCGGTTCCTGGAGAAGTTCTGACCCAAGAATGATGCGGCTTCCCGAGGGACCCTTAAGGACAAACGCTGCCGCGCCAAATGCTCTTCCCCGATAGGCGGAAGCATTGCCGGCAAGGCCGAGAATTGAGGCGTTGGTTACTTTGTAGCCTGCGCTCAAGACAATCGGCAGCTTCTTGGTTTGAGTGATGGTTTTTGTGGCCACCACGTAGAAGTCAGCATTGTTTGTGCGATGGCCGTCAATCCAACCGCCCACGTTATAGACCTGCGTCCGGGCCACGAAGCCGATGGAGATGGCCGGAACCCATTTCTGCTTGGCAAAGTTCTCCGAAAGGAAATTCACCTTGCCATGGAACACGTTGAAGCCGTTGCCCCATAAGTTGCTGAGGCCTGCGGTGCTTCCCTGTGAATGGAAATCGCGGGTGTAGCCGAATTCGGTGCGGGCCAGAGCGCCCACCGTGACCGACGCCTGATAGAAACCCCCGAGGACGTCTCCGCCGCCCAGATAGTGGAACGCGATGATCGGTTTGCCAAATCCATCTTTGCTGGAGGCGGCCGTGTAGGCGAGCGGGGTGACGAAGACGCCCGTTTGCCCTTCCCAGTTCAGGCTCTGAGCTGATGCGGGGCGCACATCTGCCACCATGACCAGCGGCAAGGCGAGCGCCGCATATTGAATTACTGTAAGGCTCCGTGACGTAAATCGTTGTGAATGATGCGTGTTGCCTTTCAATGGAAATGCGTAAGACATGTAAGAATCTCCTTGGATGTTGGGATATATCCCGAACCTGCGCCCCCGGCCGGCAAAGGGCCGTGCGGACACACGTCAGGGGGCACTGCAACTGCTGCCGAGCGTATGAAAGGGATTGCTATTCCGCGGGATCAACAACAACAGACAGTGTTGCGAGTGGCTTGGAGAAGCCCTTGGATGTGAGTCAAGTCAAAGGGAGGAGTGCAGTAGTCCACGGCGCCGGAATCAAGCGCGTCAAGGATTTCCGGACTGTTGACATGAGAATTCACAGCCACCGTGGGAAGCTGTGGTTCGGCCCTTCTCACTGCTTCAAGAAGGGATGTCCCGGGATTGTCCCCGGTCCAGACAAAAGCCAGATTCGGAGCGGCTTCCCGAATTAGATTGAGGCTTCGGAGAATTGGGAAGAGCGGAGGGATATGCAAGATTACTCCGCGCTTGGACACGATTTGACTCAGGCTTTCGGCGATGTCTGCCGGAAGCCCCATCAGTACGACTCGCAGATTTTGTTCACCTTTTGGTAGCATTACTTTCCCCTTTGGATTTTTCATTCCCCCGACGCAAGGAGGGAGCGAGTGATGCCGCGCATGGGGCGTGTCCATTCGCGGCTTTAAAGCAACACCCGGGTTAAGCCACCCCGACAGTTCGGGGCTCAGCCCGCCGGGCGTCTTCCCTCAGAGTTGCAAGAGCCGGTCAGCGGCCACCACCATTCCCAGAGTGAACAGGGCGATGACAATCTCTCCGATCGCGCCCACCGCGAACGGGCCCCATCCCTGTTTGCGCATTTCGCTGAAGTTGGTCCGCAAACCGACTCCGGCAAAGGTCAGCAAAAATGCCCAGCGCGAAAGGTTGGCCAACGCCGTAAGCTGGGCCTTGTCAAAGAAGTGGTAAGTGGCGAGCCCGGAAATAAGCAGAAAGCCCAGGACGAACTTGGGGAATTTCTGCCACAGGAACGCACTTTTTTTACCCACCGCCTGCGCCTGTCCGCGCTTGGCCCAGTACCAGGCGTAACCGAGCACGACGAACCCGATCATGGCGTTGCGCGTGGTCTTGGCCAGGACCGCGAGTTTGCCGGCGGCATCGGAATAAAGAGCCCCAGCTGCCGTGGCCTCGGCCGTGTTGTCAACCGCGAGGCCCGCCCAAAGACCGTAAGCCCGGTCGCTCAGGTGGAGAGCATGTCCGATCAGCGGAAAAGTGAACAAGGACAACGCTCCGAGGGCCAGGATGGCCGCGATGGCAAACGACGTGTCCTGCTCGTCGGCGTCAATGGCGCCTTCCGTTGCGATGATGGCGGAGACGCCGCACACGGCCGAGCCCACGGAAAGCAAGGATGTCAGCTTGGGACGGAGCCGGAAGACGCGGCCGAGGAAGGTCATGAAGCTGATGGCCACGGCCAGTTCCAGAGCCACCAGGGCAAGACTGACGCCTCCCAATTTAAGAACGTCTCCGAGAATAAACCGTGAGCCCAGCAGCACAATCCCCGCCTTGAGCCAGAATTCATACGTCGATACACCCTGGCGGAAGATCTTCGGTACGCCCACCGTGTTGGAGACCAGCAAGCCAATCAAGATGGCCCACAACACATATTCGATGTTGGGCACCGTCAAATGATGAGCCTTCGCGTACGTTGCCAGGGATTTCTCGATCACCTTCCCTCCGTACCCGATGACAGCGAGCAACAGAACTCCCGGCACGAGTTGAAGGATCTGCCAAGCAGGGTTGACGGGTCGAACTTGAGGTAAGACAGTCGCGTCTGCCATGAATTTTCTCCTGTAAAATCCTTCTGTAACGACTACCAGGGCACGCTCGTGAGAATTCCCACGCGTACGAGAAGGGCCAGCACGAGTGCGGCGACCACGGCCCACTCGTCAAGCGATAGGCCCCACGGTCTTCCCTTAAGAGGGGCGTCCTTTGGTGAATTCATTTCATCCTCCTTGATTCCCAATCCCCGCCACTGGGGCCATCTGGGCATTTACCCAATTCCCTCGAAAAGAACCGAGGAAATATAGCGCTCGCCGGAATCCGGCAAGACGACCACAATGTTCTTGTCCGCAAAATCCGCTTCCTTGGCCAAGCGAACCGCCACGGCCACGGCCGCGCCGGAGGAGATGCCGCTGAGAATCCCTTCTTCTCTCGCCAAGCGCCGTGCGTATTTGATCGCCTCTTCATTTGTGACCTGTTCGATCCGGTCGACGAGCGAGAGGTCCAATACCTTGGGTACGAATCCCGCTCCAATCCCCTGAATCTTGTGAGGGGAGGGCTTCAGAGGTTGCTTCGAAGTATGCTGTGTCAAAATGGGGCTGGCCGAGGGTTCCACCGCCACGGAGAGAATCGCCTTCTTCTTCTGCAACTTGATGTAGCGGGAGACGCCGGTAATGGTGCCGCCCGTCCCTACACCCGAGACCAGCACGTCAACCGCCCCGTCCGTATCGTTCCATATTTCGGGACCTGTCGTGCTTTCATGGATGGCCGGGTTGGCTGGATTGTCAAACTGCTGGGGCAGAAAGTAGTGGTCCGGATCGGATTTGGCTATCTCTTCCGCCCTTTTTACCGCACCCGGCATGCCTTCCGGTCCGGGGGTGAGGATCAGCTTCGCACCGAACGCAGCAATCACCCGACGCCGCTCCAGGGACATCGTCTCCGGCATGGTCAAGCTCAAAGCATAGCCGCGTGCCGCGGCGACAAACGCCAACGCAATGCCCGTATTTCCGCTGGTGGGCTCAATGATCTCCTTGCCGGGCTTTAACAAGCCCTTCTTTTCCGCGTCCCAAATCATGGCCGCCCCGATGCGGCATTTCACGGAATAGGAAGGATTCCGCCCTTCGATTTTGGCCAGGATCGTGGCCTTGGCCCCATTGGGGATGCGGTTCAGTTTCACGATCGGCGTCCGGCCAATGCTCAGCGAGTTGTCTTGGTAGAAAGATGCCATGGGTTCGAGTCTCCTTGAGTCGTATAGAAATATGCCCGTACTCTTAATTCACATCTGCGTCGCGGGAACTGCATCTGTCCCCTCCTCACGTGCCTAGGGAGCCCGTGGCGCTACCGGCAATTGGCTGGGAGCACCAAGGGTTTCCCTTTTGCTGAGATCGGAAGACCGGTCGATTGCTTGGGATGAAGGGTGGTGGGTGGTCTCGGCACTAGCTGGGCAGGAATGCTTTCGGCAACCGAAAACAAAAACGCCCACTTCCCCTTAAGCATTCCAGGCAAGTGGGCCGATTACTGTGTCAGTCTGCGATCTATTGCCCAATGCCAGAACTCGGCGGACTCCCGCCACAAAGGCAACAACACGAGTTCTGACACTGGAGAGAATACATAGTTAAACGCTCAACAATCGCAACTTCCGTCGCGCCTTAAGTTGACAGCCAAACAAGCTTTTATGATAGTGAAGCGTCTTGGCCTTCTCCAATCAATAGTTTTTATGATGGAGATTACTATCCCTTATAGCCTGTCCCCCGCCAAGCTTCGCCCCTGCTTAAAAGGCTGATGCTCTGAGCGTCGCGACACGCTGCGGCGGTCGGTCATCCACGAAGCCGAATGGAGCACAGAAACCAATCACTAGGGCGCAGGTAACTGCGATGGCGCTGGAAGAATTTTACGAAAGGACTCAGGTGATAATCGGGGAGGCTATCTCTGGCTCTGAGGTTTCCGCCTTGCTCGGCAACAACGCTGTTCCCTAGCCCACGAAGTAAGGCAGAAAAACGAGTACCATTTAAGTACCACTTAAGCGTTCCGAGGGTGTTTTTGCGTGTTTTCGGTTGCCAGCCGTGCCGCAAAATCAATCAGTTAGACATCCTGTGCGGGATTTGCAACCATGGGGTCGGGAGTTCGGTCCTCCCCGGGTCCACCAATCGAATCACAGAAGTCAATGCCAATCCCGCTTTTCGCAAAAAGCACCAACTCGTACCACTTGCCAACTGCCTCGGCCCCGCAATTAATCCTCCGGGCACCGCCGCTTTAGTTCAAGCAGCGCTGGCCCCAGCAGAACGTAATCGGGCGAGCAGGCCATGCGAGCGGCTTCGGCAACCGTGCGGACGAACACCGGCGTGCTGCCGATCTCGGAGGCCCAGCACGTTCCGTCCCTGTTTTTGGGTGCAAGTTGGGTGCAGGCAGATGGGCTATTTCTCAGCTAAGTGACGCCGGGCCAACAGCTTAGTCTTGGTTGCAAACCATGTGCTCCCGGAAGATCAGACTCTCCAACTTGACCATTTTACCCCGTTCACTGTCCCACTTTGTGGAGCATCCCGAAGCTTCGTAGAAGTGGAAGCGACATCAGTCGGGGGCGGGAACTTTGCCTTGTCTTCGGCGACCAGACGTCATCTTGCGGGGCCGTGGGTCGAGGGGTTAAGAATTGTGATCCAGATCTTCGCCAATCGTCTATGGCCCAATTACCGTCCATGATGTTCACGCGCACACAGGTGCCACACAAGATCGCATTGGCCTCGCTGCAATGTGAACAAAAGGCGTGGCGATCGGAATTCTTGCCACTGATGGGCGACGCAGCGACAGCTACTCGCGGAGACCTCGAGTCAGTGGCGGCAGGATTCCGCTTGGGCGGGTACAACCGCTATCTCCAAAGGGGGCCCAAGATGGAAACACCTGTTCCGCGGGGTGAGAATTTTCGAGTACAAAATCGGTACAACTTGACAGTTCCGAGAGTGTTTCTCAATGATTTAGGGTTGCCAACCGTGCCGCAAAGTCAACGAGATACCCTAATTCATGTAGCTTCCTAAACCGTAGGTCGGGGGTTCGAATCCCCCCAGGCCCTCCATGTTTTCAAGGACCTAGAGCGAACCCCCTCTCCCCGGCTACTTTTTCCGGCTACTTTAAGGGACAGCGGGCTGCTGGTTACGTTCTGATTCCGCTGTTTTGAGCTTCTGCCAAACCGCTTCTGAAGCCGCTAACTGGGCCTGATCCCCTGCG
>JBEKLF010000215.1:0-15041 GCA_050010335.1 Terriglobia bacterium
TCCATCGTTCACCCTCCGGGTGTGGGTCTGGATTTCTTCGCAAAATCTCTATAACACACATCCCGTGAGGGTGAACGCCTTTTCTGCGGTCTCCCGCTCGTACCAATCGCGATTCTTGGGTTGAACTGGCGCCGACCATTAGCTCCTACCCTGGATACCGATAATGGGTTGGCACATGGGGATGTAGCGCGGATCTTCTGGTCGGCACCTGCTGAATCAAGGTTCAGCACCAAAAAACCTCGCGCCTTTCCATTATGTACTAGAAACTAAATGCTTTAGCCTTGGATGGCTATATTCTCGCAAAACTCTATATAATTGAAAATAAGATAGTTATATGTTTTCGTGTGGAGCGGCGCAGAAAAACGCGGGGGGAAATAATGAAGGAAACCTCCATTATGTTATTGAAGACAAATGTAGAAAAAATGTCCGATATTGGGCTTTCCATTATATCATTGAAAATAAAAGACCTATAGGTATCTTTCCACTATATTGATGAAAGAAAAGGAGATAGACGTTGGACGCAAGAGCATCAGCCGAAGATAGGTGGCGACCAAGGAGGATCTACCAAGAGCATCGCGCTGCTGCATTTTGCCCGACAGCCGTTGACGCCAATCCCAACTGGGGGTAGCATTTCCCGCTGGAGCAAGCGGTAATTCGCCATTCCAGTCTTTCTCTTTTCGGCTTGGCAGTCAAGCTTTTGGCCGTGATCCTCATTTTCAAAGGACAATTTGATGAAATCCATCCGTGCACGTTTACCCATCATCTTGCTTGAGCTCATGGCGCTGGGCGTGGTTTCCTCGCTCGCCCAGTCTTCCGTGACCATCAATTTGACCGTCGATGCCACCCAGGTGCCGGAAAAGATCGTTCGTACCCACATGGTCGTTCCTGTGAAGCCCGGACCCCTTACGCTTTATTACCCAAAATGGATACCCGGCGAACATACGCCCTCGGGTCCGGTAGGCAACGTGGCGGGGCTCAAATTCTCCGCCAACGGCAAGACCCTTTCGTGGAGGCGCGACCTGCTCGACGTTTTTACATTTCATGTGGACGTGCCCTCGGGGGTGGAAAGCCTGGACGTTGAATTTGACTACCTCGAGCCCAGCAGTGGGGCTTTTAGCGCGGGCGGATCAGCCACCGACAAACTGGTGATCGTCAGTTGGAATCAAAACGTGCTTTATCCCGCAGGGATTCCGGCGGAGAAGATCACTTTCAAGCCCACGCTGCGCTTGCCCTCCGGATGGAAATTCGGGACTCCTTTGCCCGTGGAGAACGCGGCGGGCGACGAAGTGACCTTCAAGCCCGTTTCACTGAACGGCTTGGTGGATTCGCCCGTCATTGCCGGCGAGTTCTACCGCGCAGTGGATATAACGCCCCCGGGTGAACCGATCCATCATGAAATTGATCTGGTGGCCGACAGCGCTGCGGTGCTGGAGATGACTCCCGAAATGCAGAAGGGCTTCACCAACATGGTGGCAGAAACCGGAAAACTCTTTGGGGAGCGTCATTATCGCGACTACCACTTCCTGCTCACTTTAAGCGATCACGTGGCGCATTTCGGTATCGAACACCATGAGTGCGACGACAGCCGCACCGGGGAGCGAAGCTTGCTGACGCCCGATGGAAGACGCGGGGTCGCGGGCCTGCTCGGACACGAATTTGTTCATTCCTGGAACGGAAAATTTCGCCGCCCTGCCGACCTGAGCGCCCCGTACTACGAAGCGCCAATGAAAGACGATCTGCTCTGGGTTTACGAGGGCCTGACGTCTTACTGGGGTCCCTTGCTCGCCGCCCGCAGTGGTCTGTGGAATCCCGAGCAATATCGTGAGGACTTGGCGACGACCGCCGCCGACATGGGGCCGGGGCGCCCGGGCCGGACTTGGCGGCCTCTCCAGGACACCGCGGACGCGATTCCCGGGGAATCCTTTGGCGGCCGCGGCTGGGGAAACTGGGAGCGAGGAGCTGACTATTATCCCGAAGGTGATCTGATCTGGCTGGAAGTTGATACCCTCATTCGCGACCAGACACATGGCCAGAAATCTTTGGAGGACTTTGCCCGGGCTTTTTATGGCGGCCCCAACCAAGGCCCGGAACTCAGACCTTACACCTATGATGATTTTGTCCATGCCTTGCAGGCGGTTACGCCCTACGACTGGGCGGGTTACTTCCATGACCGGTTGACCTCAACTTCCCCAGAAGCTCCGGTGGGCGGGATTGAGGCGGGCGGATGGAAAGTGGATTACACCGACAAACCCCCCGAAAGCCGCGGGGGTGGGGGACGGTTCGGTGGGGGATTGAACGCCATCTACTCCTTGGGCTTGCGCCTCGGGGCGGACGGGAACGTTCAGGAGTCGCTGGTCGGTGGACCGGCTTATTTGGCAGGGATCATGCCGGGGATGCGGGTGGTGGCCGTCAACGATCGCGCCTACACGTCGGACCTGCTCCATGATGCGATGAAAGCCAGCACGAAAAATGATGAGCCGATCCGCTTCCTGGTTCTGAACGACGATTTCTACAAGACCTGTTCAGTGAGCTATCACGGCGGTGAACGGTACCCCCGCCTCGTGCGCGTGGAGGGGAAGCCCGATTTGCTCGACGACATCGCCAAACCGTTGGCGGGGAAGAACTAAGGCGGATTAAAGGCAGGGGGGTCCCATGCCGATTTAACTAACGAGGATTGAGGGATACCCCATGGATAAAGAGTTGGTGGACATCATTCGGACCGCGAATCGCGAGTTCCAAGAGTTTATTGATCAGGTCGTACAAGACGGTGCGAAAGTTGTGGAGTCCCCGGGAGCACTTCGCCGATTGGAAAAAGTGGACCTCCGGCTTAAACAGGTTTCCGAACATCTTGCTTCGGCCGTCAAGGCATCCGCGCAGGAACCGGAAGCTGCGTATGAACTCCTGAAATACCGCGAGAACCTTAGGACCCTTCGGAGCGTCATGGAGACTCTACAGTTTTCGCTCCTGGCAGAAAAGGCGCGCTTGGAAAATGTTCGCGCCAACATGCAGTCCGCGTGCGCCTGGGCCACGTCCCTGCGGGAAATCTCTTGAGCCGGCCGGGACCAGCCCACGAAGGTCGTCGCGGCTCCCGGCAGAGCAGACGCCGTTGGCGATGGAGATTCCGCCTGATACAATTCGCAAATTTACTGGTTTACGCGCCGACAGTTCGTGACAGTTCTCTTAGCCGTCTGCGGTCTGGGGCAGGTGTGTTGGGGACAGTCCGACGAAAACAGCTATTGGAACAAGGTTTATAGCGCGGACCAGGCCATCTTTGTGCACCGTCCCACCGCCCTGTTGGTCAGTGCCATCAAAGGCCGCCGGCAAGGCAAGGCACTCGACATCGGGATGGGTCAGGGGCGAAACAGTATTCTCCTTGCCCAGGAAGGATGGGACGTTACTGGGTTTGACCCATCTGACGAAGCTATTCGTCAGGCGCAGGAGCAAGCCGACAAGCTGGGGCTCCACTTGCGCGCTGCGGTCGCTCGGGAAGAGGATTTCAATATCGGGACCGCGCAATGGGACCTGATCGTCATGACTTATGTCCGCCGCCTTCGCGCCGGGGACGCGGCCAATTTCGCGCGCGCACTAAGACCGCATGGGATTATTGTTTACGAGAACAATAATGTTGGGGCGCAGAATGAGGTGCTTCGGGATTTCCTCGCCTGGCGCATCCTTCAGTTCGAGGATCTAGACACCAGCTCCGATTGGCACCCGGAACGCACTCAACGGGTCGAACGTCTAATTGCAGAGAGGCCTGATGTACACTAAGCCTTTAATCTTGCGGCGCGGTCCGCGGCAACGTGTGGTATATTTATAAGTCGTCTGCATAAAGTTGCATGGAAAACGTTTATCGACGGGCACAGATCGTAGACCTTCTGCGGACCGAGGAGATCGAAACGCAGGATGACCTTCGCCGCAAGCTGGCGCGCCGGGGCATCCATGTGACCCAGGCCACCGTCTCGCGTGATGTTGAAGAGCTCGGCCTGGTCAAGACTCGCACCGGTTATCGCCTGCCGGAAGCGGCGGAACCGATTGCGCCTCTCCAACCGACCCTAGGCGTGGTGCTGAAAGAGTTCTTGACCGAGGTGCGTCAAGCCGCCAACCTGGTGGTCCTGAAGACCCGGCCGGGGAACGCGCACTCGGTGGCTGTGGCGCTGGACGCTAACCCTTGGGAGGAGGTGGTCGGAACCGTGGCCGGTGACGACACCATCTTTATCGCCACTCCCAGTTCGCGCCAGGCGGAAGTGATTCGCAAGAGAATTCGCGCCCTGGTTGCGACTTGACGCGCTAGGCGGATCATGCGGGTGTAGCGTGGACCTGTTCTGTAGGTCCGCGGCTCGTCCTCTAAGGGCAAAGAAAAGCCGCGGACCCACAGAACAGGTCCACGCTACCTTTGATGACTGATAACTTTCCAAGAAAAGGAACTCGGAATTCAAATCCATGTCAACTGCTTCTCCAACGCAAGTCAAACGTGTGGTTCTCGCCTACTCGGGAGGACTTGACACCTCAATCATCATTCCCTGGTTGCGGGAAAACTACGGTTGCGAAGTCATCGCCATGGTTGGCAACGTCGGCCAAGGCGACGATTACGCCGCCGTCCGCAAGAAGGCCCTGGCCAGTGGCGCTACCAAAGTTCTTGTCGAGGATCTGCGCGAGGAATTTGTAACCGGCCACCTTTGGAAGGCCGTTAAGGCAGGGACGGTTTACGAAGGCAAGTACCTGCTCGGAACTTCTCTCGCGCGACCGGTTCTGGCCAAGGCCCAGGTGAAAGTGGCACTCGAACAGGGCGCGGACGCTGTGGCGCACGGTTGCACGGGGAAAGGAAATGACCAGGTACGGTTCGAGCTTGCATACAAGGCGCTGGCGCCTCATCTGCGGGTCATCGCTCCGTGGCGCGAGTGGTCCATCAAATCGCGCGAAGACGCTTTGCAATACGCCGAGGCTCACGGCATCCCCGTGCCCGTTACCAAGAAGGATCTCTACAGCCGCGACCAGAACCTGTGGCACTTGAGCCACGAGGGCGGGCCGCTGGAAACCCACCTGGGCGAACCGCCCGAGGACGCTTGGAAGCTCACCTCCAGCCCGCAAAACGCGCCGGACCAGGAAGGCACCGTGGTTATCGCCTTCGAGGCGGGTGTGCCGGTGGCGGTCAATGGCAGGCGGATGGGCCCCGTAAAGCTGCTCGAAATCCTGAATGAAATCGGCGGCCGCTACGGCGTGGGTCGCACCGACCTGGTGGAAAACCGCCTGGTGGGAATGAAGTCGCATGGGGCGTATGAAACACCCGGGGGCACACTGCTCTACGCCGCCCACCATGAACTGGAAGCCCTGTGCCTGGATCGGGAAACGCTCCACTACAAGCAATATGTCGCATTGCGATATGCCGAGCTGGTTTATTACGGACAGTGGTTCACCCCACTGCGCGAGGCGCTTGACAGCTTTGTGGAGACTACGCAGCGAAACGTGACGGGAAAAGTGACCCTGGGGCTTTACCGTGGCAACGTCCGTGTACTGGACCGCGAATCACCCTATTCCCTGTACGATACCAGCATCGGCAGCTTTGTGATGGGCGCAGACTACGATCAGAAGGACGCCGCCGGCTTCATCAACATCCTCGGCTTGCCGCTGCGGATCGAGGCCGCACTGCGCAAGAAGCGGGAAGCGAAACCCGCGCGGGGGAAGAAGGGATGAAGCTCTGGGGCGGGCGCTTCAGCGGCGGGCGCGACCCGCAGTTCGAAAGCTTTTCCGAGTCCTTTTCCCTCGATCAACGGTTCGTTCTGTACGACCTGCGCGTCAACCTGGCTTACGTGAAAGCGCTGGGGCAGGCGCACGCCTTGAAACCACGCGAGGTCAGCCGTCTCGCCGCAGGCCTTGAAGCCTTGCGCCGCAAAGTCGAGCGCAACCCCCGCTGGGCTGCCGGGCAGGCCGCAGAGGACGTCCACACCTGGGTCGAGGCTGAACTCGAGCGGCAGGTGGGCGATGTGGCGCGCAAGCTGCGCACCGGCCGTAGCCGCAACGACCTGGTGGCGACGGAGATGCGCCTGTACGTGAAGGACGCGACGCTCCAACTTGAGCGAGCGCTAGCGGAAATGCTCTCTGCTGTGGTGATGCAAGCGCGCCGGAATATCCAACTGATTCTGCCCGGGTACACCCACCTGCAACCCGCGCAGCCTATCCTTTTTTCGCATTACCTGCTTGCCTATTTCGAGATGTTCTACCGCGACGTGATCCGGTTAAGGGAGTGCCGCGCCCACGCCGACGAGCTCCCCATGGGCGCGGGCGCACTCGCGGGAACCACCTTCGCGGTCAATCGCGAGCGCCTGGCGAAGCAGTTGGGATTTGCGCGCGTCGCCCAAAACAGCGTGGACGTAACTTGCGACCGTGATGGTGTGGCGGAACTGCTTTTCGCCTGCTCCCTGTGCATGGTCCACCTGAGCCGCTGGGCGGAGGATCGCATCGTCTATTCCTCGCCGGCCTTTGGTTACGTCGAGCTTGCCGACGCCTATTCCACCGGCAGCAGCCTGATGCCGCAGAAGAAGAATCCCGATTCGCTCGAGCTCATCCGCGGCCGGGCGGGAACGCTGCTCGGTAAACTCACTGGAATGCTCGCCGTAATGAAGGGCCTTCCGCTCGCCTACAATCGCGACCTGCAAGAGGACAAGGCAGCCCTTTTCTCGGGCGTGGACACGACGCTCGATGCCCTCATCATCGCGGGCCGCGTCGCTGCCACCATGCGCATCCACCCTGAGCGGATGAAGGCTATGACCCAGCTTGGGTTCCTCACCGCCACCGACCTGGCCGATGAACTGGTGCGGCGCGGCACTCCTTTTGCTAATGCGCATGAGCAGGTGGGGAAGCTGGTTCGGTTTTGCGCTGCGGAGGGCAAGACGTTCGAGGATTTATCGGCGGGGGAAGCCGCGCAGTTCGTGCCGGGCTGGGATTCCGATCTGCACGAAGTGGCCATTTCCATGGAGCGCTCGGTGGCCCGCCGCAATGTGACCGGCGGCACCGCGCCAAGGCAGGTGGTGCGCCAGATCGCCCGCGCCGAAAAGCTGGTCGCGAAATTGCAGCGCAGCCTCGAATGAGAATCGTAGCGCGGACCTGTTCTGTAGGTCCGCGGCTTTCCCTTGTCGTTGCGGGATGCGTCGCGGATCTACAAAACAGGTTGGTACTACGCCCGATTAATTGTGCTTCAAGAACTTCCCATTTTTCTTGCCGGTAAGTGAGTTGTACAGTGTTTCGAGATGGACATCTTCGCTTATAAAGTCTCCAGCGAACCTGTGCCAGGGAGCAAGGATCTTCTGCTGCTTCATCTCCTCAAAGGTTTTCCCTTGGGCGAGGGCCTTCTGGACGACATCCGTGGTTTCGTGGAGCATTCCGATGTAGGCGCGCACGTCGTCGAGGGTCGCCAGGTCGCCGTGCCCAGGAATCACCTTCACATCTTGAGGAAGCTCGGGGATGACCTTCTCGCAAGCCGCAATAATGCCTTGGACGCTGCCGCCACTGTCAATATCGATGAACGGAAAGCCGTAGCGGACGAAGTCATCGCCCATGTGAACCACATTGGCTTGCGGGTAGAAAATGATGGAATCGCCGTCCGTGTGACCGGCCGGAAAGTGAAGGGCACGGATGTCCTCACCATTCAGGTGAACGGTAACATCGTGCTCGAAGGTAATGATCGGCAGTGCGGCTCTTTCCGCAGGTTTGTTATCCATATGAATTGAACCGCCGTTGCCCCCCGGGCCGCCCGCCGCCAGGCGCTTGCGCACATTGTCCTGAGCGATGATCGTGGAAGTCGCACTGAAGTTCAGATTCCCGCCGGTATGATCCCCGTGATAGTGCGTGTTGATGACGAATCGTACCGGCTTGTCTTTGCCGGTGATGTCCTTCAGAGCGGCGCGAATCTTCTCCGCCAAGGGAGCGAACTGGTCGTCCACGATGGCGATTCCGTCATCGCCCACAGACGCAGCGATGTTGCCGCCCTCCCCTTGCAGCATGTAGACACTGCCGGATATCGGTTTAACTTTGATCTGGACCTTACTGAAACTTTCATCCCCTTGCCCGGCGGCCAGGGGGGCGGCCGAGAGGAGCGATGCCGACAGCAGGAATTCGCGGCGGTCGAGTTTCACGCTGATCATATCTTCCTCCATCGCGGTGTTGAGTTGTCAAGGGGTCTGCCCAAGCGCTACGGGCACAAACATGCAGCGCAATCCTATCGCTCTCAATGAGCCCCGTCAATCGCTTCAACAACGCTTCGATGCAGGTCGTTTGGCCAGGATTTCGCAGCATTCATATTGAAGGGGTGGTCGTGCCAGTGGAACTAAGAGATCAGTGGTGAATACCAGCTACGCCGTGACAGATTGCGTTCGGACCTTCTCAAAATCCATCCTTCCCAATCCCCGATCTTGCGCGAGTTGCAAGTAGCGCAACTGGCTGGGCTCGAAATCCCAATAGGCTTTTGCCACGTAGGCGTCGAGGGCTACGGGATCGGTTCCGGCCACCAGCGTCTTTTTCAGAACCACGTCGGCCAGGCTGCCGCCGGTGGGACCGTTACGGATCAGCACGCGATAGGCGTCGATCAGGGTTAAAGTCGGGCGCATGACGTCGGCGAGGTCGGCCAGGCTTTCATGGATGCGCTGGTGAAGCCGGTTTCGCGCCCCGCCCAGAATGCCGTACCAATTCTTCATTCCTAGAGTAACGCCGGTCAAGCTGTGAGACTTGGCAATCGGGAAGTTGATCATCTTGTCGGCGGCGATAAAGGGCTCAAGCACGGGCCACTCGCCCAGAACGTCGCCGCGCAGATTAACCTGCCGAAACAGGTTTTCCTCCGGCAGCACGATTTGGGCGCCCTCGTCGCTGGCGGCACGAGCGATGCCGCTGCGCTGGAAGCATCGATGGGGTTCGTTGCAGCTTACGTCGGTGACGATCACTTTCTTGGCGCCCGCATTCAGGCACTGCCTCACCATTTCCGCCACGGCCAGAGGATTAGTGTTGGCGGCTTGCTCGGGAGTGCGATCCCACGCGATGTTGGGCTTGATGACCACCACGTCGCCGCGCGCGATGAAGCGCCGTGTACCTCCCAACGCATCGAGCGCCTTCCGCACCAGCGCCCGGGGATCATCCCCTTGTGCGATTACCATTTCAGGATAGTGAGTGTCTGCCGAAACTGTGAAGCTGCGGGCCAGGGTAAGGGGAGCTTCATCCTCCGGCCGGCGACTTCGACTGCGCAGCCACAGCGCCGCGGCCACCGCAGAAGCGCTCAGGCCTCCCGCGCGCAGGAGTTTTATGAGCACCTCGCGCCGGGACGTGGAGGGCGGTGCGGGGTTTTCGGGCGTGGGCAGGTCGCCAGTCATAATTGGGGTCTCGGGCTTAGGTTTCCTACGAATTGGCAACCGTATTGCCCTCGGTTCCATTGGAATGTGTCAGCAAATGGACTTCCAAAGCACAGTCCGGCAAGCGCCGAAAGACACCTGGGCGCTACGTTCCATCATGTTGCTCATCGGCTTTACGGCGATTATCGCCCAGGTCATGCTGATGCGCGAGTTAATGGTGGTTTTCTATGGCAACGAACTCGCGCTGGGAGTGATGCTGGCCAACTGGCTGCTGTGGACGGCGCTCGGCGCAGGTTTGATCGGCCGATGGGCGGTGCGCTCCCGGCATCCGCAAAAACTCGTAGCGGGGCTTCAGGCGCTGCTGGCTTTCGCGCTGCCACTCACTTTGCTGGCGGTGCGGGCCAGCAAAGGCTTTTGCCAATCGATTCCCGGAGAAATCCTCGGGCCCGTTCCGATGTTTCTCACCTCCTGCGCGACGCTCAGTCTTTTCTGTGTGATCTCCGGCGGGCTGTTTGGGGCAGGGAGCCGGTTATTCGCGGATATGTCCGGCGCATCGATCGCCACGGCCACAGGCGCTGTGTACCTGCTGGAGGCGGCAGGTTCGGGATTGGGCGGCGTGCTTGCGGGCTTGGCGCTGGTACGCCTCGCGAACCCATTTGAGATTACGGCGCTACTGGGCTTGCTGAATCTCCTTGCGGCCTGGGTGCTGCTCGCTTCGATCAGCGCGCGGCGACGTGCTCTGGCCGCCGGCTTTGGAGTGATGGCGGCTCTTGTCGTCATGGGCAATTACGAACTCCAGCCCCTTTCACTAGCGCGCTTGTGGCGCGGCTTCAATCTGGTGGCCGTGCGGAATTCCGTATACGGCAGCCTGGCCGTGGTGAAGACGGGTGCGAGCCGTAGCCTTTTTGAAAACGGCTTGATCGTGATGACCGTGCCGGACCCTGCGGCGGCGGAAGAGGCCGTGCATTATGCCTTGCTCGAACATCCCGACCCTCGCCGCTTGCTGCTGATCGGCGGTGGCGTAAACGGCAGCGTGGCGGAGGCGCTTAAGCACCCCAGCCTGGAGCGAATCGACTACGTCGAACTTGATCCTATGATTTTTAGAATCGCGGCGCGGTACTTCGCAGCAGAGTGGGACGCGGTCCGCCAAGACGCCCGTGTGCGGGACAACGCCATGGACGGGCGGCGGTACCTGAAGAGCACTTCGGACAATTTTGACGTCATCATAGTCAATTTGCCCGACCCGCACACGGCGCAGCTCAATCGTTTTTACACGGAAGAGTTCTATCGGGAAGCCGCCGCCAGGCTGCGGCCGGGGGGCATTTTGTCGTTTCAGGTGACCTCCTCGGAGGAATACATCAATCCGGAGTTGGCCGACTTCCTCCGCTGCCTTCTGCGCACTTTGCGGCAGGTGTTTCCGGAGGTCATCGCGATTCCTGGCGGTACAGTCCATTTTTTCGCGGCGGTGAAGCCGGGAACGCTGACCTCCGACCCTCAGGAACTCCTGCGGCGGTTGCGGGAGCGCCGGTTGCACACACAATATGTCCGGGAATACTTTCTGCCGTTTCGCATGTCGCGGGACCGCATGCAGGATTTGCAACTCCAAATCGAGCCGCTGCCGTCGACGCCGGTGAATCGCGACTTTTCCCCTGTAGCCTATTATTTTGACATGGTGCTCTGGAGCGTACATTTCCGCAACACCTCCGTGCACGGGATTGAGGCGCTCGCCGGCATGAGTTTCAAGCGGCTGATGACGGGCACGATGCTGGCCCTCGCGGCGATGGTCCCGCTGCTGTGGATGTGGCCGGCGGGCCGGGAGAATAAGCCGGCTGCCCGCGCACGCCGGTCAGCGGCCTTCGCGGTGGCGGTGGTGGGGTTCACCGAGCTGGGTTTGGAAATCCTGCTATTGTTAGGATTCCAGGCGCTTTACGGCTACGTCTACCACGAGCTGACGATCTTGGTGGCGTTATTCATGGTGGGAGTGGCGCTGGGCGCCTGGTGGGCGTTACGCTCTTCCAGGAGCCTAGTTGGAGCTTCGCCGCGGCGGGATTTGCGTCTCCTCGCGGGCCTGCAAATCGTCCTGGCGGCGTCACCGGTGCTGCTCTATGGCCTGCTCGTGCAACTAGGCCGAGTGAGCAGCGTGGGCGGCGAGCGCGCGGCAAGCGAGATCCTGTTCCCCGCCTTGGCGCTGGTGGCGGGTTGGCTCGGTGGCTTCCAATTCCTTCTGGCTAGTCGGGTTTACTTTGCCGATGGTCGCCTACCTACCGGCCCGCCAGGTCCGAGCGCCCGGCCCGGAAGCGATGGATCATCTCCGAACGCGCCGGAAAGCGGCCGCTCGCCCGGAGCCCTTTATGCCCTGGACCTCGCTGGGGCCTGCGCCGGAGCTCTGGCGCTGAGCATTCTGCTGATTCCCGTTTACGGATTTCTGCGCACGGCAGCGCTTATGGCCGCGGTGAATCTAGCCCCCGCGCTGATGGCGGCTGCGTCCGCTCCGGAACGGCGGGCCGATTAGCCTTCCTCTCTCACCACGGGGATACGAACCGAAGTTTTGGAGTGCGGCGACTCGTCGCCGCTTTCCCTCGCCGCGACTCGTCGCGGCGAATCAACCGCTGACGAGTCAGCGGTAGAGAGAGCGGGAGCGAGCTCCCGCAGTCCGAAATTTGGGTCCGAAATTTGGCTGTGTGTTCCCGCACAAGTTGTGGGGGGGAGGCGGAAACAATCAGAAAAGCCGCATAACGCCGGGGCCGAATCTCCGCCCTTCCAAAGCCTTGGTGACAAGTGCCTGTTAGGGATAGTAGCTTCCAGCGTCGTAGGACCAGCGGAATTATGGATAATGGATGCAAGCTGGGCAACTACGAGAGTTGAGCGCTCAGAGTCCCCTTATGCTGTCTTTCGGCAAAGGCTAACCTGAACAAAGAATTGACCACCTGAACGACTTGCTGTGCCCCGCCGGGCTCAAAGTAGACTTCGCCACACCGAACGCAGACCCACGCCTGGAGTCCAGAGAGCTTGACTTTGACCCCTTCTTTCTCGAACTCCTGGGCAATGGTCTTTCTTCGAACCTGGCCCCCACACTCGGAGCACTTTGAGTTCACGGGTTTGTTCATAGCCCTCTTCCACCATATGGCGGACAGCATGGAGTCTGATCCGGTATCTCCTTGCGCCCACGAGCCCTCTAATCTTCTCCAGTACGCCCTGTTCGGCCTCCATTTAAACGTAGCATATCACATCGTACGTTCCCTTGTTTCGGTATAGCGGGCCCCAACGACCGAAGCGCCTTTGCCGTCGCTGCGTGTGGGTTGTTTCCCGAAGCGAGAATGTAGGGCCGAATGGCGTTCGGCCCGGGCCAGCACCGCTGGCCCCCACACGAACACGCGACGTGGCAGGGCCGCAGACAATCCCCCTCGCCGGACCATCCCCACCCGCGTGGGGATTACGTAGCAGCAATGCGCTAGGGTTCTTTGTGGTTCGGACCATCCCCACGCGCGTGGGGATTACCGTACAGGAATCGGTCACGGCACGGCCTAATCCGGACCATCCCCACGCGCGTGGGGATTACCCCGTGGCATCGAGGAAAACAAAATGCGGCTTCGGACCATCCCCACGCGCGTGGGGATTACCGGAAAAGGCCGGCAATGTCGGTGCGGGAAAACGGACCATCCCCACACTGGATGCAGGCCCATTCATCTCTAACGGACCATCCCCACGCGCGTGGGGATTACCACAGCGGGGTCTAACCAATCGTCGCCGGTATCGGACCATCCCCACGCGCGTGGGGATTACGTATTCCGGTCTACATAAATGCCTGAGTCACCCGGACCATCCCCACGCGCGTGGGGATTACTTCTTTGGTTTCGCCCTGCATTTCCTTGATCGCGGACCATCCCCACGCGCGTGGGGATTACGTTCTCGATCGCCTGCCGCAGCTTTGCCAATTCGGACCATCCCCACGCGCGTGGGGATTACAGGATGACCTGGGCAATCGCCCTCTCGGGATCCGGACCATCCCCACGCGCGTGGGGATTACTCATCGTGCCTCGCTATTCTGCGTAGGCACTTCGGACCATCCCCACGCGCGTGGGGATTACACCGTAGAACCTGGACTTGCGGCTGCTGTTATCGGACCATCCCCACGCGCGTGGGGATTACGCGGGAGGGCTTCCCACCGAGGCAACCAACGCCGGACCATCCCCACGCGCGTGGGGATTACGCATCGATGATCTGGAAAAAGAAATCGGCGTTCGGACCATCCCCACGCGCGTGGGGATTACGAGTTCGTTTGGATCGTGTCCGTCGAGGAGCCCGGACCATCCCCACGCGCGTGGGGATTACGTCCCGCCAAGAGAAATAGGAAGTGCGTTGACTGGACCATCCCCACGCGCGTGGGGATTACGCTCTCAAGCCCTATCAGGACGCGCAGAAAACCGGACCATCCCCACGCGCGTGGGGATTACGGATCGCGCAGCGCCCAAAGGGACCACGATTCTGGACCATCCCCACGCGCGTGGGGATTACGTCCGCCAGGTTCGCATCCGATGTCGTGTAGCCGGACCATCCCCACGCGCGTGGGGATTACGCTTTCCCCAGGAACCTCGACAAGGAATTGCCCGGACCATCCCCACGCGCGTGGGGATTACTCAAACGCCGCGACGGACGGCCCGGGTTTCAACGGACCATCCCCACGCGCGTGGGGATTACGGTTACGGCGCCGGTGCCATCGACTCCGGTAACGGACCATCCCCACGCGCGTGGGGATTACTTCCTTGCAGGGCCAACATGCGTTGTGTTTCCTCGGACCATCCCCACGCGCGTGGGGATTACACCAAAATAGCCCTGCCAAGGCTCTCTGAATCCGGACCATCCCCACGCGCGTGGGGATTACAGGCGCTGACACCGTGTTTTTCTACGGCGCGCCGGACCATCCCCACGCGCGTGGGGATTACGGCAGGTGATTCGAGGCTTGTTCCGGCGTCAACGGACCATCCCCACGCGCGTGGGGATTACGGCGGCGCTACCGCGTCCGGAAGCGCGTAACCCGGACCATCCCCACGCGCGTGGGGATTACAAGCCGAGGACCTGGCGGTTGCAGTCGAGGAACGGACCATCCCCACGCGCGTGGGGATTACTTGATCGCAAAGCCGCTTGCGGAGCAGTCGCTTGGACCATCCCCACGCGCGTGGGGATTACTTACGAGGAAGCCGTAGCCCTGGCACGGAAGGCGGACCATCCCCACGCGCGTGGGGATTACCCTGAATTCCAAAGGACTTAGCTTGAGGAATCAGGGGGAAAATCGGTGGTTTGACCTGGCGCGGTCGTCGTTTGGTCCTCCCATTTCTCGGCCACCATCCACAAACCGCTCACCTCGACGCCCTTGCGGTCGGTGGGGCCGGTGGTATCGATTTTGAAGCCCTGGCAATTAGGGTAGCTGTTGACGATCAGCAGGCCGATATCGCCGGCGTTGCGCTTGATGTACTCGATCGTTTTCTCATGAGTGCGCCGGTTCAGTGAGCCGACGAAGACGTTTGGGCGGGGCTCGATAAACCAGCGTTTCAGCATTCCGCGAATGGCATCCGGCGTGTCGGTGGCAACGATGACCGTCATGCAAACAGTTCCTCCATGTCTTTGGGAATTCTCTGGAGCAGTTTCTCCTGCTCGACGCGTTCCTTCAGCAGCGTGCGGACCAGGTCGCCTTTGTCATTGGGGTCCTGG
>JBEKLF010000216.1:0-14974 GCA_050010335.1 Terriglobia bacterium
GTCCCCGAACGCGCCTGCGGCGATGACATTCAAAGCCCAAGCCGCCTGCGGCGATGAGGATGGCTCGCTCTCAATCCTCGGCCTGTGTTCAGATTTCTACGTTTCTAAGCGGGTGCCTACACTGCTGAAGGTCTTCGTCGCGACGTCGTCTTGAGCCTCGGTGAGGCCCCAGATAGCTTCCCAAAACACTCTTGCCGAACAACGCACACAATGACGCCAGACCGTACGCGCCCGGATATCCTGCCACGTGCGGGCAACGAAGAAGAACAACCGATCGGCTCTGCGGGGAAGAGGCGGGAATGCATTCACGGGTTGCGGGACACACAAGCGCCGCAATTGGATGTTTGTTTCCTCGGCCTCGGTTATGACGAGGCACGGCAGCCTGGTTATCTTGATCAAGGCAGCGGTCCCCTCAGCTCGCCGGAAGTCAATGCCCCAGGCGCGCGTTGAGGAATGCAATCACGGCCTCATCGTCGGCGCTTCGAGATAGGCCACAATGGTCCATGAGCCATTGCACCAACTCGGGCTTGTAGAACCGCTTGTTCTGGACCGCGTCAAGAAAGAAACTGAACGCAACGGGCAGCCCCTTAAGGGCGAGTTCCTCGGCGGAACTCGTTCGCACGAAGGCATAGGGGGATTTGGATATTGCCTGCTCAAGATACGGGATCGCGCGGTCACCATACCCACGAATCAGACCGTAGGGAAGACTCGAAAGGTCACGGCCGTATTCGTCCGAGTCCCCAGGCTTCACTAACAACTCACCCAGTCGAGGAAGATCGCGCTCGCCCGCAATCCAGGTCAGCACGATGAGCGCTTGCTCGTGCCCCGTGCCGGCTCCCTCAGCCAACTGCCACAACAGACTAAGAGATTCATCGCTTTTAATCTCGCCGAGATAGAGGGCCAGCATTTGTTGCGTATCGCCGCCGCGTTTGACGAGATTGGGCGCGACGGCCAATACGGCACGGTCGGTTTGGGCGGGCACCTCTGAGTTCGGCGGCCAACTGGACCGCTCGCTGTGGACCAGGGAACCGAGCAACGTCAGCGTTGCCGCCACCTGCCTATCATCGCCTGAACGCAAACCGGGCAAAATAGTGCGAAGAATGTCTTCCTGATCATTTCGAAACTGCGGGTTCCAAGATATCAAATACGCCATCCGTTCACTGAGCCCCTGATGGTGTATGAGTTCAAGCGCTTGCGTCCGCAGGTCATCTGCACTGAAAAGGCCCAGACTGCTGAGCGCATAGCCGCTGACTAATTGGTCCTTCGAATACAGTTGATCCAGAATCACTTGAAGCACCCGCGGCTCGGGAGATGCTACGAGCAACGAAGGCAGAAAATCGCCAACCAATCGGCCCGGATCATCAGGAACTGCCGCAAGCTGTTTCTTCAGCCAGGCTTCTCTCTGCTCCGGCGTTGATGGCTCCACTTCGAAGGTAAACCAGTCTGAGCGCGCCACCACCACGGTTGCCGGGCGGTTGGCCATAAGGAGGTGGCGGATTGCTGTCCAACGGACTGAGTAAGTACCTGGCTCGTCCATAGCGTATTGCAGGTGGAGGGGCAAGCGATTCGTTGGCGCACTGGCAGGAGCAGCCGAGCCATCCTGTGGTCCCGTCCTAGCGAAACCGCCAAAATCTGGGAATGGTCGCGGCGGAAGGAGTTGGCCTCCCCGCCTCACCTCGAGCTGGTTGGGACCAAAATCGCTAGGATCTTCATGATAGGGGTAGCGAGCTTCATATATTTCGCTGAGGTCAGCTTTGATCCAGACAGGCAAGTTCGAGTACACAGGGTGGTCGATACTAAGGTGAAGGTCCTGGACAGGGACCGCCTGGGCACGGGCCGAGAGGGGCATGGCGACAGCGAGTAAAGCTAGAATCAGCATTCGGCGCTGGGAAGTTGCATCCATACCTGATACCTGTAGATGCTTAATTAGCGGATCGTCATGCCGTAGCCTTTAAGGAATTCACGAAGATCCGCCAGAATCGAGGCGCCCTCCTTCTCATCCCCGGCAAACGACCACGCAAAGATGGTGCCTTTAGGGAATTGGGCGAGCTTCTGTTTGAGCGACACAACGGAGTTAATCTGGTATTGAGCAACCGACGCATAGTAGGTCGGCTCCGACCCGTACACATTGATGTTGGGCGCGGCCGCGGCCTCCTCCGCAATTTCGTGCACTCTCTGGCAGCCCCCGGACGATGCACAGAGTCTGGCCAATCGCCCCAAAACGTCGGGTCCGGCAAACCACGCTTGTCCTGCTCCCAGCGCATCGATCAGCGACCGCTCCAGGGCGGTCTCAAGTCCGTTGTGCAGTGCGCTGCCGTATCCATTCGGGAGGTCGCTTGAGAGAGCCGCCCAGCGGGCGTGCCATTTCTCCAGGCGGTCCCAGAGGGGTTGCTCAGCTCCGGCCGATCCGTATTCGCCCAGTGTCGCAGCGGCGCCGGCGGCCAACTGTGGATCCAAATCGCCAACGTGGAGGATGGCGAGCCGCTCAATCTGCGGGGTCATCTGCCGTGAGGCTACTTCCGAGAGCACCGTCGGGGAGCAGCCGTTATGCGCTGACACACGTTTGTCGAGAATCTCCGTGCCCCGAATCGGATCAGACTTGATAGCGTAAGCAATGAAAGCCGTTTGGGCCTCACACGACAAGCGATCAACGCGGGGTTCCTCAATTTCCAGGACTCGCGTAAAGACCGCGGGGGTTGCGTACCGGCCGATCAATTGCACAATGTTATCCTCATCACCGTTACCTGCCTCCAGGTTTTCGACCAGGGGATTATCGAGCTCAGGAATTTCCTTATCAGGGAGCAATCGGACAAAGCGGAGGTCGAGCCGGGGGACTGGGCGTTTCATCTCCGCCAGAATGAGAGCACGTCCTTCCGTGGGGTCGATTCGGTAAAGATCGTCCAGCGCGAACGCGATGAACTGCTCGTTCAGCCCCGGTGGTGGATTCTCACAGAGTTGCTTGAGCACAGGCATCATCTCCGCGCTGGCGATATTCTCCCACCGGCCGTAAAGCAGCATTGATTGCTCGGAGATGGGAAGCTCGGTAAAGCTGGAAGCCATCTCCTTCCGCAGTTTGGCAAGGAGCGCTGGATCGATTGACGTGAGCAGCGTCGGCTGGTGCGCCATAGGCGAGTCGAAAATGGCCTTCAGGCAGAGAGCGCGAGGGCCGGCCAGCTTATTGTCGAGCGCCCCTAGCAGAACCTGAACCTGCCGATCCTGCTCCGCTTCGATCAATTCCCAATGGGCCGCCAAGAAACCACCTGTCGGCCATCCCGAAGTTCCGAGTTGCTCCTCGTCCACGCCCGGCAGAAACTCGGGGTGTTGCAGGTACGCAGAAAGCCTTGCCAGCGTATCGAGGTAGCCGGCGGACACGACGACGGAAGGCTTCAGGAGTCCATCTTCCAAAGTCCTTACCGCGTACTCCCGGTCGGGGAAGGCGAAAAGACCATCGCGATAGTCAGCCCCACAGATGTCCGGGTCTGCGTAGTGCTCCACCATCTTATCGACAGCCTGAGGAGTAGCCAGGAATCGCAGGATTCGGCAGCCGTACTGCTGAGACTCAACCGGGGACTTTGTCTCCAGAGATTCCAGCGCCTTCTGGAGTGTGGCGGCTTGCCATGCTGGTTCCGCGGAAACGATTTCGAACTCGAGAGCGTTTGATTCCACCGTGTTTGCTCCGGCGGGCCGACTGCCGTACGCTTCATAGCTGGCACGAACAGCGTGGGCGAGAACCCGAAGTGTATACTCTCCCGGCTTGTCAAAACGGAACCATTCGTTGATAACCGCCGTGGTCCAGGACGCTTCCGCTTCAACGAAAGGGACCACACGAGGCGGCGGTCCGTCCCAGCCCCCTACCGAACCCAGGAAGTCTCGGAGAGGGTCCACGACCCCGGTGCGAGGCAGAAGCACAAATTGGTCCACGGCCAGACCTGGCTGATCCGGATGGTCTGGAAATCGCTTAGCGGGCGCCTGGGCGGATGCGCCGTAACCAAGCTCTACAGTAATGATCTGACCTTGACGAAACTTCGTTTGGCCATCTCTCAGCCGAATGACGAAATCTCGCCTAATGCTAGACGATGACAGCTCCCCCGGAGCCTGACTTGTCTCAGTTGCGAACAGCAGGAAAGGGACCTGCCCAAGGCAATAAATGAGCCCCAGCGCGCGGACCATCGCCAACCTTATGCCATCGGTCGGCTGAGCGGCGACCTTCGCATCCGAATAGCTTTCCATCCTCACGCCCCCCCCGGGGAGGTGTAGTTGCCTCGTGGTTGCACCGTTAGGTGCTGGCTGCAAGGGCAGAGTTGTTTTGTCACCCTGCGGCGCTTTTCCGGGTCCCGAGTACACAAGTCGAGAAGGTCAACAACAACATCGCGCCACCCAAGCAGAATGGCCCGAAGCAACGACTCCGAGGCTTCGCCCCGTATGCCGTTGGCAGGCGACTTTTCGTCATCGACAGGGGACGAAATGCGGACCTATTCTTGAGGTCCGCGGGTCTTTGTTGTCGATTGGGGACGAACCGGCCCGATGCCTCCGAGCGCTACCATCGTCGGGTTTCTGGTCATCATCCATATGCGACTCTGTCACCCTTCACCCTTTATCCTTTACCCTCCGCAATTCTCTCCGCCCATTCCAGTATTCCCTCCGACCGCCAGTAGCGACATTTAAGCCATGGCCAACCCAGAACATCTCAAGATTCTCAAGCACGGGGTCGTGGGCTGGAACGAATGGGGACAAAACTGATGACTGCCCGTTTTGATCCTCGGGCACGGCAAATCTGGACGAGCCAGGTCATCGGCCACACTAGATATTACTATTTGATAGTTGCCTGTTATAGCTTTCGCTTGACATTCGGTGAGCTATCGGGTATAGACTTAACTGTAATATTAGGCCAAAGGGTGGGTGCTGGCACACTTTTTTCCGAGAATAAGTCCACAATCCTGGCCAGCGCCCAGCCTAACTAACCTACGAGCCTCGCCTCCTCCCGACCCTACTCAAAGCAATGGCGGCTCGCGTTTCGATATTTCTCCTTATCGTCCAGGTGGACTCTTGGCCTGATGCCCGTGGTTTTTGAGGGTTGGTGGTCTTTCACGGGGGTTGTTCTGGCTGCGAGCCAATGAGCCTCCACCTCCGAGACGTTCTCGCCTTTGAAAGGATGTTCGGGCCGTGAACACAATGACAGTTGAGGGTGCCCCCCCATCACCGCCGCTCCTACGCGTGTTGATCCTGGAGGAAAACCCGCAGGACACGAAGCTGGTGGTGTCCCTGCTGGAAGGTGGTGGCTACAACGTCCAATTCGCGATCCTGGATTCACCGGGATCTTTCCGCGAGCACTTGGACGCAGGCGAGTACGAAGTGATTCTGACCGATTTCAACCTCGGCAATTGGACGGCGTTCGATGCCCTGGAGATTCTGGAGCACTCCGGCAAGAGTATTCCCTTCATCGTCATTACCGCCGCAATCTGCGAAGAGGCCGCGGCAGAGTGCGTCAAGCGAGGCGCAGCGGACTATGTGCTGAAGGAACAGCCGGCACGAATTCCCGCCGCAGTCCAGCAGGCGCTGGAAATGAAAAGCTTGCGCGAGGAGCGCAAGCAGGCGGAGGAGCGCTTCCGGGGGTTGGTGGAAAGCACCAAAACGATTGTTTGGGAGGCCGACGCGGCGACCGAAAAAGTCACCTTCGTGAGCCACCAGGGGGCTGAAAAGATCCTGGGCTACCCGGCAGACCGGTGGCTCCAGACTCCGGGCTTCTGGACCGACCACCTCCACCCCGCGGATCGCGAGGAAGCTCTGGCCTGCGAACGAGAGGTGATGGAAAAAGGCAAGCCGCGCTCGGTGGAATACCGCATGAGAACGGCAGATGGCCGTGTTCTCTGGTTCAGGGATTCTATGCACCCGGTTTCCGGGCCCGAGGGGAAGGTGGAACGGCTGCGCGGCATCATCGTGGACATCAGCGAGAGCAAGCGGGCCGAGCGGATGCTGAGCGAGTCGCAGGCCTTGGCGAATGCCATCGTTGATAGTACGTCCGATCTGATTTGGTCTGTCGATCCCGAGGATTTCTCCCTTCTCAGATTTAATCGCAGCCTCCGGAGCTTTTTTTTCCACCGGCGCGGAATGAGCCTCAAAACTGGCATGCGCCCGGAGGATCTCTCCCCTACTCAGGATTGTGTCGACCAATGGCGCCGACTCTATCGGCGAGCTCTCTCCGAAGGTTCGTTTACGACAGACTACGTTGCGGACGCAGGCTCCCTTACTCTGCAATTGACGCTCAACCTCCTCAAACGCGATGGCAAGGTATTTGGGATATCCGTTTTCGGCAAGGACATTACCGAGCGCAAGCGGGCGGAGGCCTTGCTCAGTGAAAGCGAGGAGCGCTTCCGCGCCACCTTCGAGAATGCCGGGGCCGGCATGGCTCTGGTGGACATGCAAGGCCATTGCCTCAAATCCAACCCGGCCCTCCGGCAGATGCTCGGCTATAACGAGGAAGAGTTGGGCCGCCTGGCGTTCACGGAGTATACCCACCCCGACGATCGCGCCTTGGACTGGGGGCTCTTCGGCGAGCTGACAGCCGGGAAACTCAATAGGTACGAGATCGAAAAGCGCTTTCTCAAAAAAGGCGGCGGCCTGGTGTGGGGGTTGTTAACCTCCTCGCAGGTTAAGGACGAACACGGACGCCCCCTGTATGGCGTGGGCATGGTACAGGACATCACCGAGCGCAAACGGGCGGAAGAGGCCCTGCGCGAAAGCGAGGAGCGCTACCGCCGGCTCTTCGAAGTGGAATCCGATGCCATCCTCGTCGTGGAGGTTGACACCGGCCGGATTCTGGATGTGAATGCGGCCGCACTGGATCTGTATGGATACAGTCGCGAGGAGTTTCGGTGTCTTACCGCCGAACAGGTTTCCGCCGAGCCCGAAAAGACTCGGGCGGCCATCGCCGAGGAGTGGATGCATTTCCAGTTCCGCTGGCATCGCAAGAAGGATGGCACGGTTTTCCCCGTCGAAATTACCGCCAACAACTTCTTCGACCAGGGGCGCAAGATTCATGTGGGGGCGATTCGCGACATCACCGAGCGCCAACGGGCGGCAGAGGAACTGCGGCGGACGCGATTTTCAGTGGAGCATGCCTCGGACGCTATCACCTGGGTGGACTCACAAAGCCGTATCGTCTACGCCAACGAGGCCGCATGCCGATCCTTGGGGTACTCTCGTGAGGAACTCCTCTCCTTGAGGATCCCGGATATCGATCGGCAGATGCCGGACGTGGTTTGGAGAACGCACTGGGAGGAGCTCAAAGCGCGGGGTGCGATGACCTTTGAAAGCCAGAACGTAAGCAAACAAGGAACGGCCTTCCCCGTAGAGGTATCGGCGAACTACCTGGAGTTCGATGGGAAGGAATACTGCTTCGCCTTCGTGCGTGACATCACGCAGCGTAAATGGGCGGAGGAGCAACTCCGGAAGCTTTCCCGCGCGGTCGAGCAGAGCCCTGCGTCGGTGGTCATTACTGACGTCCAGGGTAACATCGAGTACGTCAATCCTAAATTCACTCAACTCACCGGCTATACCTTCGAAGAAGCCACAGGCCAGAACCCGCGCATTCTGAAGTCGGGGATGGTGCCTGCCGCGACCTACCGGGAGCTCTGGCAAACGGTGCTCTGCGGGGGCGAATGGCGCGGGGAGTTTGCTAACAAAAAGAAGAACGGAGAGGTTTATTGGGAATCCGCTTCCATCGTCCCCATAAGAGGCTCCGGCGGCGCCATCACCCATTTCCTCGCCGTCAAGGAAGACATCACCGAGCGCAAGCAGGGGGAAATGGCCCTCCGCGAAGCCGAGACGATGCTGCGGTTCTTCGTTCAGCACGCGCCAGCCCCCATTGCCATGCTCGACCGGGAGATGCGCTATCTGGTGGTCAGCCGGCGGTGGATCACTGACTTCCGCTTGGGTGACCGGGAAATTCGAGGCCTCAGCCACTATGAGGCGTTTCCGGAAATAACTGAGCGTTGGAAGGAGATTCACCGGCGATGCCTGGCGGGTGCGGTGGAGAATTGCGCAGAAGACCGATTCGCGCGCCTTGACGGAAGTGCCGACTGGGTGCGATGGGAGATCCGGCCCTGGCGGAGAATCGACAACAGCATCGGGGGCATTATCATCTTCAGTGAACTCATCACCGAGCGCAAGCGGGCGGAAGAAGAGCGCCAACGTTCGCTCGTACAGTTGCGGGCGCTCGCCGGGCAACTGCAAAACACCCGCGAAGAGGAGCGAAAGAGAGTGGCGCGGGAGATTCATGATCAACTGGGCCAGGCTTTGACGGCCATTAAGATGGACTTGAGCTCTTGGCTTCGGGAATTGCCAGCCGGCAAGAACCAGCCCACGAAGAGAACTGCCTCGATCCTGAAGCTAGTGGATGAGTCGATTCAAACCGTTCGGCGAATCTCGACCGAACTGCGGCCGGGAATCCTGGACGACCTGGGTCTGGTGGCGGCCCTAGAATGGGCGGGGGAAGACTTCCAGGCTCGCACCGGGACGACGTGCCGGTTGGATTTGCCCGTGGATGACATCGCGGTCAATCCCGAGCCAGCCACGGCGATATTCCGCATCTTCCAGGAGACGCTGACCAATGTGGCGCGGCACGCTGATGCCACCGCCGTCGAGGTACGACTTTCCAAAGAAGACTCCGATCTGACCCTGGAAGTTCACGATAACGGCAAGGGGATCCCCGAGGATAAGCTCTCAAACGGCGAGTCCCTCGGGATCCTGGGAATGCGGGAGCGGACCCTGCTGTTGGGAGGAGAGCTGACGATTAGCGGCCCTCCCGGAAACGGTACGACAGTGCGGGTGCGAATCCCAGTGACCCCGTCAGAATCAGCGGGGATATCTCGCCAGCGTCAGTTATTCTCATCAAGCGGGCGGAAGGGCGGGGATTCAGAGCAGTAGGCAGTAAGCAGGCAGAAAACAGGAGGCGAGCAGCTTTTGTCGCCGTCGTCTTTAGCCGGGCAGTTTGGGCAAGAAAGAACTGCCCCCCCTGGAGGGCGCCTCTACAAAAGCCGCCGTGCGAGTTCCGGCCAGGAAGGGGTAACTCAAGTGATTCGGGTTCTCATTGCTGATGACCATGCCATCCTGCGCCGGGGGCTGATCGATATTCTGAGGCGCGAGTTCAAGCACGCTGTTTGCATCGAGGCGGAAAATGCACAGCAAACTCTAGCCCAAGTCCAGGGCCACGACTGGGACCTGGTGATCCTGGACGTTAGCATGCCGGGGCGCAGTGGAATTGATGTCCTCGAGGACCTTAAACGGCTGCGGCCGAAGCTCCCGGTGCTGGTCTTGAGCATGCATCCGGAAGACCAGTACGCCAAGCGCGTGCTCCGGGCGGGAGCGGCCGGCTACCTGAACAAAGATAGCGCCACGGAAGAACTGTTGAAGGCGGTTCGAAAGGTGCTGGCGGGCGGCCGGTATGTGAGCCCGACCTTGGCAGAGGTGCTCGCCTTGGACCTGGGCGGGCGCGCCGACGATCCTCGGCACGAAAAGCTGTCGGTCCGGGAATTCGAAGTTCTGCGCTTGATAGGCTCAGGAAAGACAAATTCCCAGATCGCCGAGGTGCTGCATTTGAGCCCAACCACCGTGAGTACCTATCGCGCGCGCATTTTGGAGAAGATGGACATGACCACCAGCGCCGAGCTGATGAATTATGCGTTGCGCAATCGACTGGTGGATTAAACCTCATGCCAAGCTCTGGCGTGCGGCCAGTGGTGTAGCGCAGGACACCTCTTCACGAAGCCCTTCCTCCCAGAAATGGCCAGACATGTAGTATAAAATGGGACATCCCCCTGCTCTTTAATCCTACACAAGAATCCCACTTTCATCGATTGCCCCCGCTCCCGGCGAGCGGGAGGATAATCCTCGAGGCATGATGAGAGTACTAATCGCCGATGATTCGGATGTCCTCGTTGAACGGCTAAGATCCGGGCTGGCGGCATTACCCGGCATCGAAATTGTCGGTCACGCCAGCAACGTTGCCGACGCGGCGAGGGAAATACGTAGAACGAAGCCCGAGGTCGTCATCCTGGATATCCGCATGCCCGGCGGAAGCGGTATCGACGTCCTCGAGGGTTTAATTAAAGATGAATTGAATCCGATCGTCATCGTACTGAGCAATTGCAGCCACGAGCAATATCGCAAGAAATGCCTGAAGAGTGGTGCCCGGTTCTATTTTGACAAGTCCGCGGAATTCCACAAGGTTGCGGAAGTGTTGCAGGACCTGATGGAAGCCGCGGCGGTTTGAGCCCGGATAGTCCCCGGGGCTCGTAAATCATTATCTTGGAGAAATAACTAAATAAAATGATACAAACTACAGAACAATACGTCGAAGTTTTCAATGCGAGCCTGGCGTTGAGCAGCGTGGGTGGCGACCAGGAGTTTTTGACCGAACTTGTCGGTCTCACGCAAGCGGCATGGCCTACCCTGTTGGCTGACCTTCGAAATGGCATGGCTCGGAAAGACCTTCATACTGTCGAAACGACGGCGCGGCTCGCCAAGGCCGCAGCACGAAACGTCTCGGCGAAAAGGGCTTATGAGTCCGCCGAGGAGCTTGAGACGATGGCGTGCAAGGGAGATTTCCCAGCCGCCCAAGGTGCCGTCGCGAGCCTGGAACAGGAGGTGGAATTACTGCAGTCTTTCCTCGCGACGGTCGGAAATAGCGATTGTCCTCAGTAACGCCGATATCCACTCCAACACCCGCAAGGGTTGATTGGTTCGCTCGCTGGCCCAGCGGACCAAGGTGTCCAAGGGGAAGGGCGTAGTATGAGTTTGGAAATCCACGTTCATGAGGTGAACAGTCATCGGATTTCCTCATGCACTTCATCTGAATTGACTCCCATGCGCTTCACTTAACCACGCCGTTTCCAACAACCGTACCCCCCTTCAACCACCGTGTCCTGGCCGCCACAACGTCTGCCACGAGACACGTCCATCCTCTCGTGAATAACCCATAACAACCATAGAATCAATCACATGACCTCCGGCCGGTGGCGTGCTCTTAATTGTGGCGTCGGACGCAAGAACCACCGGAGCGGAGGGCAAGAACATGCGGGGCATCACCAAGCAAGAGTCGATTGGTGCGGAGCGAATTCGGAGCCGGGTCGGCCTTTTCCTTGGAACCCTGGCGATCTTCTGGTCGGCGCAGCTCTTGGGAAAGGAACCGAGCCTGGCGGCTCTCCGTCGTGATGAGCGCGAGGATGCTCCCCGGCACGTGCTCGTGATCAGCATTCCGGACCGGAAGCTCGCGGTGATGGAAGAAGGCCGTGTGCTGAAGGTCTACCCGGTGGCCGTAGGAGCCGCCGTGAGCCCCAGCCCAACGGGCACGCTGAGGATCGTCAACAAAGTGATCGGCCCCACCTATTACCATAAGGGCAAAGTCATCGCGCCCGGAAAGTCCAATCCCCTCGGCGACCGTTGGATGGGCCTGAACCAGAAAGGCTACGGAATCCATGGGACCAACGTCCCCAACTCCATCGGCAAAGCGGCCTCGCACGGATGCATCCGGATGGGCAAGCACGATGTGGAGGAGTTGTTCAGCCTGGCGCGCGTCGGCGATGCGGTGGAGATTCACGGCGAGCGTGACGCACAAGTTGCCGGGATTTTTGGCGGCGGGGCAGTGGAAATCTCATCTTCGCTGCTGCCAGCCATCCCAGCCTCGACGCGGATTTCTAACCGGCACGCCACCGAGATTTCACCCGTGATGATGACCGCGATGGCAGAGGAAACAACAAGCGGAGAGTAGGCGGAAAGCCGAAGGCAGACGGCAGTAAGGGTACACAAGTGGAGCGAGTGCACGTGTCCCGTGTCCCGTATCCCGTGTCCCGGTTTCAAACAATCGTCAATAAAAGGAGACTCGTATGTTGCTACTGAAATATCTCATGATGATCGCGGGCGTGGGGGCGTACCTTGCGGCCGCAGCAGTAGTGGTCTATGACGTTTACATGGCGGAAAATCATCGGCGCCTGCTGGCTCGGGGCGTCGAAGGCATAACCCCAACTCCCAAACCCATTCGTTGGAAGGCGGCAAAAAAACTGGCGATGTTTGCGTGGCTGCCGTTGCTGATGGGTCTCGCCATCGTGGTCGTGCCCAGCGGCATGGCCGGCGTCCGGGTCAGCCAGATTTCCGGCACGCGGCCGGGAACCTTGTATCCCGGCGTGCACCTTATCAAGCCGCTTATTGAACGCGTAGTGCTTTTTGACGTTCGTGATCACATCTTCTCGACGGAAGCGGCGGAAACTACCAAGAAGGCGGAGATCCTGAGGGTCACATCGCAAGAGGGGCTCATCATCGGGCTGGCCGTCAACGTCCGCTACCGGCTCGATGCCCGGCGCCTCGACTACATTCAGAACACCTTGCCGCAACCGGTGGAAGAGGAAATTGTCCCGCCGGTGGTGGCGAGCGCCTTCCGCGAAATTGTGCCGAATTACACCGTGCGCGACGTTTTTGCCGCGCGGCGCGAAGAGATCCAAAAACGCACCGCCGACGAGATATCGAAGCGCCTCGGCGCCGACGGAATCGTGCTGAAGGAAGTGATGGTGCGCGACATCAAGCTGCCGGACGAATACGCCAAGGGGTTGGAAGGGCTGCTGCTGAAGGAGCAGGAAAACGACCGGCTGGTATTCGACACCCAGATCCAGGAAAAGCAGGTGCGCATCGCCGAACTCCAGGCCGAGGCCGAGAAGGTGCAGGCAGTGCAACACGCCGAGGGCGACGCGCAGGTGCGGGTGCTTCAAGCCAAGGCCGAGTCCGACGCGATGCAGTACACGCTGCCCCTCAAGGAAAAGCAGATTCAGCAAAGCCGCTTGGAGGCCGATGCGCGCAAGGAAACCATCGTGAAGACCGCCGAGGCCTCCGCGCAAGCCAAGGTGATCGACAGCAAGGCCGAACTCGAGCGCCGCAACATGATGGCCGACGCCGAGGCCAACCGCATTCGGGTGACCGCGGTAGCCGACGCTGACCGCCTGAAGAGCGAGGCGATTGTGCTCAAGCAGAATCCCCTGCTCATCAATAAGATCATCGCCGAGAAGCTTTCCGACAAGGTCCAGATCATGATGGTGCCCTCCGACGGAAAATTCTTCCTCACGAACGATCTGCTGCACGGCGCCCCGGTTCAGCCCGCGGAGACTGATCCGCCAGTGGAAAAAGCCGAGTCGCGACAGCCGAACGAGCGGTAGGCAGTAAGCAGTAGGCAGTAGGCAGCGGGCAGTAGGCGGCAAGCAGGTAGCCCCAGGCGTAGCGCGGACCTGGTCTGTAGGTCCGCGCTACGCTTGCTCATTCCCGTAAGGGCCAGCGGCGCTGGCCCCGGGCCGAACGCCGTTCGGCCCTACATCCGCTTCTTGCGGCGCGACTTGCCATTCTTGTCAAGCCGTAGTTTCCATGCGGTGTGTAATGCGCCCGCCAGAACATCTTCGGTCGCCTTGGCGAGCCTGATGTGGGTCGCTCCCATTTTCCCCCAACCGCCGGGAATGGGCAGGAAAACCTCGGGCATTTCCTCGACAAACGCCGCTTGTTGTTCCGGCGTAAGCATCAGATTTCCATACCCCTGAGCTTGCGAGGCGAGGGTGGCAAAGATCCTGCCGCCGACACGGAAGTCGGGGGAGCCCATGTGTGAACTCTCTTCGGCGCCTTCCAGGCTCAGGGCAATCCTGCGAAAGTCTGCGGCAGTCATCTTGTGCCTCGCTCCTGTTTAAGGGCGAGTATCCCACACCACGGGCAATTTGTGGAGGCACATCCGAACCCGTCGCTCAACGCGTGGGGACCTGTTTTGGCGGTCCGCAGTTCGTCCCCGATTGACAACGAAAAGCCGTGGATCTTAAGGACATGTCAGCGTGGTGGGTTGGTCGCTGCCGCCACAGCCGCCTCCGCGTGGGGCCGCGCGGGCGCCGCCGTCTCGAGCGCCACATCGACGTCGAGGTCTTGATCCATATAGGCGTTGTACTCCATTCCCTTGGGAGCTCCCAAATCCCCCCCCACCCGAATTTCCACTTTAATCGCGTCCCTCTTCGCTTGCGTGGCCCTTTGCGGGCTGTGGCGAAGCATGACGATCCTTCCATTCGGGAGCCGCGCTCCTTCGATGTCGAATTGCAGGATTTTGCCCCTCCTCACAGCCTGCACCACGCCCCAGGCCGCCGACCCCTCGGGAATCAGCACGACACCCTCCAGCGTGACGGGCTCGGCGATTTCCATATCCACCCGGGAGCCTACCGTTGCCTGCGAGCTCAATACGTCCGCCGTCAGTCGCACGTGAACCAATGTGCCGTCGGCAAGGCTCGACGCCTGCGCATGCACCATGCAGGGGGCGAGGGCTGCGATCAATCCCCATGCCACCACCGTTTGCCTGATTTTCATGGCCAACCCTCCGTACTGAGATCGTTCTGGACCACCGCCATTGCGGGAGAAAGGATAAGATCTGCGTTCATGGTGAAAGCTTTTCGCCAACCCCGGACGTGCCTAGTGTCTCACCACGCCGCGGAAGCGCAAGAGGACGAAGGTACTATAGCGGAGGCATTGCAGAGGGTAGCGAGTGGGTATGACCCTTGTACAGGGCAATATGGGAGGGAGCCCCCGTGGTCAGTCGTCAGCTATCAGTCATCAGCATTCAGTTGAAACCCCGCCGGGCTCGGTCCCCCATCGATGTGAACCTAGCGCTGCCCGCTGATAGCTAACGGCTCTACGTGACAACTGACAACTGATAACTGACATCTTTTGTGAATTCCGGATGGTGAACGGAAATCGCGCAGCGCAAGGCCCGTACTCCGGCCTTGCGGCTTTTCCACCGCGGCGCGGCGCTGTCAAGGCGCCGCCGTTGACAGCGATCCCCTGGTGTTTTAATTCTAATGCGCGTTCAAGTTGAGACTAACAATCCAAGGCCAAGCCGTGAGACTGCGCAAGCGCTGCGGGTCTGCAGCGAGCCGGGGCAATCCCTGGTGCAACTGGCGGATGACGGCAT
>JBEKLF010000217.1:0-14871 GCA_050010335.1 Terriglobia bacterium
AGGTGGACAACTGGCCGTCGGAAAGGCCGTCAAGAGCCGTGCGGGCGGATCGGATAGACCTGTTGACAGACCGAGCGCTGGTCGGCCGCCCAGCCTGGTTTCTTACTGTCTGAATCGCAGCTATAGATCGCTGTCACGTCCTTTGGTGCCTTCGTGGCATACTTTGCCCTCGGGGGCCTCGCGTTTACTGTCTTGCCTTCGCTCAGGGACGAGTTCCTCAAATACCCCGGTGTATACCGATCGCAGGAAGGAATCAAGGTCGATTTCCAAGATTCCCGCGTCACTTCCGACGGCGGCCTGATCCTGGTGCGCGAACTCGACGAACGACTCGGGTTCGGAAAATTGATCGAATAACATCTGACGGACTCGCGGGGGAAGAACACCCAGGGCCACTTCGAAACGACCTTTATCACCCGCCGCTGCTGTTCAACCGTGAGGGCGACTGTTGGGCGGCCAAACTTCGGCCCGGCAACGTCCACAGTGCCGACGACTGGGAAGAACTACTGCTGCCCGAGATTGAGCAGCAACAGAAGCTGGGCAAAGAAGTGGTGTTTGTGCCGACGCCGCCTTTGGGGTTCTCGCGAAAGGCACGGATGGCCCCTCGCGTGGCCTGCGGAAGCACCTTGCACCGCAAACCCGACTGACAATTGCGTTCAGTGGCGGTCAGGCGTATTTTGTCGGTCGGGCCGGAGGTCGAAAATGGAAATCCCGGATAAATAGTGCACCAGAACTAAGAATTCATCTTCCCTCGCCGCTCAGGGGAGAAGGAGAACTGCAAGGCGGCGGGGTGGGGGCCAACGTCTATGTGCAGGACACAACTCCGTTGGTTTCATCCCGCGGGGCACGTTCAGGCGCAAATCCTGGTTCTCCGCCCCCGGCATGAAAACTCCGGGAACTTCCTGTCAAGCCGCTACGTTTAATCGACTAGGAAGCCTGACCGCCAGGCGCGATGGAGTAAAGGCATGGAAACCTTGTTACAAGATGTGCGTTACGCCCTCCGGACAATTAAGAATGCCCCCAGCTTCGCCGCCGTCATCATCATATCAATTGCGCTGGGCATCGCCGCCAACGCCACGGTCTTCAGCGTCGCCAACGGCCTCCTGTGGGGCGTGCTGCCGGTGAAAGACCCGGGGCGCCTGGTTATTTTCGCCGAAGGCGAATCCATTTCTTATCCCGACTTCACAGATTATCGCGATCAGACCACCCAAGTCTTTGAAGGCGGTGTGTGCGCCCACTTTCCCCTGGTTCCCGTCAGCTTGGGCGGCAGGGGCGAGCCCGAGCGTGTATGGGGCCAACTCGTCACCGGGAATTACTTTTCCGTCGTCGGCGCAACTCCCTACCTCGGCCGGCCGATCCTGCCTGCGGAGGATACCGTTCGGAACCGCAACGCCGTGGTCGTGCTAAGCCATGCGCTGTGGCAACGACGCTTCGGCTCGGACCGGTCAATCCTGGATAAGCCTGTGGTACTGAACGGCCAGCGCTACACCGTAATCGGTGTCATGCCCCCGGGTTTTTATGGCACAGAGCACGGGATGGTGTCGGAATTCTGGGTTCCCCTGGCCATGACCGGCCAGATCATGCCCGACCTCACTCAATATGACCCGTTCAACAAGCGCGATAACCAGTGGCTGACGCTGAATGCGCGGCTGAAACCCGGCGTGAGTCACGCCCAGGCGGTAGCGGCCGTGAACGTCGTCAAGAAAAGGATAGATGACACCTATCGCAAGGATGAAAAAGAGCACCAGCCGCCCATCACGCTTGGCCCCGCCGGCATGTTGATCGGGGGGTCCCAAACCCCGGCCCTCAGCTTGATGGCCGTGCTCATGGTGGTGGTCGGCCTCGTGCTGTTGGTGGCCTGCGCCAATGTTGCCAATCTGTTGCTGGCGCGCGCTACGGGCCGCCAACGCGAGATTGCTGTCCGCCTGGCCATGGGCGCCGGCCGCAGGCGGTTGGTGCGGCAGTTGCTTACGGAGAGCATTCTGCTTTCACTTGCCGGCGCATTATTGGGCTTCGGGCTGGCGGCCATCGCGGCGCGGGCGATTTCCCGCTTCGAACTGCCGTTGCCGTTCCCGGTGGTGTTTGACTTCAACGTGGACCTGCGTGTCCTGGCTTTCACGGCGGGCCTTTCCGTCCTGACCGGAGTCATGTTTGGACTGGTTCCCGCGCTCCGCGCCACGCGCCCGGACCTGGTGGCAGCGCTTAAGAATGAGTCAGTGGTTTCCGGCCGCATGCGGGCGTTTAGTTTGCGCAATACCCTGGTGGTCGTGCAGGTGGCGCTGTCGCTGGTGCTCCTGGCCAGCGCGGGCCTTTTCCTCCGCAGCCTCCAGAACGCCTCTTCGATCAACATTGGCATGAAGCCGGACAATGTCCTGTTGATGGCTGTTGATCCGAAACTGCATGCTTACACGCGCGAAAAGACGCGGCAATTTATCGCGCAGCTTCGCGAACACGTCTCGGCGCTGCCGGGAGTTCGCTCCGTGAGCTTTGTTGACACCCTTCCCCTCAGCATCGGCGGGACCAGCTATGGCTTCGAGGCGGCGAACGGCAAGGGCGGCGCGCCGCAAAATGTGAATGCCGATGTCTACAGCGTGGGCAGCGGCTACTTCGCGACCCTGGGCATTCCGCTGCGGCGGGGCCGCGACTTCAGCCCCAGGACCGACGACGAGCACGTGGCCATTATCAATGAGACCATGGCTCAGCACATCTTCGGTAACGAGGACCCCCTGGGCCGCCAGATGATCGGCCAAAAGATTCCTTACACGATCATTGGTGTGGCGAGCAACTCCAAATCGCGCACGCTCGGCGAGGGCCCCAAGAATTGCGTCTATTTGTTTGTCGAAGCCGCCCCCGAAAAGGTCATCAGCATCTTTGGGATTTCCCTCGCCGTGAAGACGGCCATGAATCCGCGGAGTTTGCTGCTGCCGATCCGGGCGCAAATCGCCGGGCTCGATCCGGACATGGCCGTCTTCAACACCGAAACCATGCAGGAACATGTGAACAAGTCCATGCTGTTGCCGCGGATTTCGGCCACCCTGCTCGGTGTATTTGGGGCGGTAGGGCTGACCCTGGCCATCGTCGGCCTTTATGGCGTGATGAGCTATTCGGTGCGGCGCCGCACCCGCGAGATCGGCATCCGCATGGCCTTGGGAGCTAACCCCCGCGGCGTCCTGGGCATGGTTCTGAGGCAGGGTCTGCTCCTAACTGGAGTGGGACTCGCCATCGGGTTGGCTATCGCCCTGGCCCTGAGACGGTTCACCGCCAGCCTCTTGTATGGCATCAGCGGCACGGATCTCCTGACGTTCCTCACGGTATCTGCTGTGTTGCTCGCGGCGGCGCTGGCTGCGATCGTATTTCCGGCATTTCGCGCCGCCCACGTCGAGCCCACCACGGCACTGCATTATGAATAACCCGTGGGGATTCAGTTTCATATACACTGATCCCCGCGAGAGGATGTTGGCGGAATCTTTACCGGACTCTACAGGGAATCCCTCCAGGACGGTAGTTGCCAATTGCACATAATCGCGCCCTCCCGTTTTCGGACCAGAAACATTCCAAAAAGCTCGGCAGAAGTTTGATGAAAAGATGGACTTGAAGTTCAAGAGTTTTCCCTATGAAGAGAAATGCAGGTTGGTAGGAGTATTCGCAATTTGCGCATTTGTAGCGCACAACTATGTCAACCTAAACATCGGGCTTAAGCTGACCCTCCAACAATGAGTGGCCTATTTCGAAGAGTGGGTCGTCACGTGCATCGTGGTCAGGGTGATCTACCGGCCGGCCCACTGATAAATTTGCCATATTTGGGACCTGTTTTCCGCTGACCTTGTTGGTTTTCAGGATTGTTGCTACACTAAGTTATTATGCAATTGTGGCCGATTCCGGTTCATATCCGAGGCTTGGGGGTCCAGGCCCGCGAGGCATTTCATGGCAGATGAGAAGCACGAACCCTCGGGGTTCAAAGTGGTCGATCGTCGCAGCTTCACTTCGGAAGGTTCCCGGCGGGAGGAAGGTGCGCCCGTGGCGAGGAAGCCTGAACCGCCGCCCCAAACCGAGCGAGTACCGCGGCCGCAAGCCGTTGAACCCCTGGATGAGGAATTTTCCGGCGAGCCGTCGGGCTTTGAAACGCTGGTCTCCTACCTCAGCACGACCACCATGTTTCAGCTTGGGTTGATTCCGGGGCCTGGGGGGGAGCGCATCCCTGCCGACATGACCAACGCGCAACGCACCATTGACCTGCTCCAGGTCTTACAGGAAAAAACGCAGGGAAATTTGACGCCACAAGAATCCCGCCTCCTCGACGACGTCCTCTACGAACTGCGGATGACGTTTGTGGAATTGCAGAAGCGGCAGGCTCGTAAAGGAAAATGACCCTCACGTTTCTCGGCACAGGAACTTCCACCGGGGTGCCCACCCTCCTCTGCAAGTGCGCCGTCTGCACATCTTCCGACCCGCATGATAAGCGCCTCCGGCCTTCCATCCTGCTGGAGTACGACGGCCGAGTGGTGTTGTTTGATACCACTCCCGACTTCCGGGCGCAGGCCTTGCGCGCGGGCATGACCCGCCTGGATGCCGTGGTTTATACCCACCACCACGCCGACCACCTGTTGGGTCTCGATGATACGCGCGTGTTCTATTTCCGCCAGCAGACACCGATTCCAATCTATGCTGAAGCCCGCTGCATGGCGACAATTCGCACCACCTTCGCGTATATCTTCGACGGGAATTACCCCTTCGGCGGCGTGGTCAAACTCGACCCGCACCATATAGAAGGCCCCTTTGATTTGTGGGGCCTGAAGGTTACGCCGGTGCCGGTCATGCACGGCAATGTGTCGATTTTGGGTTTCCGCTTTCGTGACACTGCCTATGTTACGGACGTCAGCGAAATTCCCGAGTCGAGCATTCCCCTGCTGGAAGGCCTGGACATTCTCATTCTCGACGCCCTTCGCCACAAGCCCCACCCCACCCATCTTTCCCTCGCGCAGGCTGTAGCGATGGTCGAACGGCTGAAACCACGGCGCGCGTTCTTTACACACATCGCCCACGACCTCGGCCACCAGGCAACTAACTCTGCCCTCCCCTCGCACGTGCAGTTGGCTTATGATGGATTGAAGTTGGAACTCTAAGGGGTGAGACAGGCGAAACTCCAAATTCGAAACTCGAAGATAGCGGGGAGTTTCGAATTTCCAGTTTCGAGTTTCATTTCGCGTATGCGCGTCATCAGCACACTTCGGGAACTTGGCGAACCGGGGACGCCCAGCGTCGTGACCATCGGTAACTTTGATGGGGTCCACCTGGCGCACCAAACGCTGCTACGCCGCGTGGTGGACGTGGCTCGACCGCAGGGCGCGCTCGCCACAGCCATCACGTTTGAGCCGCACCCCATCAAGGTTCTCGCGCCCGACCACGCGCCCAAGCTCCTGACCCCGCTCAAGCGCAAAGTGGAGTTGATTGAAGCGACCGGAATCGACCTGTTGGTCGTCCTGCCCTTCACGCGCGAACTCGCCCGCCAATCCCCGTTAGAATTCGTGCGCCGGGTGCTGGTGGACCCCTTGCGGGCATCGTCCGTGCATGTAGGACCGAATTTTCGTTTCGGCTATCGCCAGTCCGGCGATACGGAAATCCTGGAAGAACTTGGGAAACAGGAAGGCTTCCGCGTGGAGGTAGTGCCGCTGCTTTACATGCGAGGCGACCGCGTTTCCAGCACCCGCATCCGGGAACTCCTGACGGAGGGGTTGGTCCATAAGGCCAATCGCCTGCTCGGACGGCCCTTTTCTTCGAGTGGGCCCATCGTAGCCGGCATGGGTGTGGGTCGCAAACACACCGTACCCACACTTAACCTTGCTCCCATCGAAGAACAGTTGCCCAAAGTCGGGGTCTACGTGACGCACACCGTGCTGGGCGACTTGCGCCACGATTCCGTGACCAACGTTGGATTCAAACCGACCTTTGGCGACCATCGCTTGACGGTGGAGACTTTTCTGTTGGATTCCACTGGCCAAATCGACGAAACGGATATGGAAATCGAGTTCCTCTACCGGCTCCGCGACGAGATGAAATTCCAAAACCCCGCCATCCTCAAGGTGCAAATTCAAGAAGACGCGCGCCGCTCCCTGAAATTCTTCCGTCTCCTCAAACAATACCGGCAAGGCTCCCCGCGAATGGGTGATCGGCTCATCGGGTCATCGGGACATTGAGTGATTTGTGAGTTGCGATTGGCCGCGCTCCACCTGCTCTTTTATAGCTTTTCAGGGGCGGGGCTTGCGGAAGACTACGCAGTAAGTCTGGTGGTTGGCGTCATGGTTGGGCCAGTCGTCGCGAGTGGTCACGACCTGGAAGCCAGCGGCCGTAAGCTCTTCGATCAGGATTTTCTGCGGCACGCCGTGCCCAACGCGGTTCTTGGGCACACCCTCTGGAATCGAGCTTCCCGGCGAAGGTTCCTCGTCGACCACCGCCAAAAGTCCGCCGGGCTTAAGGGTGCGGAAAAGGCTGGCATCGACTTCGACCGGTTTCGTGAGGTGATGGTACACGAGCCGCATAAAGATGGAATCACAGCATTCGGGCGGAAGGTTCGTTTCGGTTGCGGCGGCTGGCAAAGCGGTTATGTTCTTTTCCTTCGCCGCAAGGTCTTCGAGTTGGGCCAGCTTTTTGGAATCGAGTTCGGTGGTGTAGACCCGCCCTGTCTCGCCCACACGTTTGGCGGCGGCGAGCGTCAGTTCTCCCCGCCCCGCACCGATGTCGGCCACGACGTTGCCAGGCTGCCAGTTTAGCAGCAGGGCCAGACGGTCGGCTTCCTCCTGATAGTTGTCCTGGGCGCAGCCCGGGGCAACAACCATCCCAGAAAGAACCAGCGCGAAGAGGAAGGAGCGTCGTAGCATTTGAAGATGGCCTAACGGTTCACGATTGCTGAAGGGTAACGAGTGGGGGCTGTTTCGCGTCAGCCTCTGACGGAGGCACAATCTCTGGGGGAGCGGTGTTGACGCCTGCGGCTTTGTCGGCGATAAACCGCTCGACCTCTTCCAGCAGGGCAGACACGATTTCCTCTTCCTTGACACGGCGAATGGCCTTCCCCTCCCTGTAAATCATGCCATTGCCGCGGCCGGCGGCGACACCCAGGTCTGCCTCACGCGCTTCGCCGGGACCGTTGACGGCACAGCCCATCACCGCCAGGCTGATGGGAGTTTTGATGTGCTTGGTGGCCTGCTCGATCTCTCCTGCAATCTTGAACAGGTCGACTTCCAGGCGCCCGCAGGTTGGGCAGGCAATCACCACGGGTCCACGGCTGCGCAATTCCAAGGACTTCAGCAGCTCGAACCCGACGCGCACTTCTTCCACGGGATCAGTGGCAAGCGAGACCCGGATGGTATCGCCGATCCCTTCCGCCAGGAGCATCCCCATGCCTACGCAGGACTTAACCGTGCCGGAAAACTGCGTGCCGGCTTCCGTGATGCCCAGATGCAAGGGGTAATCCACTTGTCGGGAGAGCAAACGATAGGCAGCGACCGTCAGCTTTACGTTCGAAGCCTTTAAGGAAATGATGGTGTCGGTGAAGCCCAAGTCCTCCAGGATCTGGATGTGGTACATGGCGCTTTCAACCATGGCTTCCGGGGTGGGATAGCCGTACTTCTCAAGCAGGCGGCGCTCGAGCGAGCCAGCGTTAACCCCGATGCGAATAGGGACTTTTTGTCCCTGAGCCCGGCGCACCACCATGCGGACCTTCTCAGCGTCCCCAATGTTGCCGGGATTGATGCGCAGCTTGTCGATGCCGACGTCCAGAGCCATCAGGGCAAACTTGTACTGGAAGTGAATGTCCGAAACCAGAACGGACTCGGGGCAACGTTTGCGGATTTCCGGCAGCGCCTGGGCGGCCTCTAGGTCCGGCACAGCCAAGCGGACAATTTCGCACCCGGCGGCTTCCATCTCATGGATTTGCTCGACCGTCTTCTCCACCTCGCGCGTGTCCGTCTTGGTCATGGACTGGACGGCGATGGCAGAATCTCCCCCCACCGTCAGTCGTCCGACCTTGACCGGACGGGTCCTCCTCCGGGGTGGGAAGAATTCCGTGTTACTGAAGTTCACAGAAACTCCTTAAAGAACAGTAGACGGGATACAGGAGACAGCATACTGGGATCTGCCGGGGTCCAACGCTCCTGTCTACGGTCTACCGTATTCCGACTCCCGCACTTTCAATACGGTCTAAATGTCTTCACCAGGTCATTGTACATCACAAACGCCGCCAGAAGGAGTAGGAACACTATGCCCACCTGCACGAAGCGCTCCTTGACCTCCAGGCTCAAATCTCGTCGAATCAGCCCCTCGACCAGCAGGAGCAGGATCACCCCGCCATCGAGGACGGGAATTGGCAACAGGTTGAAAATGCCCAATTGCAAGCTGATGAACGAAACCAGGAGGAGCAGCTCTGGGATCCCGGCACGATAGGCTTCTCCGGAAAGCTGGGCGATGCCGATCGGGCCGGAAAGAGAGCGCGCCGACATGTGCCGAGTCAGGATTTTCCCGAGAACGTCGAAAGTGGCAAGGCAATTGCGCGCGTTATCATCCAAAGAGGCTGCGAGCGCTTGCCCCCAAGGCAAATGGCGGACGACCATTCCATTGCGGAACCAAAACCCGACCCGCCAACGCTTTTCACCCATCAAGTCGCTGTAGATGGGCTGGACGGTAATCTGAAGCGCCTTGCCCTCGCGGACAAGATCAAAGGTTACGGGTTTGCCATTTCCCGTCTGAATGGCCAGTGCGACGCTTGGAAAGTACAAAACCTCGCGCCCATTGATTCCCACGATCTGGTCGCCGGGTTTCAGCCCAGCCTTGCTGGCGGGGAGTCCAGGCTCTATTCCCTCCAGGATGCCGGGGGCGACCGGATCCCAACCAACATAGCCGGCACGATTAGGCCCCTTGGCGATTGGGGTGATGGATGTTCTCACAACCTGGCCATTGTGCTCGAGTTGGAGGGGAATAGCTTCATTCGCGCTGGTCAGAATCTTGAAATCGACGTCATCCCACTTGGGGTCTTCCAGAGTTCCTAAACGGAGGATCCGGTCTCCCGGTTGGATATTGGCCAGGGCTGCGGGCGACGCCGCGTCCACGTCACCGATGCTCGCGGGCTGCTCCAAGTAGGCGGGGCGCTGAAAATGAAACTTGTAGAGCCCCGTCAAAAGGACGATGGCCAGCAGAACGTTCATCGCCGGCCCCATCACCACGATCACAAACCGCTTCCAGCGAGGTTGGGACAAGAATTCCCCGTTGTCTCCGCGGCGGACCTCGGAGGGGTCGTCCCCCGCCATCTTGACGAATCCACCAAAAGGGAGGGCGCTGATGCGGTAATCGGTCTCACCGCGCTTGAAATGAAGGAGAGATTTCCCAAATCCCAATGAGAACACCAACACTCGTACGCCAAAGGATTTCGCGGCCACGAAGTGACCGGCCTCATGAATGAAAATCATGATCCCGAGGACCACGACAACCACCAGTGCGTCTGTAAAAAAGCTACCCACCATGTGGAAAACTTTCTCCCTCCGCAGGAATGGCAGAAATCACCTGCGCCGCGCGGCGCCGGGCTTCCCGATCCCCTTCCAAAACGTCATCCATCGAATGAACTCTGCGGTAGGAGTCCATTTGCCGCATGACCTCTTCAATTACTCTTGGGATTGCGGAGAACCTCAGGCGGTTATTCAAAAAGGCCTCCACCGCAACCTCGTCCGCAGCGTTCAGAACGCAGGGCATAATCCCTCCCTGCGCCAAGGCCTCGCGCGCCAAATCAAGGCTGGGGAATCGCTTCGTGTCGGGCTTCCCAAAATGTAGCCGGCCCGCAGATATGAGATCAAGTTGGAGCCCTTCTTCCGCTATGGGCATCCGGTCCGGATAGGTCAGCGCATATTGAATCGGGATGCGCATGTCCGGAACCCCGAGTTGCGCCACTACTGACCCATCAACAAATTCTACCATGGAATGGATAATTGATTCAGGGTGGATTACAACGTCAATTTGTCCTGGAGCGGCGCCAAAGAGCCAGTGAGCTTCGATGATTTCCAGGCCCTTGTTCACGAGCGTTGCCGAATCAATGGTGATCCTTCCGCCCATCCTCCATATTGGATGCTTCAGTGCCTGTTCAGGGCTGAGGGAATCAAACAGCCGCAGGGGGGTTTTCAGGAAGGGCCCTCCCGATGCCGTCAGAATGATGCGTTTGATTTCTTTACGCTGCCCGGCACGCAGGCACTGATGAACGGCGCAGTGTTCGCTGTCAATGGGGAGAACCTCAGTTCGCTGTTTGGCGGCGGCGCGCATCACCAGTTCCCCGGCGGCTACCAGGGTTTCCTTATTGGCCAGGCCCACGCGCTTGCCGGCGCAAACGGCCTCGTAGGTGGCCACCAATCCCGTGGTGCCGTGTGACGCGGAAACGACGAAATCCACCGAATCGTGTGTCGAGGCTTCCACCTGGCCCTCGACGCCAAAAGAAATCCTCACCCGCCGGGTGTATCCGAGTTGCTTCAGTCGTTCTCGCAGCGGCTCTTTGAACTCGCGCTGGCTCACCACTACGATTTTGGGATAGTGCTTTACCACCTGCGCGGCCAGTGCCTCTAGGTTCTTCCCTGCCGAAAGCGCCACAATGCGGAAACGGTCCGGCAGACTCTCCACGACGCGCAGACAGTTCTGGCCGATGGAGCCGGTGGAGCCGAGAATGCACAAACCTTGGGTCATAAGTATGGCCCTAAAATGGACAAGGCCAGCCAGAGCGCCGGGGCGCCAAAGAGCAGGCTATCAATGCGGTCAAGAAATCCCCCGTGGCCCGGCAAGAGGGTTCCAGAGTCCTTTTGATTGGCTCCCCGTTTGATGGCGGACTCCACCAAGTCTCCTACCTGCCCTGCCACCGCGATCCAGGCTGGAACCAGAACTACTGTGTTCGCGTCGGCTGTCTTAAAAACCCAATGTGCAAAAGCCCAGCCGGCGAGCAAGCTTCCGGCTAAGCCCGCCAGCGCACCTTCCCATGTTTTCCGGGGAGAGACGCGGGCGAAAAAAGGAATGCGGCCGATCGAGCGACCCACCAGATAAGCGCAGATGTCGCCCGCCCAAATCACTACGAACAAAAATAGGACTAACCGAGAGCCGAGGATCAGCGCAGGCGGCTGGTCCTCGCCCCCGCCCGCAATCCAGATGCAGCCGAATTCGGTCGGGAAAAACCGAATAACGACAAGGCACGAAAGAGAGAAGCCGATGTACAGTATTCCGAAGAAGGTTACCGAGGTGGCAGCGAGATAATCTCTTAGGTCCATGCTTCGCCACAGGGCCAGAGTGGGAATGACCAGCACGAACAGCACAATCAAGGGGGTAACGGCAAAGTGGAACAACCTATCTCCCGGGAATGCCTGTGCCACGCACAACGCCACACTTGCACCATACCCAAGCCATGAAAGAACTTTAAAACCCATGGCACGGCACAACGCGAAGTACTCGCGCAGGGCGAGCACCACCGCGGCCACCACAGCCAGCACAAAGAGCCATTTCGGGGACCACCCAATCAGGTAAACAACGGGAGGGATCAACAAGAGGGCAGTCAGAGTGCGTTTTAGCATTTTCGGAATAAACGAAAATCGAAACTAGAAACTGGAAAATCGAAACTCGACCTTCGAAAACCGAAACTCGAAAATCGCGCCGAGCATCGAGCTTTATCCTCCAGCAATCAATTACCTCGAACGACTGGCCGCCGTTTGAGGAAGGGCCGAAATTCAAAATCGCGCGAAGTTTCGATTTTCCAGTTTCGAATTTCGGCCTTGCCGGTCAGCTCATTCCCAGGCCGCCGTAGCGGCGCTCGCGCTTCTGGAAATCGATGATGGCCTGGAACAGATCTTTCTGCGTGAAATCCGGCCAAAGAGTTTCCGTTACCCAGAGTTCCGCGTAGGCCACTTGCCAGAGAAGGAAGTTGCTCAGGCGCAATTCCCCGCTGGTGCGGATCAGCAGGTCAGGATCCGGCAGACCCCGGGTGTAGAGATGCTTGCTCAGCATGGTTTCATCCACTGTCATGGAACCGTTGCGCTTCGCCTGGGCGAGCAATTCCTGCACCGCATCCACCAGTTCCGCTCGCGCCCCATAATTCAGCGCCAAAACCAGGTGCATGCCGGTGTTCGCGCGGGTCTTCTCGAGAGCATTCTGCAAGTCCTGGACCACCGGCTTGGGCAAATCCTGAATTCTACCGATGACCTCAAGCCGAATGTTCTGCCGATTGAGTTCGCCGATTTCCTTCTTCAAATACTCGCGCAGCAAGCCCATCAAAAGCTTGATCTCCGTGTGCGGACGCTTCCAATTCTCCACCGAGAAAGCATACAACGTCAGGTAAGGAACGCCCGCGCGCGCCGAGGCCTCCACGGCTTGCCGCACCGCACGGATTCCCGCCCGGTGGCCCGCGATGCGAGGCAGGTGTCGGCGCTTCGCCCATCGTCCATTCCCATCCATGATGATGGCAATGTGCCGGGGCAAGCGGTCCCGATCGATCTGCTTCAGGAGAGCTGCTTCGACAGGTTCTGTCTTCACGGAAACTCAGACCTTCTACCCATCTTAAGTCAATAGAAACCCTAGCATACCCGTATGGTTACCGCAAGCAAAGCGCGGGGAAAGCGTCTGGGGCTGTTTAGAACTCTGTTCCTGGTGATCGCAGTCCTGTTTCCCCGGTAGCGAGCGGAGAGCCGATTCACAGAGCGCGTGGCCATCGCCTCGCCCCGTGCAGAAGCCGCAGGATTGTCACCCCCTCCATGGTGACGCGATAGGCGGCAATGTAAGGAGTCCCCGCGATCACCAACTCTCGGGTGCCCGTAACGCGGCCAAGGCGTCCCGCCTCAGGGTGCTTGCCCAAGATGCCGATTTGCCTTCGAATCTCATCATGCAGACGACAGGCCGCCCTCGGGTTGTCGCTGGCGATGTAAGTCACCAGTTCGGCCAAATCGTTGCGCGCCAAAGGATGCCACTCGACCCTCACGCCCGAGCCTTCTTGCTCGTCATCCGGTCGATGATGGCGCGTGTCTCGGCCATCACGGCATCATGCGGCATGCCCGGGCGCGGATCGCGGAGGGCTTGCTGCACCTCGGCGCGGAACCAAGAGTCATGTTCTCGCGCCTCGCGCTGGCGCTGCACGAACTCGCGCATGAACTCGCGTACGATCTGCGAGGCGGGCCGGTGCGCTGCCTCCGCTTCGGCCGTGAAGGCGTCGCGAAGATCGGTCTCTAGCTTGACCGTGAAGACGGCTTCCTTCGCCATTGGGCACCCTCCTGTGCAATCATAACGACTATACCACGTCATTACCTAGGCTGTACCTCCTACATTGCCCTCCCGTGCGTCTCTCAGCCACATTGCGCACTATTTTTCCCCCTCGATCCCTGGCAGCCAGTGGACGGCGTTGTCGTGAAAGATCTTGCGCAGGACCGGCGCGGGCAGGGCAAGACCCTGATAGGAGTGCCCAAGGTACTCGACCTTGCGGTCCGATGAAAAGAAGATCCAATCGCGCCGGTAGGTATCATTCCAATTTTGCACGGCTTTCACGGTTTCGGCTTCGGGCATGCCCTCCAGGTCGGTTCCGTAAAGGATGCGGTCCTGATATTTGATCAGAAAAGCCCGGACTTTTTCGCGCGGCTGCAACATGAAGTACGGGACGCGGGCCGCGGTGTCGACGGCAAAGTTGGGATAGCGGTCGAATCGCCGAGCCATTTGGTCCACATCCACTTCCATGCTTCCCAGGTGTGCGCCGACCACTCGCAGCGTGGGGTTCTCCTCGACAAGATGGTCCCGGGCCGCGAGAATGGCCGCTTTCGAGGGCCACTCGGGGTGGGCACAAGCGTACTCTTGCGGGTGCTCTCGGTAATAATCATAGTCGGGGCTGGCGGGATTGGGGGGCTGCCAGCAGGAATCGGGCTCCGCGATGTGCGCGACGACCGCCCGTTGATGGGCGGCAATGTCCTTATAAATCGGCTCGAAGGCAGGGTCATCCGGCATCACATACTTCCCTGCTTTCGACTTCATCTCCATGCCCATGACCTTGTAAATCTTCACCGCAATGGCTCCCGCCGCGAAGTCGGCATCAAGCTGGCGGATCGCGCGCTGGGCGAAGCCCGGCTCTTCGAAACCATAAGGGCTGAAAGTCGTGCACAGCGCCGCACGCCCTCCGGTCATTTGGCGGACCTTGAGCGCCTCGCCGCGCTGGGGCTCCAGCCCCTTGAAGAAAGGATCACGATCGTCAATCACGCAAATGTTTAACGCGCGCAGATTCAGACGCTGCATCAGAGTCGCGAACGCTGGGTCATCCTTATAAAGGTGTACGTGCGCATCGATGGGCGCAAGGGCGGAAAAAGCCGCCAAATCGGCGTCTGGCGCCTCGCCGGGTAGGGCTTGCATCCGAGAACTTGTACTCATCGAATGGGCGAAAACCACAAGGACTACCACCGCCGCCACGATCAATGAGCTTACTTTCAGCTTCAAGCTTGGGGATTTCACTGCATTCCTCCTGTCGCGATATTTACAAGCGCCGGCCCGGGGGTGAGACGTGAACAAAGGGATCAAGCTGAGAGAATACCATGGGGCCATTGTTTCCGCAGTGGGGGGCACAGATCAGTGATGACAATTTGTCCCAATCTTTGTTTTCATCAAAATAGCCGGGTGAACCTTTATTTTGCTCTCTTTGCCGCCCCAAATTCCCCGGAACCCGCACCCAACGATTGGCCCGCAGCCGCTGGCACTTGGCACCTGAAACCTGCCCTCATTTGTTTTCATCAACATAGCCGGAGTCGCGGTAGGGATGCCGGTTAACCCGGCACCCCCCGCACGGATCCGTACGTGCGCTCATTAGCGCATACGGCTCTTCACTCGGACGGGTAGCGGCCG
>JBEKLF010000218.1:0-14843 GCA_050010335.1 Terriglobia bacterium
GCTCAACCTTCGCCCAAAACTCGTCGGAAACTTCCCAAGATTTTATCTGTGGCATCTTGGGCAACTATCTTGCCTTAATCCCTCCGACGTTTCAATAGTTATTTACGGATAAGCTCTAAGAAGGGATGTGCTTGACTCTGGAATATACCGGACGAGGGTCCCCGGGTACGAAGGAATATCCGAAAGGGAGGCAGGAGTTTCAAGATCCATTTGCCACTGAGGCATGCTGTCGAAAGTATATGTTTCATCTCGTGGCAAATGGGACGCATGCTCTTTCGCTGTCTGGCACGTGGCCTTGAAAAACTTTCCTCACTGCCGGGACGCTCTTCCAAGATATCCGGAAACCCCTGCGGCTTTGGTTTCAAGCGATGTGGCATGGGACGAATCAAATGCACGGGGTGAACGCCTTGGGGTTGCAGGGTCTGCTTGGACTGTGCAGCCACAGTGCTGCCCGGACTTGGTTGCGCAAATTGCGGCGCGCCATGGTGCGTTTGGGTGAGGATCGCCTGCCGGGAACGCTGGAAGTCGATGAAAACTTTATCGGCAGTCCCTAGCCTGGGAATCGTGGCCGTGGAGCTGAAACGAAGGTGCTGAAACGCGTGGCTGCTCGCAGGATTGCAAGAGGACCGGTAGTATCTGCTTGCCCCGCCTAACGGGCGCCTCCGGCCACACTCTAGAAGCAGCTATCAAAGGCATGATCGCGCCTGGGAGTGGGATGCACATAGTCGATCGGGGCAGCTGCAGCGGCTATGCTCGCGGATGCTCCCGAGGCCATCCGACAGGGGACCAGCCTCAGAGACAATCTGCCTCCTTTGGCGAATCAAGTTGCGTCTTTGCTGGAACGATAGCTGTCGGGGACGCATCAGGGAGGGGTTCGACGCTTGAGTCTGGATTACTATCTGGATGAGTTAGCTTCCGTTTCAACCGTCGAACTTCTGGGTCACGGGGCAAACTGTTCTATCGCTTTGGACAACAAACGATAATACTCGACCCAGTACCGGCCAAATTGATCTCCAGCGGGACGCGGAAACCTTGAAGCACTACCTATTAATGCTTTGGAGCGAGTGCAGACCCAAATTGTTTTCTTCTTGCTGTTTCTTCTCAATGCTGGAGGTATTGGGTGATTGAATGTTTGCGATTATTATCTTCAGTCCTTGCTCCTGAAGCCGTTCCACGTACGCTTGGTCGACACCGGCGTCCGTGACCAGAATGTCAAGATCCGTGGCGGGACCGACGAAGGCGAAGCTCTGTCGGCCGAATTTGGTATGGTCAGCCAAGCCAATCCGCTGACGGGCCGCCTTGATCAGCAACTGCTTGATTTCGGCCTCGGGATGGTTGGCCGTGGACAGCCCATAAGCAGGATCAATGGCGGTTACCCCCAAGATAGCCCTATCGACGCGAACTTCGCCAAGCGCTCGCCGAGTCCAAGTTCCTGCAAAGTATAGTATTTCCTTCATCAATTCGCCCCCCGTCGATGTGACGGAAACCCCAGGGCTGTGCTGGAACTGGAGAACAATGCTAGGCGAATTGGTGACGACGTTAAGGCGGGATCGTCGACGCAGGCACCGCGCCAGCTCGAGGACCGTAGTACTGCCCTCAAGAAATATTGTGTCCCCGTCCAGAATCAACTTCGCCGCCTCACGCGCGATGGCGTCCTTTTCAGCCTTGTTCATGCCCAGCAAATAGTCATATGAACCCTGGTAGGCGGTACTCGCCACTCGCGACACCGCGCCGCCGTGCGAACGCACCAGGAGACCTTCCTCCTCCAAGGCAGCCAGGTCCCGGCGAACCGTAGCGCCAGTAACTCCCAGCATCTGCGCCAATTCGGAGGCCGAGACCGTCCGTTCTCTGGACAAGGTTTCTCTTATTCTGAATCTTCTCTCTGCTGCAAGCATATGTTTGATGATCTTCCAAACGCTTCGAAAATGTCAATGTTTTTCGACATCGAACCTCTTCTGTGCACTGGCCTGCCCGAGAATTTGTACCAGCGGAAGTGAGTGATTAGTTCGAGCCTTGACAGACCTTAAGTGATTTCAGGATATCGTTTTGTGGCGTGTTGTGGCCCGATATTCAATTGCAGATCGATTCTTGAGGACGCATAGGACAGATTGAAAACCCTCAATCGACAGATTCAATTAATTATGAATAATAAAGAATAAATTAACAACAAATATCTTGACAAAAGAACATAAATAGAAAAGACTGCACCGCTACTGCGATTAGTTTCGCCGTAGCAAGTGGCAAGGCCAGGGCGGATGGACGGTTAACGGTTTTCCGACCATCTGCAGCTTCAGCCGTAACCGACGTGATTTGCGTTTTCCACCTTGATTAACCCCGTTAGGAGATTACATGAAAACGCTCTCGACAATGGAATTAATGCAGAATGCCCGGCGCGCCGGGACGGCTGTTCCTGCCTTCAATATTCCTTATCTACCTATGATGAAACCGGTCGTCACAGCACTGCAGGAGGCTGATACTTTCGGTCTCATTGCGGTAGCTCGCTTGGAATGGCTCAAGTTCGAAGCGCGGAGTGTCCAGGTTATCCGGGAGGAATACGAACGGGTCAAAGACGAACGGTTCACACGGTTGCACTTGGACCACGTGCCGGTTATTGACGAGGACAACCTGCGAGTGGATTTCGAGGCTATAATTGAAGAAGCAATCCGGCTCGGTTATCAATCCGTGATGGTGGACGGTTCAAGGCTGCCATTGATGGACAATATCCAAGCGACGAGAAGGATTGTGGAAATGGCTCACGCTGCGGGTATCCCCGTGGAGGGCGAACTGGGGGCGGTCCTCGGACACGAAGCCGGTCCACTTGCACCTTACGAAGAGCTTTTGGCGAGCGGGAAAGGCTTCACTACTCCGGATGATGCGAGGCGATTCGTTGGCGAAACAAAAGTTGATTGGCTTTCTGTGGCGGTTGGAAACATCCACGGCGCCATCTCCGGAGTTATGCGGCACAGCGAGAAGGTTGAGGCGCGAATAAACCTTGAACTCCTCGATCGGATTCATCGCGCAACTCAGATCCCCTTGGTCTTGCACGGTGGAAGTGGAATTAAGCCTGAGTACATTAACGGAGCAATTCAACGGGGGATCACGAAAATCAATGTCGGCACTGCAATCCGACAACCCTATGAGACAGCACTCAAAGAATCACCAGAAGCTGCAAATAGGGCTGTGTTCGACGCCACAATGCGAATACTCACGAAAGAACTGCGCCTCCAAGGGACCTCTAGGCTGGTTGTTCCGGACGTTTGTCCAACTCAGGGTGTGGGAACGTTGTCCTGAACATGTGCTGGCTCGGATTTTGGAACAGGAAATGAACTTACTTGATAGGACTAGGTGGAGGGCATTATGAATGATGGAAAGGCATCATTTGCATTATTCATTGGAAATCGTGGATTCTTCCCTGCCTCACTGCTTGAGGCTGCCCGCAAGGAGATGGCTGAGGTCCTGGAGAATCTCGGTCACGAGGTGTTGATGCTCGACGCAGCAGCCACTCGTTATGGCGCAGTTGAAACCTGTCAAGAAGGCCAGTTGTACGCCAATTTCTTGCATCTGAACAAAGGCAGATATGACGGGGTCATCCTCTGTCTTCCAAACTTCGGGGATGAGACGGGTGCAATAGCGGCACTTAAGGACGCTGATGTACCGATCCTGATTCAGGCGTATCCGGACGACCTGGATAGAATGGCCCCTGACAAGCGTCGCGATTCTTTCTGCGGGAAGATGTCCATAATGGACGTGTTTTGCCAATACGGCTTGCGGTTCACTGCCTTGAAGCCGCACACGGTCCATCCCGGGAATCCGCGCTTTGCTGACAACATTGATTATTTCGATCGACTCTGCCGAGTGGTCAGGGGAATGAGATCCATGGTGGTTGGAGCGATCGGCGCCCGAACCACCGCCTTCAAGACCGTCCGCATTGACGAATTGGCACTCCAGCGGAATGGCATCACAACTGAGACCCTGGACCTCTCCGACATATTCGCAAGAATGACCACCTTGAATTCCTCAGAGGAAAAAGTCAAGAGCAAGGCGAAACGGCTGAGGGAGTACACCTCATGGACGGGTGTCCCGGATGCCGCGTTCGAGACTTTGACGAAGCTCGGTGTAGTGCTGGACGATGTTATCGAGGAATATGCATTGGATGCATGCGCGATCCGCTGCTGGCTTGAGATGCAGAAACAACTGAAGGTCTCGCCGTGTGTTCTTTTGAGCGAGATGAATGACCGAAGGGTCGCTGCAGCCTGCGAAGTGGACCTTGGCAACGCTGTGACCATGCGAGCGCTTAGCCTGGCTTCCGGTGATGTCGCAACGTGCCTGGATTGGAACAACAATTTTGGTGATGAGGAAGACAAGTGCATTCTTTTCCATTGCGGGCCTGTTCCTCAGACTATGATGACGTCCAAGGGCCTGATTACTGATCACTCGATCCTTGCCAATGCGGTGGGCTGGGGATGTGCTTATGGATGCAATATAGGACGAATAGCACCTACACCATTTACTTTCGGCAGTCTTCTCACTGAAAACGGCAAGCTCAAATTCTATCTCGGCCAAGGTCGATTCACTGAAGACCCAATCCCGGCGGAATTCTTTGGCTGTGCTGGTGTGGCACAGATCGATAACCTCCAAGATGCCCTTCAGGCCATCGGCTACTCGGGACACCGCCACCACGTGAGCATCACTCCGGGACGGTTTGCCGATCCTGTCCGAGATGCGTTCGAGAGGTATCTCGGCTATGAGGTTATGACAGTCTAAGCCTTCATGGATTGGAGCCCATTACTCCGATTTAAATTCCAAGAATGAGCCTCCCTATGCTCGCCAGCTCAATATTCATGCGTGCTTGAATGCGGCGAAAACGCTTTGGAGGCGCATACGCAGCGGGTGAGAAGCAAAATCAGCGTTTTCAATTCTCCTTCAGCGAGGCCTTGAAGGTCGAGTTCCAAGGATTGCGGGTCACATCCGACGGCGGCCTGATTCTGGTGCGTAAGTTGGACGTTTCGGCGAGTTTATCGCCCAGCACCTAACAGACTCGTGGGTGACGAAAAGCGCGGTTGCCTCTGGCCGACCTGCTGCGCCAGTCGGTGTACAGCCGCCTAGCCGGTTACGAGGGAGGACGTGAACGATGCCGGACAGCTCCCGCAGGATCCGAGGTTCTGGCTCCTCCACGTGCCGCTGAATCGAGATCCAAGCTTTGAGAACGTCTTCGTTAAAGAGGTAGCGTTTCGCAGAGAAGCCTGGAATCTTAATGAAGGAGAGCAACATGAGCATCTTTGAGGAACTGCAGCAAGTCATCATCGACGGGAAAGCTCCCGTCGCGAAGGAAATCACCGATAAGGGGCTGAAAGAAGGCGTGAAGCCCAGTGAGTTTTTCCCAAAGGCCATAATCCCCGCGATGGACGAGGTCGGGAGGCGCATGAGGGATTGTGAATTCTTTATCCCGGAAGTGCTGATTGCCGCGCGCGCGGCAAGAGCCGCCACCGACATTCTGCGCCCGCTTCTGCTCGGCGATGAAGCCATGAAGCCCGCCGGGACGGTGGTCCTGGGGACCGTCAAGGGCGACCTGCACGATATCGGCAAGAATATCGTGGGGATGATGCTGGAAAGCGCGGGTTTCCGCATCATTGATCTGGGAGTGGATGTGTCACCGGAGAAGATCGTTAATGCGGTAAAACAGCACAACGCGAACTTCATTGCACTGTCCGCTCTTCTGACCACCACCATGGTCAACATGAAAGCGGTGGTGGATGCCCTTAACGCTGCGGGCCTTCGCGACGCGGTGAAGATCCTCGTGGGCGGGGCTCCGGTAACCGACGCGTGGGCGCACTCGATCGGCGCCGATGGTTACGGCAAAGACGCTCCGTCCGCGGTCGAACTGGCCCGTAAGTTTGTTTCTGCGGCATGACCCGCAGGACCGGAAACCACAATAAGCGGCACCCTCATCAAGAGGCTGCTCTAGGAGGCTCGCTATGATGACATCAAGAGAGCGTGTAAGTGTCGCCCTCCAGCACGAGGAAGCCGATCGCGCTCCGCTCGACCTGGGCGCGAGTGTCGTGACCGGCATGCATGTGGACACCGTCTCCCTCTTGCGGCAGAGGCTTGGCCTGGACAAGCCGGGGACGCCGGTCAAGGTCGTTGAACCCTACCAGATGCTTGGGGAGATCGCGCCGGACCTCATGGATGCACTGGGCGTGGATGTGGTCAGCCTGGGCGGCCCATCCAACATGTTCGGTTTCAGAAATGAAAACTGGAAGCCGTGGACGAATTTCTCCGGCACGCCGGTTCTGGTCCCCGAAAACTTCAATACTGACCCCGAACCCAATGGCGACATTCTGATGTACCCGGAAGGCGATAAGTCCGTCCCCCCCAGCGGCCGAATGCCTAAGGGCGGGTATTATTTTGACTCGGTCATTCGGCAGGAGCCGGTGGACGATCAGAAGCTCCGCTTGGAAGATAATCTTGAAGAATTCAGGCCCATCTCCGACGATGACCTCGACCACTTCCGCCGCGAAGCAGAGAGGATCTACACCCAGACCGACAAAGCCATCTTGGCTTTCTTTGGCGGAACGGGTTTCGGGGATATCGCGCTGGTCCCGGCCCCCGGGCTGAAAAACCCGAAGGGGATTCGGGGGATCGAAGAATGGTACGTCAGCACGGCCCTTCGGCGCGATTTTGTGTATAAGATCTTCGAACGCCAATGTGAGATAGGGCTGAACAATCTGAAAAAAATCCACCAAGTAGTGGGCAACAAGGTCGCTGCCGCTTTTGTTACCGGAACTGATTTTGGTGCGCAGAACGGTCCGTTTATTTCTCCCAAGGCCTACCGTGATCTCTATAAACCCTTCCACGTCGAAGTCAACAACTGGATTCACAAGAACACAACCTGGAAGTCTTTCATCCACTCCTGCGGGTCAGTGAAGGCGATGCTTCCGGACTTCATTGACGCCGGCTTTGATGTGTTGAATCCAGTCCAGTGTTCGGCGGCGTGTATGGATCCTTCCGATCTCAAGAACGAATTCGGCGACCGCATCACGTTCTGGGGGGGCGGAGTTGATACACAAAAGACGCTGCCCTTTGGGACGCCCGAGGAGGTCCGCAGGGAAGTCCGCGAGCGTCTTAAGACCTTCGGTACGGGCGGAGGCTTTGTCTTCAATACGACTCATAACGTGCAGGCGCGTATCCCCGTTGAAAACGTGCTGGCCATGTATGAGACCCTCCGCGACTTCGGCAAGTACCCGCTCTCCTGATCCTGTGTCACACGGACCCGCCTTGGCGGGTCCGGTGACAAGGAAGGGTCGGGGGGGAAAGGCCCCGACAACGGACCCTCAGATGCGCATCATGGTGGCGATCTAGGCGGCGGGTGAGCGTGTCAAGCTGAGAAAACATCGCTCGGGGCGTACGTTCTATCTGAGTATCGACGATGGTTTCCCGAGAACGAGTGAGCCGTATTCTCCAGCACGAGAAGCTAGACTCGGTTTACCTTGACCCCGGCGCGATTCGGGTAGACAACGGCCCAGAATTTGTTTCCAAGATCCTGGATCAGTGGGCCTATCGAAACGGCGTGACGCTGGATTTCAGCCGGCCCGTCAAACCCACGGGCAACGCCTGCGTGGAATCGTTCAACGGCAGCCTGCGGGACGAATGCCTAAACGTAAATTGGTTCTTGTCACTGGAGGACGCCCGAGGCAAGATCGAGACTTGGCGGCGGCACTACAATGAGAGTCGTCCTCACACTGCGCTCGGAGATGTGCCGCCCAGTGAATTCGCCAGCAAGGGCGGGGCTAGCCCCGCTCTTGCTGTTCCTGCGAGACCCGGAAAACTCTCTCCCTAGCTGGACCAGAAATGGGGGGACCTTCATTTTTGTGTAGACTCTCTCACCTTCGCTGGTACAAAATCTCGGGCAGGTCAGCTTGGCAAATGCTTCGTGCAATGTCTCGTGTTAGTACCTGGAACAATATCTGTGCCGAGGACAATCCTCTTCCGCCGGGGGCCAGCCCCTCATCCAAGATGATTTCAAATTGTCAATTTACTGACCGACCCACTCTAACACATGTGTTACGGCACTTCCGCAGCCTAGCATGGAACGCAGGCGGCAACACTCCCGGGTCATTTGTTTGCGCGAGCTTAATTACGGAGGATAACAGCGTAAAGCCTTCTCTTGAGCAAAGACGATTCACCGAAAACCCCGCCACGGAGAATTCTTTCGGTTCTACAGGTAAGGCGCAGATGCACGGCTTACACTGTGTCCTGCTGACCATCGGCCGCCCGGAATACCGTTACCATCAAGCATTACGGCCCCCCCGTGGTCGGATGGACTGCCTTCCGGAAGACTTCTAAGACCGAGGGCTTAATCGTATGAGCCTGCTTGGAGTGGACATAGGAACGACGGGCTGTAAGGCCGGCGTTTTTTCTGAGTGTGGGCTGTGTATTGCCAGCGCCTATCGTGAGTATCCGGTTTTGCATCCCCGAGATGGGTGGGCGGAGCTTGACAGCCGCCACGTGTGGGCCTGCGTACAGGAGGCGATCGTTGAAGTTGCGGCGCAGGTGGCGGGAGACCCGATTCGTGCCCTATGCTTTAGTTCCATGGGAGAGGCGGCCACACCGGTATCCAAAGACCGGGAGATTCTAGGGACGTGCATTCTTTCCTCTGACAACCGTGGAGCTGATTATATTGAAGGGCTGTCACGGGCGATAAGCCAGGAAGTCTATTACTCGATCAATCCGAATATTTGGGGTCCTCAGTACTCTTTGCCAAAGCTCCTTTGGCTGCGTCACCATAACCCCGATCTCTACACACGCACTGACAAGTTCCTTCTTTGGGGTGACCTTGCTGCTTACATGTTGGGGTGCGATCCCCTTACAAGCTACTCCCTTGCCAATCGGACGCTTTTGTTTGATATCCGCTCGGAAGACTGGTCTGATCGGTTGCTTTCTCTCACAGGAATCGAAAGGGTCAAACTGCCGAAGCCGGTGCCGAGCGGCACTATTGCTGGGAGAGTTGGACACAGCATTGCCTGTCAATTGAATCTCCCGCCCGGTGTGTTGGTCGTAGTTGGTGGCCACGATCAGTGCTGCAATTCGCTAGGCGCAGGAGCCTACAAGGGCGGGAGAGCCGTCTGTGGAATCGGGACCTTTGAGTGCATCACCCCATCTTACGACCACATTCCTGAATCCGGGCCGATGCTGCGAAATGGTTTCAACATTGAGCATCACGTCCTGCCAGGGCTCTTTGTTTCCTTCATATATAACCAAAGCGGCTCTCTGGTGAGATGGTTTCGCGACACCTTTGCGCACGCGGACAAGAAACTATTGTCCCCCTTGGAGGACGTCTACGAGGTGCTGGCACGTGAGATGCCCGACGAGCCCTCGCGGCTATACACGCTCCCCTATTTCGAGCACACTGGCCCACCCCAATTCGTGGCCGATGCTTCAGGTGCCATCCTGGGTATGAAAACCAGCACCACACGTGGCGAAATCCTAAAGTCAATTATGGAATCAGTGACTTTCTATTTTGCAGAAAGCGTGACGGCGCTGGCCGAGTTGGGAATTGATGTTTCTGAGTTTATTGCCACAGGAGGAGGAGCAAAATCCGACCAATGGCTGCAGGTCAAGGCTGATGTTCTTGGGGTTCCTTTTGTAAGGCCTTGTATCACGGAAGCAAGCGTTCTCGGTGCGGCAATGCTTGCAGGAATCTCCGCCGGAGTTTTTGCCAGTCCTGCTGAGGCCGCCTCCCAATTCGTCAAACGCGGGCGAGTCTTCGACCCAGACCCCGACCGCCACAAGATTTACCAGGAAAAACTCCAGTTCTTTCGAGAACTGTTTCCTCTCCTCAAGGATTTCCTTGCCAAGCACGAGAGAAGCGAACAAAGACGCACGGCCGCCCGCAAGCTGGCGGCTTGAGGCTCCTCCTGCCATGCAGCGGGACGCGTCGCAAGCAGGAGATTTGACCGTGCCTGAACAACCGAGCGAGCAACGACAAGGCGTGCTGCGCCAGGACGGTGTTGATAAAGGATTCCTGGCGAGATAAGCACTCAATGTCGCTGCAACTATGCGGGTTGTCATCGTCAAGAACCGGATCGGCCACTTCGGGGTATTACACGGCGACTGTATGGGATACAGATCATCCCGCCGTGCGCCTTCACTGATGCCATCGAGTGACCGCAAGGTGCATCTTTTCTTCTTGACCCAAGCCGCCGCCCCACCAGAAAACGTACTCCTCGAACTTTCGCATCGCCTCGACCTTATGCTTCTGCTAATCTCGGACGAAGTCCCACTTTTCCTTCCGAAGGGCCCACATCCAAAAACTCCGGAGCTCCGTCAGCTCGGCATCGGAGAACATATCGGAGACGATCAAAAGCAGCGTGCCACAGCCTGGACAACACCTTTTTTTCTGCGGGCGAAGTCTCGCTCGCAGTACGGACAGTGGTAGCGTCGCGGCCGGTATCTCAAGGGGGTCCTCCCAAAATGCGCAGCACACGCTCAAGCTCACGCCGCGACAATCTGGACCTTTCGACCTGGACTTTTCGACAACTCGAAATTGCTTGTCTCCTCTATTATTGTTTAGCTATAATTGATTTCCAACTGTTCTGATCGGCGGCCAAGCGCCGACGAGGAGGTGGCGGGAGATGGCAATACAGGATGTGGGAATCATAGGGGAGTTAGGACCGCTTATCGTCCGTTCAGCCTCCGACGCTGCGGCGCAGATGCTTCGAAATGCAATCATCAGTGGGACGCTTAAACCCGGGGACCGGTTGGTGGAACAGAAGTTGGCTGCGAAGATGGGCATTGGCCAGCCCACTATAAGAGAGGCGTTGAAGCAGCTTGAGTTCGAAGGGTTTGTTCGGAAGGAGCCGCAAAGGGGAACCTACGTTACCAAGCTGGACAAAGAGGATTATCGCAAAATTCTCGAACTTCGCGTGGTCCTAGAAGGTTTCGCAATCGGGTTGGCCGCTAAGAATATGAATCCTGAGGCGGAAGCGGAACTTGTTACCTTGGTAGAGGAAATGGGCACGGCAACTGTGAAGTCGGACTTGGCCGAGTTTCACCAAGTGGACGTCGCATTCCATCGCAAGATCTGGGAATTGACGGGTAATGAGTTTCTAACAAAGGCACTGGAAAGCGTCGTCTTTCCAGTGTTCGCTTTTGCCTTGTTAGATCTTGGACCCGAACTCATGAGGCATCGCCAAGAATCAGTCCAAGAACATGAAGGAATCCTGGCGGGGCTTCTCACCCATGATCCTGTGAAGGCTCGTCAGGCATTTGGAGCACATACTTTAAGATACTGGAATGAAGTCTATCATCTCAACGTCAAACTGGATGAACCAGGAGTGGTTTCCTCAATTCAGGAGGTCTTGACGAACTGAATTAGGCTAAAGGATGCCATCGACAAGCTATTGGGGGATATCCGGGTCCATAACCTGAGAGCTCGCAGGCAACTCATGCATCTGCTGGTAGCTAGCGATAATTCGCTTCTTTTGTTTCTGCACTTCGTTAAAAGTTGCCAATTCTCGGCTGGCATCGGAGGTGCGTCCGAGTTGCCGATATACCGCAGATAGCCGAAAGTGCGCAACTTCATTAAGGGGATCCCGTTGGATGGCCTCAAGCAAGTGCCCGAGCGCCCCTTCTGTCTCGCCAGAGGCCATCAAGACCTTTCCAACGCCGATGTGAGCATCAACATCATTTGGATCCAACGCAAGAGCGCGCGAGTAATGCTCCAGGGCTGTTTTCAAATCCTGCTTTAACACATAGATCTTGCCCAACCAGCACTCCACTTTGGAGTCGTCAGGATTAAGGGCCAAGGCGGCCTCGAACTCCTTTTGGGATTGTTCGATATCGGGATTTGATTTGGAGTTTTGTAGAATTGCCTCGCCCAATTCAAAGTGGGCGCCGGAGAGGCTTCGATCAAGCTCAAGGGCCTTTCGGTATTGAGCTATCGCCCCTGGCAGGTCACCTTCGTTCACCAGATGCTGGGCCATGATCTGGTGCATGCGCGCTGAATCAGGATTAATCAATGCGATGTCATCCTGGGCGTGCGCAGCAAGGCCGGAGAAGATTCGGTAGGCGACGTAAAGAACGTCCACATCGGCCGGGTTAAGCTGTTCAAGAGCGCGTAAAACTTCTACTGATCTCGCAGCATCGCCGTTCTGGTAATCCAATTCGACCAAATCCATACCCGCCTGAGTCCGCAATTTCGGATCCTGGAGATGCGGGAACGACTTCTCAAGTAGTGTCTGCGCACTACCGAACTTTCCCAAACGCTTCTCGCACATTCCGAGCAGGGCCTGAGCCTTCCAGAGAGAAGGCTGAAGCTTGACGGCTTGGCGAAAGTTCTCATCCGCCTTCGCAAAGTCACCCTGCGCAAACGCGATAACGCCAAGGTTCGCTCGCGCCTCGACGTTGTTGGGGTCAAGGGCGAGGACCGCGCGAAACTCATTGACGGCCACGTCCGGCCTGTTGGCCGCCAACGCCTCCTGAGCCCGGTCGAAATGCAGCCTGATTTCCTGTGGCTTGCCCTCCCCGTTCTGGGAAGAAGAAATGACGGAAAAGACGAGCAAGCTGAATGACAACATAGCGCATCGTTTTAGTAGAGAGTTTCTACCCATTACTTGACTCCTGATCATTGCCGAACAACCCAGGACTTATACCACTGACTTTCAAGCAATAGCAAACTGGCCTTGGCGCAGACATACGCCCTGCAACAAGCCTGCTGACGGTGAGATCATTCGAAACGCGCACCGCGCACCCGCCGGCTGAAATTACTTTGGTGCAGCGGAGGCACATTGTGGCGTAGAATCCGCCAGGCGTCCCGGCAGCGAAAGGACCGGCGACGAATAGTCCACGAGGAATTGTATGGAAGCTCTTTCACTGTTGTCTTGCTGCGCGAAACCGGACACAAAAGCCAGTGGGATGGGAGAGAGAACGAAGAGGGTCAACGTGGAGGGATCGGCCGGCACGCAATGCCCCTTAGGGGCTAGTCAAACGTCTGCATTCCGGCCTCCGCCCCTGGGTCGGGTGACCACCGCGATGTTCCGGCTACTGCTAATCTTCATTACTATGAGTGCCATGGCGGCGGGCCAGGAACCCGAAAATGCGGTGCTCCTCAATCGTGAAGGGGTCCAATTGCTCCGCCAAGGGAACCTTCACGAGGCCGCCGCGAAGTTCCAAACCGCAATTCGAATGAAACCAGCCTATGCGGAAGCCCACCTGAACCTGGGAGAGGTTTTCCTGGAAATCAGGGCCCTAGACAAAGCTGCGGATGAGTTCCAGACGGCCGCAAAACTACAACCGCAGGATGCCATACCCCACGTCAAGCTGGGCACTGCTCTTAGCCAAAAGGGTGCAGTGGAAAGCGCCTTCCTTGAATATCATACGGCGCTGGGTTTACAGCCTGATAACGCAGAAGCCCACAACGGTTTGGGACTTCTGCTCGAACAAAAACACGACCTGAATGGAGGCATTCTTGAATTACGAAGAGCGGTGGAAATCGCTCCCCGGTCGGCCCAGTTTCACAACAACCTGGGTATTGCCTTGGCCAGAGCGGGCACGCGCCATGAGGCAATAAACGAATTTCGCAGTGCCCTGCAAATCGATGGCAACCTTTGCCAAGCGTACAACAATCTCGCATTGGCGCTTCAGCAGGAGCAAGGCGAGTTAGCCGGGGCGGTTGAGCAGTTTCGTAAAGCGGTTCGCTGCCAGCCTGACAACGCCGGGACTCATTACAATCTAGGCTTGGCGCTGCAACAGGCGGGGGACCTTGACGAAGCCATTTCGGAGTTTCGAGAAGCTATTCGACTAAATCCTAACACTCCCCAACCTCACTTTAACTTGGGAAAAGCGCTTGCAAAGAAGGGGGATGCTGCCGGGTCCGCCGCCGAGTTCAAGATCTTCCAATCCCTTCAGGAGGCTGCGCAGACCAGCACGGCAATGGCCCACCTTAACCGTGGCATTGAGCTTAGAGGAAAGACTGACCTGGATGGGGCAATGAAAGAATTCGAAGCAGCGTTGGCTGCAAGTCCGGACTTGCCCGAAGGCCACCTCGCGTTGGGTTTGGCAACGCAGCAGAAGGGTGACCTTGGAGCGGCCATTGCTCAGTTCCGGCAGTCATTGAGATCGAACCCGGAATACTTCGACGCGCATGACAGCCTGGGGCTCGCGCTACTGAAGGCGGGGGATTGGGAAGCCGCCCAGCGGGAGTTTGAGTCAAATCTCGCGCTTGATCCCAACCGCGCGTCGAGCCATTACAATCTCGGTATCCTTTTGGCTCAACGAGGGCAACTGGATGATGCTGCCAATCAATTCCGAGTAGCGACGCGATTGAAGCCTGACTATGCCGCTGCCCACTATGGATTGGGCTTGGTTCTGAAGGAACAAGGCAAACTGAAATCAGCCGAAGAATCTTTTCAATTAGCTCAGAGGCTCGACCCTCGCCTCAAGCCACCTACGGAGTAAATGCCGGATCGCTGCATCGACCGGGTGTAATCCCGTCCGCCCATGGAACACTCTGACCGTGAGGGGCGCGACCGTTTCTTCCACCGCCCGCCACATGTCCAAGCAACGCGGACCTCAATTATCACTAAACAATAGAATGCATGGCGCGATTCCAAGACATCCAACGCGAGATGATCGTCCATCCCAAGAATCGCGATTGAAACGAGCGGGAGACCGCAGAAAAGGCGTTCACCCTCATGGGATGTGTGTTATAGAGATTTTGCGAAGAAATCTAGACCCACACCCGGAGGGTGAACGATGGAAGCAAGCCTAGCGCAGTTGATTCTGCCTATCAAGCTAGAAAGAAGTTCGGAGCGGTTGACCAGTCTGGGCGGGCTGGTGGTGTTGGA
>JBEKLF010000219.1:0-22272 GCA_050010335.1 Terriglobia bacterium
CGGCTCGCGGCCAACCGTTCCAGCTCTTGCCGATCCTCCGGACCACAACTAACTGCGGGCGCAGTTCTTGGCATGCGCCCTTTATATCATATATCGCTTATCAGTGCAACTAAGCACTAGAACCATGACCGCCGCTTGCAAAAACAAAAATCCCTATCAAACGCGCGAGGGCTTCGGTCGTCGGGTTGCTTATACAAGAAAGGCGCTTCTCAAACTAAGCGCCGATCCCCTGGCCCGAATCTACACCCGGAAATTCGACAATTGCTTTGAGATGTATGACGGCAGCGCCGTTGTTTGGGCTTTGGTGCGCGAAGCCCCAACGGGCAACGGCGCCCTTAAGCACGGAATCGAGCGGACGGGCTCCTGGCCGCATTGGTTGGAGGTTTACGAACATGGACAGCCCCGCGACGACCGGCAGTTGAATTTATTTTCTACCCACGCCATGCCCGCTTAGGGCGGCGCGATTGCGACATCGCCGGGAGGCTATGCCGCGCTTGCTCTTGGGGGGCCGCCCCCGCCGCAGGGCATCCCCCGCACCCGGCACACTTCAGAGCATTGGGATGGATGCGATGGCGACGCCCGACACAAAGCCAGCCAGTCCGGTCGCGCCTTCAGAGGACCGACTCCGGCACGAGGGCCGCCGCAGGCGTTAGAACCGCTCACCTTCGCGTTCTGCGCACCGGACGGACTTTCTGTTGGCTGAGGGTCGAGCAGGTATCCAACCTTCCCGCTCTTGGATAGATAGTGCGGCCATGGAAAGGCTGAGCCCGACGCAGATGGGCGCAGTCTTGCCCTTCTGGGATGTTTTTCATCCTGAGCCCGCTCTCAGCCTCTCGCGGCCTCCTTGTGACACGGCGTAGAGCGGCCTGCTTTTTGTCCGTTAGATTCTTGCAGGGGGCCGACCGCGCCTTCTTGCCGCCCCGAGCGGGCGAAAATCCCGCCCGCGAATCGCCGCCTACTTGCCTCGCTGTGCAATTCGTAAAAAGCCATGGATGTCCTTTCGAGTCTGTTTATGACCCCGCGCCGTCAATTGCAGCCTACGACGAACGCAACCTAATGCCTTGGCCTTGCCGGTAAACAGGAATTTTCCCCTGCGCCCGCGTTCCCTACACAGCAAGCTGTTCGGGACCCCGGCGGGCGCATTCCTCGCGATCACTTCGCTCCAAAATTCCCAAGCCCCCTTGCAGGGGGTGTTGACCGTCATCGTCCGGGCGGCATTGGACGGTTTGCTGTCGAGGCCGCATTGGGCGGGCTCACAAACACGAAAGGAACATCACATGGCTACGATTGCAAATCTCACCAAGAAAGACGGCGGCTTCTCGGGTGCGCTCATTCTTCCTTCTCTGGAAGGCAAGAAGATCACACTCAGCCCGGTCAAGAACCCGACCGACAAAGGCCCGGCCTACCGCGTCACCATCGGCAGCTTCGAGGCTGGGGCGGGCTGGACCAAAACGTCCAAGCAGGGCAATGCGTACATCTCGCTCAAGCTCAGCGATCCGTCTTTCCACGGCAACACCATCTATCCGGTAGTGGTTAAGAGCGAGAAGCTTGGCTACCGCCTCGACTGGAATCCCCAGCCGAGAAAGGGCCGTCCGGAGCAACACGAAGATGAGCGCTTCTAATCACCTGGCGGCCCAGGCGCAGAGCCGGGGCCGCTCTTTTTTTTGCTCCCTCAAATCCACGAAATAAGATTATCCGGGCGGACCGCCCGGTTGCGCGCAGCGCAGAGGGACCTTAAAGCGGGCCGCGCTTTTCCTCCTAACCATCAAGCCCGCCGCCAGACCAGCCGCAGCCAGCGCCATTGTTGGCGCAACCCCCGGACCATCGCTGCCCACACTCTCGCCATGCTTCATCCTGCCGCCAGGGAACCGCTCCAGACATACAAGGGCATGAAATCACTCATATTCTGGCTCTCGACGGATCGCCAGAATCCCGGCACGCTTTGATGTTGCGGGGCCGAATCGCCTCGCACCACCTTAATTCACGGAGTTATCGAAGCCCACAAATAAACAACCCGCCGGTAAGGGCGGGCTGCATATCGGTCGAGACCGGGATTTCTTGTGCGTCGCAATCACAAGATTCCCCTCAAATCGCCGCTTTTGCAAGAGTGATTCTTGCAACGGGGATTCGTGCGCCGATTTTCGGCCCTTCCGGGCGGTTGTTTTTACAACCGGAACGGAGAGAATCACCATGCTATTCGCCCATCTTCCACCCATCACACCCATGACCTGCGAATCACCCCGCCCGAGGGAGACATGCCCGCACCGCTGGCGCAAGGGCAGCGTCTTCGATCGCGGCGGCGAATTCCGCCGCCCGATCTCGACCAAAGCGCGCGCGCTGGTCATGGACCGCGGCGAGGCTCTGGAGCGGAGCACCAAAGCGCCAGGCCAGCGCGACGGCGTGCTCGGCCAGTCCGCCCTCATGGTTCTGCGGGCGCTGTTGTTCCATTTCCTCGATCCCAAGAGCGGGCAACTCGATCCCAGCTACAAGCAGATCCAGAAGCAGACCGGCTTCTGCGTGCAAACGATTTCCGTGGCGCTGAAAAGGCTTGAACGCGCGGGCATCCTCGAAATCAAGCGGCGGATCGAACGCAGGGGCAAGCAGCTCTGGAACGAGCTGGCCCGGCGCTTCGTGTGGCTCCAGTGGGTCGAACAGATGACCAACGCCTACATGGTGAATGTGCCGGTGCCGGACCGCACGGACTTCGGCGATCTCGGGATGCCGCTGTTCAAGCCCAAAGCGGACGCTCTTGGCGATTCTACTTCGCAGAGAGAATCCACCTCCAGATTCTTGCATAGAATGGGCGCCGCACGGCGGCGCGATGCTTTGCGGGGAAGTTAGGGGGCGAATACCGCCCTTTTAATTCGAATTCAGAGCTTGAAAGACCCATCCTGGACCCGGACACGGTTCCAGAACGGGAGATCACGGCCTTGAGCTGCGAAAAAGCGGCCCTGCGGGCCGCAACGACTCCGCGCCTACCGGCTCCGGGCATTGACAGATGTGCTGAAAACCTTACTCTCCGCTTCATGCCACGCCAAAAAATCGTCGCCCCGGCGCCAGTGATTGAGAATAAAATCCACCTCATCCGGGGCCAGAAAGTCATCCTCGATTCGGATCTGGCCGAGCTTTATCAGGTTCCCACACATCGCTTGAACGAAGCGCTCAAGCGCAATCGCAGCCGCTTCCCGCAAGACTTCGTTTTTGTCCTTACAAATCAAGAGGTTGAGTCTTTGAAATCGCAAATTGCGACCTCAAAGACAGGACGCGGCGGGCGCCGATATCTCCCCTATGCCTTCACCGAGCATGGAGTGGCCATGCTCTCTTCCGTTCTGCGGAGCGAGCGCGCCATCCGGATAAATATCGCCATCATCCGAAGCTTCATCCACCTTCGGGAGATGCTCGCCGCCCACAAGGATCTGTCTGCCCGAATCGAAAAACTCGAATCCGGTCACACTGACCACGCCTCGATTATCACCCTTCTCGTGAAAGAAATCCGCGCTCTCAAAATTCTCCCGGAGCCGCCGCGCAACCCGATCGGTTTCCGCATACGCAATCGCGACGATTGAGAACTGACGATGCCGGACCGGGCCCCCGGTTGCGCGGAGCGCAGAGAGAACTAACACAGGCGCAGAGAACGCATAACGCAGCGAACTCAGAGGAAACGCTAAGAACCTGCGGGGAATTACGGCCACAGCGGGGAAAAAGCGGCCCTTCGGGCCGCATCAAGAACAAAACGCAGCCGGGAAAGACACAAATAGTTTCGTGTACGGGATTATTTCACTTTCTCGCACGCCGAGCAACTTTCTTACTTTTTCGCAAAGGATGAACAGGCTGTATGTCCGGCGTCCATTCCGAGCGTGACGCCACCGCGAAGACGCCCCAGAGACAAGCCGCCCGGCCCAGCGTAAGGAAGACTAGGCCCCAATTACACCGAGCCGCTTGGTAGCGCGAGAAGAGTTGGGTCCACGTTATCCATTAGCAGCACATAGGCCCAGTCCCACAGGTCATTAGCGTTGGCGAAGGTGTGCTCCCACCCGGTATGGTTTTTCACTTCATATCGTCCGCGCCTCAGCCCTTTGACCTTGATGCCGTACTCTTCGAGGAGGCGCGCGACCGAACCCATTTCGCGGAGCCTGTTTTCCAGCGCCCACTGGCGTACCAGCTCGGTTCGGGGATGCTGCGGATCGGGCCTGGCGCGGTGCAAGAGATCCCAATCCTGGTGGTACACGATCCGGTGCGCCAGAATCGGCGGGAAGCCTCCCATGATGAGGCAAAACTCTCCCCCTAGGCGGCAGACCTCGTCCGGGAGCAAGAGCGGGCGGCTCATGGTTTGCGTCGAATAGCTGGTCGAAGTGTTGATGGACGTAAGGGCATCGTACGTCGTCGAGACATTGGGATGCTCGATCGTCTGCGTCCCCAGCATCTTGCTGACATACTCCGCCGTGAAATTGTCTCCGACGCCGAAGCATGTCACGGCCTGCGAGTTCCCGATAAACGTCTGCCAATGGTCGGGGTAGTCGCGCTTCAATTGATTGAGGTCCTGCGAGAAGGTCCACAGAATCATGCCGAGTCCGGCCATGAGGCCGTAGGCGCGCGCGACCGCGTCCAGTTTCCCGATGGTCCCGAACTCGTCCAGCATGAAAAGTGCCGGAAGCCCCAGCGGGCTTCTCGATCCTCCTCGCGCGACCGCCCGCAGGCCAGCGGACACCATAAGCCTCAGCCACCGCGCATACGTGTCCAGCTTATCCGGCGGCAGCACCAGATATATGGAGGCGTTACCCGTGCAGATCTCCTCGAAGCCGAAATCCGAGCTCTCCATGCTCGCACTCAGTTTTACGTTATCGAGGAAGGCCGTCTGCGTCCTGGCGGACGACACAACCGACATGAGAGAGGTGCTCTCGTTCAGATCCTTGAATTGCGCGAGTTTCTGCGCCGCTACGGCCCCTGGGCCAAGATCGATCGCGGTCCGTATCGTGCGGCCCAATTCCTCGTTCGATCTCATGAGCAGCTTGCGCGCAAGCGCCAGAGACGCGTAATCGCTGTAGGCCGGATTCTCCACGACGAACGCCATGAGACCGGCCCACAACTCGCGGGCGGTGTTTTCCCAATACGGGTCCCGTGAGCTCTCGGTGATGATAAGGGAGTCCGCCAGATAGGCGAGGTCATCGCCAAACTCGTCCGATCCTGGATCGAGAATCGAGAGCGGGTTGAATCGCGCCGTCGCTTCGGGCGGTCCGGCCCCCGGCAACGAGCCGTAGCGGCGATTGACCTCGTCCCAGGGATCGAGGATGAACGTCTTCTGCCCGAGCGCGCGACGCCGGGCGGCCGTGATCCAGGCGTTCTCGCCCTTGGGATCGATGACCAGGACCGATCCGCGATAGGTTATCAGGTTGGGAATGATGAGCGAGACGCCCTTTCCGGAGCGCGTCTGCGCAATCGAGATCATGTGGTGGCGGGGAGCCCGCACATGCATATAGCCCCCGACGTTCGGGTTCTCCGCGAGCAGCAAAAGCCCGCCTTGCATGGGAGAGCCAGCAGCGCCGATCGATTGGTAGCGCCAGTGTCCGGGGTCCTTACTCCAGGCAGCCGTGCCAAGCAAACCGGATGACATAGTCGGCCCCCCCTTCGCAACGCTTATTCGTTTTCCCCGCGCTCACCAGGAAGTTCGCGCAACCGGGCCGGGCGCGCGGACATGTTCACTACTGTTTGATCGCGTACGCCAGTCTGGGAATGCAGGGCACTCTTGGGGTGTCTCTCAGTCCCGTTTTCAGGTTGAAGACGGTGAGCCAGACGCAGGTTTGCACAGGTTTTCGCTCATGGTGGACGATAGTGAACTCGACCTGGAGGATGCGCGGCCCGTCCGAAAGCGTCACCGGAATGCGGGTCCCTTTTGGCGCATGCGCCACCATCAGCGGGGTCAAGGCCTGGAGGACCCGCCTGTCGTCATCCGCGTTCCGCTGGTTCTCCTTGTCATTCCGATAGTCGCTATACCAAACGTAGAGCCAGAGCAACCCGAACACCCCGAAAACGGCGAGAAACACAATCAGGCACCCCGACACTTGCTTCGCGGGCTTGCGAATCTTCCCCGGCAGGATCGGAATGCCCGCCGGAAGCGGCGGGATGCTCCGCTGCGCTCCTGGCCTGCCTTCCGGTAGTGGCGCTAGTGATTGCCCCGGCATGATCCCCGCCATGGACAAGATGGATGAAATAACCGATCTGCTACGGCAGGCTCAGGTTGCAGACCAAAACCTGTCTTAAGTAACCTCTGCGCTCGCGTACTCGCGCAAGCGGGCCATCAGGCCGGGGGCGCTCCCTGGCTGCCCGGCCCGCGCTTCCCTTGCGGCGTCTCCGCTGGGGCGTTTGCCGCCGCTTCCGTTGGCTTCGTCACCTCGGCAGCTTCGGCCTCAGCCGCTTGTTTGGCTTCCGCTGCGGCCTTTTTGGCAGCCGCGCGCATGGCTTCCTGGAACGCCTTTTCGTCGAGAAGATCGGCGATGACGGCCCTGTGCTTGGGATCGGTCACGGCCTTGTTCAAAGCCTCGCGCACGTCGCGGCGAAAGCGGAAATCGACTTTGACGTGAGCCATCACTGCGGCGCCGACGACGATCTTGCGGTGATTGTCTCTCTTGCGGTCCTCGGCGTGCTGCCGGGCCTTGAGTTCGGCCATTCTGGCCCTCACCTGCTCGGCCTTCTTTTCCTCTTCGGCGATCAGCTCTTGGGTGGTTTTGCGGACATGGGACATATGCGCCCCCTTGTCGGGGATTATAATCCTTATATGGCCGTGCAAGTACGATTTTTTGTCCGAATCCTCGATAGGCGGGCGCGGTCAAAGCGAAATGCGCCAGAGGCGAATCCAGCGTTCCGAATTCGCACCACTGCCTCCAGATCGGGCGGGATTCGCCTGCATACGCCGGTATGACGATCTCTGACTCGGACGGGTCCGGCGCGCCTGTCGATAGCCGCTCAGCGGTTCATTTTTTATGCCGGAGCGGCACCGGAGGGAGGATCTCCAGGCAATTTGAGGGGGCGCGCCGGAGGCGATGGCGCTGGAGGGGGCGGCGCAAAAAACTCGGGCAGAAGGGCTCTATCCTGTTCGCGGATGACGGCTACCCGAACGACCTTCGCCAGCACCTCCAGAAACGCCCTATCTCTTTTGGCATGAGCCTGAACTGCGGCACCAAGAACGATCTTGCGCCGCGTGTCGAGCTTACGGTCGAGAATCCTCGCTCGGGCCTTGAGATCCGCAATGGCAACCCTCAAATCGGCCTGCCGTTTTTCTTCCTCTGCGATCCGGTCTTCGAGAGTCTTGCGCGGTCCGTTCATCGTCCCCTCCCCTCTTGCCTAGCCTCCAGGAAATAATACCCGACGATGTTTGCCATTTGCCTAATGCTAACAATGCTCTGGTATGATAGTGACAAAATCACGGTGCCGGATGAGCCGGGGGCTAACGACCATGCCGCGAAACGGGGGTCACGACCGAAGGGAAGTGGGCACTTATACGTCGGCTGCGCCGACGTGTGCGCCAAAGGCTCTGCCTCTGGACTCCGTGAGGGGCTTTCGCGCCCCCTCAACCCACGACAAGGGGTGTGCCCCCTTGACCCAGCCCAACCCTGCGCGGATTGGATACGCGCCAGGGCCTTCCCGCCCTGGACCTGGACTCAGAGGAGCCTTGCTCCTCCGAGACCTCCAGCGTCAGGGGTTCCGCCCCCCGACACCGACGGCCAGCGTGGTTCCGCCCCCCGACACCGACGGCCAGCGTGTCCACGCTGGATCAGAACGAGCACTTTTGGTGCTTGCACGGCTCCCGGTGATTGCATGGCGCAATACCACTTTGCCGCCAAGATCATACAACGAAGCAGAGGCCAGAGCGCCGTTGCCTCGGCAGCCTACCGCGCGGGAGAACGCATAGTCGATAAGCGCCTCGGCAGGAATTTCGACTTCCGGCGGCATTACGGCGTCGTGTATACCGATATTCTCGCGCCCGCCAACGCTCCCGACTGGATGCGCGATCGCGCCCAGCTCTGGAACGCCGTCGAGAAGGCCGAAAAGCGCAAGGACAGCCAGCTCGCCCGCGCCCTCGACATCGCCCTTCCGCACGAACTCAGCCTCGACCTCAACATCGAACTGCTTCGCGGTTTCGTCCAGGAGCAGTGGGTCGATAAAGGCATGATCGCCGACATCGCCATCCACTTGCCGGGCCGCACCGGCGACATCCGCAACGTCCACGCCCACATCGCGCTGACCACCCGCGAGATCACGGGTGATGGCTTTGGCCTCAAAGAGCGCGACTGGAACGACAAGGATGAACTTCGGGGGTGGAGGAAGGCCTGGGCTGACCACGCGAATCGAATTCTCGAACGCGAGGGGTTTGAGGAACGCATCGATCACCGGAGCCTAGTGGATCAGGGAATCGACCGTGAGCCGACCACCCATGTCGGCCCTGCCGCCAAGGAGATGGAACAGCATGGCGCCACGTCCGACCGCGCGCAGAGGAACCGGGACACCAAAGCCGCGAACGACAATATGGCTGATCTACAAAACGAACTCGCCGCGTCTGAAAAGCGTCTGGCCGAACTCAAGAAGCAGCTCGTGGCCGAACGGATGGAGCAAACCCAGAAGACCGTCCGCGCAGCGAAGGATTTCTGGGAAAAGCCCGAAGGGCAATGGCCCCCCACCCCGGCGCCGCCAGTCCCCGCGCAGCCGTTGCAACCTCAAGATGCTCCGTACTATGCTGGAAGCACTCCACCGTCGGCTTCCCCCGGCGGAAAGGCGGACTTTATGCCTGACGATCTTTCCAAACAGCAGGAACTCGCAGCGCAACAAGAGGCCGAGCGGCAAAGGAAAGCTCACGACGACGAACGCGCTCGCCAGGAACATGCCGCAAAGGACGAAGCCGACCGCCTCAAGAATATCGCCGACGACGAAAAAACCCGCAAGGAACTGGACCATAGAGCTGAAGCCGACCGCCAGCAAAGGCTCGCGGAATTTAACAAGCGCGTCGAACAGCTCGCCTGGGATAACGCGCAGCGCCAATCCGCCCAAGCCGAAGAGATGCGGCGCGAATACACGCGGCAACAAGAGCTAAACCGCAAAGCCGAATTCGACAAACACACTGCCGAACAACTTCGAATCGCGCAGCAGCAAAAAGAACAACTCAAGCAAGCCGAGCAGCGCACGAGCGCCCAGCAGCAGGGTTACTTTCGTGAAGCCGGTATGCGTTATGGCACCGCCCTCGCGGCCCATTACGACATGAACGATCCCTATGGTTCCCTCGCCAAATCAGCTATGGCCGAATACGCCGCTTTCATCCGCGACCGCGAGGCATACACCAAGCAGATTGCCGAGGAGAATGACCCCATAAAGCGTCGGTCCCTCGAACTTCGAAAGCACATCGAGGGCACTGACTATCTCGCTTTGACCGGCGAGCGCATCGCCAAACAGTCGGAACTCATCACCGGGCGCCTCAATAGCGAGGAAGCCGTTAAGGAACGCTCCAAGGTCGTATATTGGCAGACTCAATCGACTGAAGCACGCAAACAGCTTCGCGAACTCGAACGCGGCCCGACCCAGAAACAAGAACAGGTCCAAAAACAAGAACAGGTCCAACAGCCGAAAACAGAAAGGCCGTACAGACCCAGGACCCGCAAAAGCGCCCCCGATCTGGATGCCCTCATAAAGCAGCAAGACGAGGAACGAAAAGCCAAGGAACAGAAACGCCTCAAGGAAAACGAAGACGAGCGCAACAGGCAGCTCGAGCTTGAGCGTAAACGACAACGGGACCGAGAGCGGGAACGATAAGCCGCCCTGGTGTCGCGGGACAACCAGGGCGCCGGAAACCACTTCCCCGCAAATACCAAGCCATCAAGCAGGGAATCCTATCACTATTCCGGCAGGTTGGCTGGCTCCTGACGGCCTCCAACCTGCCGTCAAAGCTGCGAACGCTCTGGCGCTTGATCGCACGCGAGATGACAGAGCCCCGTTTCCATTACACCAAGCGTCCGCGTAAAGCCAAAGCACCACGTCCGTTTTAACCAACCCCGAGGTGAACCATGACCGCAACCATCCTCTCCCCCCACGAAATCGCCACATTCCTTCTGGATTCCGGCTTCATCGACAAAGGGACTGCCCACCGTCTGGAGGGTAGGATCAAGGCCCATGGCGACAGCCGGGCAAACGAGGGACACGCGAAGGGCATTGCGACGGCGGCGAGAAAGGCGGCTGCGGTTGCGGCCTCCGTCAAGGGCGCGGGTCAGCGCGCCGCCGCCCAGAAAGTGTGGCGGGCCGTGGAAGGGCTTCTGCCCAACGGCGGCCGCGAAGCCGAATATGCGCGCGGCTTCAAAGACGGAGCCGAAACTCGATCAAAGCGCGAGCGGCAGAGCCACCGCCCGAATTGACGCCGATCCGAGACCGGCAGCGAGATATCGATTCGTTGACGGCGTTTTGGATTACAATCCTTACCCATGAGAGTCCTAAGCCTACTCCTGAAACGCGCAGGAATGGCCGGTGGCCAAAGTAGACTTCAATGATGTGACCGACCGTGTAACGCGTTACTTTGTCCACATAAGCCCCACCCTCAGACCCGAAGACATACTCACGCCCGAAGAAGTCGCCGTGCGGCTCAAGGTTCCAGAATCCTGGGTTTATGAAAAGACCCGCGCCCGCTGCCGCAATCCGATGCCATGCTTGCGCCTCGGTCGTTACATTCGATTCGATTGGAACGCTGTGATAAAATGGCTTACTGCGGGGGCCGACCAGGAAACCAATGCAACGAGGACAAGTCTTTCGCCGAAACGGAAGCTGGTACCTTAGGTATTGCCAGGACGAAGTTCGATCTCTTGCCTTCGCATCGCACGGTTCATTCGTTTCAGCCGGATTGATATGCTAGCGTGGCTCCGCGCGCAATCGAGCACAACAAATGCAGAACGGTCAAATCATCCGTCGAGGAAAGAGTTGGCTTCTCCGGTATTGGCGCGACGAAACTAGAGAAGGCAAGGTCGTGCGCAGGCGCGTGTGCAAGAAGATCGCGCCGGTTTGCGATGAATACCGGACTGTGAAATCGTTACGTCCGCTGGTCGCGGGCATCCTGTATCCGCTTAACACGGGCCGCCTTCAACCGGAGTCCGCGCAAACCTTACAGCAGTTCATCGAATCGAGCTACTTATCCCACGTCCGTGAACATAAGCGGCCATCCACACTCAAAGGCTATACCGACATCTTCGAGGACCATGTTAAGCAGCATGTCGCCGCGATTCATTTGAGCGACTTTCGCACCGTAGACGGTCAAAGACTCCTCGATGCGATTGCAAACACTACGGAGCTGTCGCACCGAAGTTTGATCCACATCAAGAGCTTTATGAGTGGCGTTTTCTCGTTCGCAAAACGCACCGGCGTGTTCGACGGCGTGAACCCAATCCAAGGCACCGCTGTACCGAAAGGTCGCCCGAGCGAACCGACGTATGCTTATTCGCTTCCGGAAATCGAAAAGATTATCTCCGCGCTTCAGGATGACACCCTGCGCACCGCTGTAACGGTTGCTGCGTTCACGGGGTTATCTCTGAGCGAGCTTCGTGGATTGCGCTGGGATGCCATCCTAGAACATCAAATCAATGTGAGTCGCACGTATTGGCGCTGGTACGAAGGAGAAACCAAGACGCAGGCACGCTCCGCACCGGTTCCTTTGCTGCCGATCGTCGCCAGCGCACTAAGCTCACATCGCGAGCGAAATCCCGGCACAACATTCGTGTTCGAGGGGCCTTACCAACGTCCGTTCGATCTGGCCACCCTCGGCACGAAGCGCATCCGACCGGCGCTTGAAGGCAGCGGGGTCGGCTGGCACGGCTGGCACAGTTTCCGCAGAGGGCTCGCAACCAATTTGCACGAGCTAGGAATACAGGACATAACCATTCAAGCCATACTTAGACATAGCAGCGTGGCCGTGACACAGGCGTATTACATAAAAGCGTTACCTGCGGCGAGCGTGGATGCGATGAAGCGGCTAGAGAAGAAAGTTTTGGGCAGCAAATGGGCAGCAGCAGGAACGCGGAATCATCTTAAGTAGTTGATTATAAACAACGGAGGGATGGGTGAGTGGTTGAAACCGGCGGTCTTGAAAACCGTTAGCCCCGAAAGGGGCTCGGGGGTTCGAATCCCTCTCCCTCCGCCATTCTACTAAAATCAGTGGGCTAGGGTCCTTCCTAATAGCTCCCTATGACATCTCGAAAGGTCCCTCAAGAAACCGGCACTTAAGGTTATTGAGGAGACGATGAAGATGTAAACGTACACTCTCTATCCGAGCGGCCTCCAGGAACACGGACACGCTGTACGGCACCGGACTGGCAATTCCAAGCTGCTCGCTCACTGTCCTGATGCCCTTCCGGGATGCGAGAGAATGAAGAGACTGCATTCAATCGACTCACCTTGTTCCTTTGTCGGTTTTTCCTGTTCCTCCTGCTCCCGGCCTTTCTTTATGTGCAATCGCCGCGTTGACAAATATGAGCCGCTCCTGGGCTTTCCCCACTAGATTGCTTGCGGGGAACTTGGTAATGACTGCCTCGAAAGCCGCTTTTGCCTCCTGAAAGTTCCCCGCGTATTGCAGGTCAACTCCCCTCTGGAAGTATCTATCAGCGGTTTCCTTCAGTGCCGTTACCTCTTGCTCAAGCGATTCAACCTTCTTCTGGAGTTCGGCATTGCGTGCTCTTTCGTCAGTTAATTGGCTATCTTGGAAGGCAGCAAAGCCACCGAGAAGCGCAATCAAAACCACAGCCATTCCAATGACGACGTAATAGATTTTCATTGTTTCTCTCCCATGAGTAGAAGATTCCATCTGAGCATTCACTTTCCTCGGCTCATGATACACCCTGGGGAATTAAAGGTTTCCAGACAAAACGCTATCCTACCGCTCTGGAGCCCCCATATGCGGATGTACCCGGACTAACGCTTGCGGTGCAGAATTCTTTGGACCGTAACCACTAAATAGAAGAAGAATAGCGCCGTAGAAGAGACCAGGATAAGGCCGGCCTCGACCATTGCGGCTACGAAGATGATTGCCGTTATACCCATCAAATCAATTGATGCGATGACGATTCCATCAAACCATGCCATCTGCCCCTCGCTTTGCCGAGTCGGGCAATGACGGTGCGAGCCACCGCCGCCGCAAGGCTCCTAGGCCCGGTGTTGTGAACCAGGGCCCGAGTAGGTCTTTCCCGAAACTCCACGAACCCAGAGATTAACCGCGCCGATTTAGACTGCTACGGGTCGGCACGTCACGCGGAAGACTCCGCCGCTCTTCTTGGTCCATTGGAGAACTAAAGAGATTCTAATCTTGCTTGGCTTAAAAGAAAGAGTACTTAAGTAAGCGGCGCCGGGGGAACAAGCTTCGGCACCGCAGCACATTATGGGCCTGGGCTGGGGTAGGTCGGCCCTTTGAACCTCAGGATCGCCACGCGTGATGCAGGGGCGGTTTGCGAACCGGGGGAAATCCTCGAAGTCGTGCCGGACTGGTTTGACTACCCTCTGCGATTTTACGAGTCCGATGGACTCCATCGGAGTCTCCGACTTGCGAAGCCTGAGGGAGTCGATCGGAGTCCATGAATCGGACCGCATGAGCCAGAAGGCGAATTGTGGGGGAACCAAAGCCGCCTAGCGGCGGCAGAATGTGGCCCATGGCGACAGCCACGGGACGAATAAAAGAATAGAGACAGGGCAGGGACGACAGGAATAATCCACCACGGCAAGCGAATCTGTCGCCCGTTGACGCGGGCTCAAGCATTCACAAATGCCGTCTCCCCACGGCTGTCGAAGGTGTGAAGAATAAACAATCTCACCCAAAGATACCAAGGTGCAAAGACTGGCAAAGAACAAAGGCCTTGTTCTCTTTGCGCCCTCTGGGACTTTGCGCCTCTGCATGAGATGTTCTTGCTCTTCCCGACACTTTTTCGCAGGTTCCGACCCTGGGGGCCACATTCTGTCGGCCCAACCGGGCCCGCCCTGGGCCACGATTAGGCGCGTTTTCTGGCGAAACCGCCCCTACGGGCGCTCGGGAGGGAGATACGAACAAGACCGTGGCCATCAGACGAAGGTGGCAGTCGAATGGCCCTGATCCTCCTCGGGACCCGGCCCCAGGAACGACGATTGGGAATTGGAGGCCAAGGGGGCCTTTTGATCAGGGTGACGCCGATAAGTGCCGTCAGGTTGCATATAGCGCGCCTTGGCGCGGTCGGCAAGATACACTTCCAGAACCTCTTTCAGTTGCCGGACCAGCCCGGATTTATCAACGGGGAAGATAATCTCGACGCGGTGGCTCAAGTTGCGGCGCATCAAGTCCGCGCTGCCCAGATAAACTTCTTCGGCTCCGCCGTTTTGAAAGTAATAAATTCGGCTATGTTCGAGGAAGCGCCCCACGATGCTGGTCACACGGATGTTCTCACTGATTCCGGGGACGGCGGGGCGCAAGCAACAAATGCCCCGCACCAGCAGATCCACTTTGACCCCGGCCTGGGATGCCTGATAGAGCAGGCGAATCATCGGCGGATCTTCGAGCGCATTCATCTTGAAAATCAGCCGCCCGTTATTCTGGTGCCCGATTTCGCGGCGGATCAAGGCCTGCAGCCTCTCGCGCATATTGACCGGCGCGACCAGAAGTTTCTGGGGCTCCTGCCGCGCAGAGTAGCCGGTCAGCGCGTTGAAAAAGTGCGTGGCATCGGCGGCGATCTGCTCATTGCTGGTCAGCAAGCCCAGATCGGTGTAGAGGCGCGCGGTTACGGGATTGTAATTGCCAGTTCCCAAATGTACATAGCGACGGATGGCATCGCCTTCGCGACGCACCACCAGGGCGATTTTGCTGTGGACCTTCATGCCCACAAGTCCGTAGACCACGTGCACTCCCGCGTCTTCCAGGGTCCGGGCCCACTCGATATTGCTTTCCTCGTCGAACCGGGCTTTCAATTCCATGAGTACGGCCACTTGTTTGCCGTCCTCGACGGCGTCCAGCAGGGCAGCGACAATGGGGGAGTTTCTCCCCACCCGGTAGAGAGTCATCTTGATGGCGAGCACGTTGGGGTCGCGCGCCGCCTGGCGCAGAAACTCCACCACCGGCAAGAAGGAATCGTATGGGTGGTGCAACAGGAAATCTTCCTGGCGAATCAGGCTGAAAAGATCCTCTTCGCAGTCCGCGCCGAGGCTGGCGGGCGTCATCGGCACAAAGGGTTTGTCCTTCAGGTCCGGCCGGTCGAGGGAGTAGAGCTCCATCAGTCTGCTGAAACCGAGTGGTCCGTCGATGCGGTAAACATCCTGGGGATGAATCTCAATCTGGTTGGTCAGTATGGAAAGGATTTTCTCCGGCATGTCCCTGGCGACTTGCATCCGCACGACGGCCAGGAAGCGGCGCTCCCGCATGGCTTCCTCGATGGTCTCCAGCAGATCGTCACTCTCCAGTTCCTGGACGGCGACTTCGGCGTCGCGCGTCACGCGAAACGGGGAGGATTCCACAATATCCATGCCGGGGAAGAGCAGGCCCAGGTTGGTGGCGATCAACTGCTCGAGCCAGACAAACTTGAAAGCCTTCGCCGCCGACGGGGACGCCGGGGGATCCCCGAGGGCACCCTTTACCGGGACCAACTGGGGCAGGGTGTCGGGCACCTTGACGCGAGCAAAGTGTTCATCGCCTTTTTTGTCGCGCACCACCACCGCCAGGTTCAGGCTGAGATTCGAAATGTGAGGGAAGGGGCGCCCAGGATCAAAAGCCAGGGGTGTGAGAACGGGAAAGATGTGCTCGCGAAAATAGGCATCGAGGGTGGCGCGTTCGTCCGCCGCGAGGGAGGACGCATCAACAACGCTGATCGCCTGCTGCTCCAAGCCCGGCTGAATTTCCTGCCGCCAAAGGTCATGGGCTTGCCCGGCAATCTGGCGCACCTTCTCGCGAATGAGTTGAAGCTGCACCCCCGCAGGCCGTCCGTCGTGCCCGACGTCTGCCCTCCCGCTGGCGACCTGCTTCATCAGTCCCGCGACGCGAACCATAAAGAATTCGTCCAGGTTCGACCCGAGAATAGCGAGAAACTTAACCCGCTCGAGCAGGGGGTTGTCCGGATCCGCGGCTTCTTCCAGAACCCGGCCTTGGAACTCCAGCAGGCTCAGCTCGCGGTTGATATAGAGGTCGGGACTGTTCAATGCGGGTCCGTCCGGGGTCGCCGGCGGCAGCTCAGGCGGCAAGGGGAGATTCACCTTGGGTTCCTTTACGTCGGGACGTCGGGAGCGAGATTTATTGGCCATGACTACTCATATTAGGATATTTCAAATCACACCACAAACCGGTGCTGTCCTGATTTCAAGTGTAGCGCCGGGCATCAGCCCGGCACGTGCCGACCTAAAGGGCGGCGCTACGTTCAGATTAGCGCGCTCAATAATAAGGAGACGAGCGCACGCGGTAATACTCGTTCGTCGGCCGGTCGTCGCTAAGGGCGGGAGAGGAGGGAGAAGGGGCAATCAGTTGGTCGATGCTAATCTCCCGCGAGAGCATCATATTGAGCTGCTCTTCCGGATTTTTGCCAGGCCCCCATTCCATCATGTCGGCGATCGCTCGGGACGGCATCCGCGCCAAGAGCTCCGCCGCCGTGCGCTGAGGAATCGGGCGACTGCTCGCCAAGTAGTGCCAACCCCACTCCTCAACCGAGCCGAAAACCCGGACATAGGGGAACGAATCTCGAACGGCTTGCGAAATGGAGGATTGTGCCACCTCATCTCCCCCTGGCAACCATTGCTCCAGAATGCCTCCCGGATTAAGGTGGAGCTTGATCAGTTTGTAAAAGTCGAGAGAATACAGAAGGCTCGACCCCGCCGCGTTGACGGGCGGAGGAGGGTCGATGGTAATCAGATCGTATTGCGCGGTCGACCGCTCGAGGTAACGCCGTCCGTCATCGATCACAACATGTGCCCAAGCCGAAGCCAGCACCTTTGCGCCGTCGGGATGATAGAAAGTGAACAGTTTCGGCACGCTGGGAATCAACTCCACGGCCGTCGTGGAGATTCCCCAGGAAATTGCGGAGCGGAAGGTCGTTCCCATCCCGAAGCAGATGATTAGAACGCTGCGAGGAGGATGGTCCAGCGAGGCGAGAGGAAAGTGCGCCATCATCTTGGTGATGGGAGTCAGAATTGTCATTCCATAGCCGTTCACCAGCAGTTGCTTCTCCATTCCCGTCCCTGCGGCAATCACGGTGGCGGTGCTGTCACGCAGGACTTTGCGCTGGGGGAATTGCGTCTCGTAATCCCGGGTCAGGGCGAAGACTGCGAGCGAGGCAATGACAAGCCCATAAGCTGCGGCGAGTTGGAGTTTATTCAAACTGCGCGGGCGTGCTGCCATGGCGAGCCACGGCAATGCGAACAACAGCATGGAAACGTGCTCTCCCGTGAGCGGGAGGAAGACGAAGCCCGAAATTAGCGGCCCCACGATGCAGCCCAGCACGTTCACTGCGTACGCACGCCCGGCACGGTTCGGGTCTCCTCCCGCCCAACGATCGACCAGCATGGGCGTGAGGAATCCAACGACGGCGGAAAACGGCCCGACTCCCAGCACGACGCGGATCAAGGCCGACATGGCGACCCGCACATCGGCGGTGATCAGCGGAAGGAGCCCAAGCATGGCCAACGAGATCCACGCCAGCCTGCTTTCCCGATCAAACCACCGGCTCCAAAGCCGGTACGCCTGCGAGCCGGAGAATGTGCACACAAGATAGGTCCCCAAGATCATGGCAAAGGAGTAGACCTGGGGCCCAACGTAGGGAGTGAAAAGTCGAATCCAAATGACCTCCATGCCCATCGTCGTGAGCCCCGTGGTGAACAACAGTGCCAGCAACCATTGACCTGCCTTGGCCCCGGCCCCTCGTGCCTCAGCGGGCTGCGCCATCACCTTTGCATTCCCGGAGGAGGGAGCAATCGATAGCAGGACCGCAGATAACGCGATCGTCACGTTGATGAACGCTCCGGCGCGGAGGGTGCCGTGGAAGCCGACCAATTCGATAAGGAGCAGCGGTACTGCGGAGCCAACTGATGCACCCAATACATTGGCGAGGTAGAGAAAACTGAATGACCGGCGTGTTTCGTATCGCCGATCTCTGCGAATCGCAAACATGGCCAGTGGAATCGTGGCGCCCATGCAAGCACACCACAGAATCAGAGTCAGCGCGAGCCACGTTCCTGAGACCAGATAATATGTTCCCGAGGCAATCGGTGCCCGTTCCGCCAACCACGCAAGGAGGTGATGGCCCCAGGCTAATTCCATGGGGACGAGCAAAGCAGCCGCGCCAATGAGAAACTCGGCAAGCGCGTAAAGGCGGAGAGGCGGTGATTTAGCCTGACCGCCGTGCCTTCTAACCCATGCGCCTGCGGCCCAGGATCCAGTCCCCAGCCCTGCCATAAACACCGACAGGAAGATGGAGACGAGCGCGGTCGTAACCCCAAACTGCGCCATCGAAAGCCGCAGTCAAACGAGCTCGTAGAGGATCCCGCAAAAACCCGACAGGAAGAAAAAAGTGAAGTACCAAATCATCGAAAACACTCTCCCATCGACGCTGGCGCCGGGGCCACCGGCCTCAAATGCGACATCCATTCTGGCCTATGGGTGTGTTGGAGTATACACTCCATTGTCGCCACCAATCCCTCCGGAAGCCGCCGCGGCGGACCAATTTGCGCCGGGCCTGACATGATGCCGAGGCACCTTAGATGGCATTGCCGATTTCCCTTGCGGGTCTTCCCTCTGCGACGGGGGTGACGTCAACAGGTTCAGCGCGCACTTTTCCATAATCGGGTTTCACGACGTGCGTGGGAAGACCTATAATGACAACTGGGTTCCGATTTATGTCTGCCTATGAAGCCAAGCTGCGAGCAGCCTACGCTGAGTGCCGCCGGCTGGCGAGCCGGCATTACGAGAATTTTCCTACTGCTTCGTATCTTGTCCCCCGCGACAAGCGCGACGCGCTGGCCGCGGTGTATGCATTTGCCCGTTACGCCGACGACGTAGCGGACGAGCCGGGCGTCGAGAACCGTCTGGAAAAGCTGGCCGCGTGGCGCGCCCAGCTCGTGGCCAGCTACGCGGGAAAAATCGATCACCCGGTTTTCCTCGCATTGCGCGCCAGCGCGGAGCGATTCCGCCTTTCGCGTGAGAACTTTGAGAACCTGCTGCGCGCGTTTGAATCGGACGTGGTGGTGAATCGCCATCCGGATTTTGACTCGGTTCTGGCTTACTGCAAATGTTCTGCGAACCCCGTCGGGCGCTTGGTGCTGGAGCTGTTCGGCTATCACGACTCACACCTTTTTGAGCTTTCGGACAACATCTGCACGGGGCTGCAACTTACCAACTTCTGGCAAGACGTTGCCATTGACTTTTCCCGTGGCCGGGTTTATTTGCCCCAGGAAGACATGGTTCGCTTCCACTACACACTCGAGGATTTGCGCGCGGGGCGCCGCGACAACGGGTGGAAGGAACTGCTGGCTTTTGAAATCGCCCGCACCCGCGAGCTTTTCGAACGGGGAAGAGGACTGCCGGAGGAAGTGCAGCCCAAACTACGCACGCAATTGCGCCTGACATGGCTGGGCGGGACGGAGATTCTCGCAAAAATCGAAGCTGTTTCGTATGATGTCTTTCATCGGCGGCCTTCGCTCGGCAAGTGGGATTTCCTGCGCCTTTACTGGCGCGCCCGCCGGGCTCCACTGAGCGCGAGCGTCGCGCATGCTCCAACGGTTACCATCCCATCATGAACGTGTCCTCAAGAAACACCCATTTCACCAACGCGCGCGCCACCAACTTCTACTACGCTTTTGTTTTTTTGCCTCCCGAAAAGCGTCTCGCCATCGAAGCTGTCTATGCCTTCGCGCGGCGCGGTGATGATGTCGTCGACAGCGGCCTTAACCCGGCGGAGGCCGCCGCCGCACTCGCGCGCTATCGCGAGGTGCTGGATGCGTGCTACGCGGACGATTCGAGCCGCCTTGACGAGCCGGAGTTGCGCGCTTTGGCGGAAGCCATCAAGCGATTCAGAATTCCTCGCAAACCTTTCGAGGATCTGATTCTGGGCCTGGAAATGGATTTGGCCCCAACGCGCTACGCGACCTTTGAAGAGTTATCCCTGTATTGTTATCGCGTGGCCTCGACCATCGGGCTTATTTGCATCGAGATCTTTGGTTATCAAAACCCCCGCACGCGGGATTACGCGGTGAACCTGGGAACGGCGTTGCAGCTTGTCAATATTCTTCGCGACATTCAGCGGGACGCTCAGCGCGGCCGCATCTATATTCCCCAAGAGGATTTGGACCGCTTCGGCGTCCGCTCCGGCGAATTGTTGGCGGGCGCTTATAACGATCCCTTCATCGAGTTGATGCAGTTCGAATGCGACCGCGCTCGGCATTACTTTGATCTGGCCCGCCAGATGCTTCCGCCCGAAGATCGGCGATCGATGACCGCCGCGGAAATCATGGCGTCGATTTATTGGGGCATTTTGAAGCGCATCCAAAAGCGTGCCTACAACGTCTACGGCAAGCGCGTGCGCATTCCGCGCCCGCTAAAGCTCTGGACAGCACTCACGGTCTATCTCGGCTGGGAGTGGCAGAAATGAAGGTCCGAAGTCCGAGGCCCGAAGTCCGGTGCCAATAGATTTGCGATTGAGTGATGGGTGATCGGGTGATTGAAAATCGCAAATCACCAATCGCTCAATCGCCAATTCGCTCCTGACTCCTGACTTCTGACTTCTGACTTCTGATTCCAACTATGTCAGATGAGGTCATCATTATCGGTGGTGGTTTCGCTGGCCTCACGGCGGGTGTGGCGCTGGCCGAAGCAGGCAAGCGGGTTTGCTTGCTCGAGCAGAAGCCCTATCTCGGCGGGCGGGCTCGCTCCTTTCGTGATCCCACTACCGGGTCGGTTGTGGACAACGGCCAGCACCTCTTCATAGGCTGCTACCACTCGACGGTCCGCTTCCTCAAGACTCTTGGAACTCTCGACCGCCTGCAATTTCAGCCCCGGCTCGCTGTGTCCTTTCTGGACCGGGACGGCCGTCTCACGCGCCTGGATTGCCCGGACTGGCCTTCGCCCTGGCATCTGCTTCTGGGGGTGCTGCGTTCGGCGAGCTTTTCTTTCAAACAGAAGCTGGAAGTTCTGCGTTTGGGGAGGGACATACGCGTTGCCGGCCAGAACTCCGCCCCCTCGGCTGGCGAGAGCGTCACGGAGTGGCTCGGCCGGCGGGGACAATCGGAAGGCCTTCAGCGCAATTTCTGGGACTTGCTCTGTATCGCGGCGATGAATGAGGACCCGCGCATCGCCTCTGCGCAACTCTTTGAGCGCGTCTTGCGGTTAGCGCTTTTTTCCTCTGCTGCCGACTCGCGGCTGGGTATCGCGCGCGTCGGATTGAGCGAGTGTTATACGGCTGCGGCCGCGGCTTTCATCGAAGCGCGCGGCGGCCGCGTGCAAACCGGCTGCGGCATAAAGCAGACGCAGATTGTTGATGGCGCCTGCCGAGGTATCGAACTGGCTGGCGGCGAGAAAATCGAAGGCGCTTCCGTGATTTCCGCCGTGCCGTGGCATCATCTCGCCGTGATGCTTCCCGGCGATTTGCTGCGCACCGAGCCGTTCTTTGCCGCCGCCATGGCGCTTCGCCCCGCGCCCATCATCTCCATCAACCTGTGGTTTGACGCGCCCATTACCGATCTCGAGTTTGCGGGCTTGCGAGGGACGATCATCCAATGGCTTTTCAACAAAAGCCGCATTCTGGGCGCGAGTGACCACTATGTCTCGCTGGTCCTGAGCGGCGCGCACGAGCACCTCAGCCGGTCGAAGGAAGAACTGCTGGCCATCGCGCTGCGAGAGCTAGGCGAAATGTTGCCGGCGGTCCGTAAGGCAAAACTACTGCACTCGCTCGTCATCAAAGAGCGCTTCGCAACCTTTTCCCCGAACCCGCAAGCTGAATCGATTCGGCCGCCTGCACGCACCCCCGTCCGGGGGCTCTATCTGGCCGGCGATTGGACCGCCACGGGTCTACCTGCCACCATTGAGGGCGCCGTGCAAAGCGGATACACTGCGGCGAGGGAACTCTTGAAGACCGGTTAGCGAGAGGAGTCAGGAGCAAGGAGTCAAAAGTTGTGATTTAGCGGTTGGTGATTAGTGATTTTCAATCATTTATTGGGCTCACATTAAATAATGCAATGATTAAGGCAAATAAAGAGGGAGGTCTGATTGCAGAATGCAGCCCCTCAGTTTCTCTGGCGAACTGCGGATACCACCAATCGCGTGGATGACGC
>JBEKLF010000220.1:0-14499 GCA_050010335.1 Terriglobia bacterium
CACTTCGACTCCCGAGCCTACCGGCGTCCCTATCCTCCTTGCTCAAACCAACCCCCCGGCCCAGTTGCGGCCAGAAAACCGCACCCCCGCCGCCGCTCCCTCTCTTACGTGCGGATTTGGGTGTTCCTTCGCTTGCTTCCCTGCGGCGCTTCGCGAAATAATGGCCCGATGAGATCAGCGTTCAAGCTGAACCCCGAACAACTGAAAGCCGTCGAGCATGGCGAAGGCCCGCTCCTGATTATTGCCGGGCCGGGCAGCGGCAAGACGCGCGTTATCACCCAACGAATCGTGCATCTTTTAACGGGCGCGGGAGTCGCCGCCGAAGAACCGGCATTGCTCCCGGATTTCAAGACTCCTGCACACCACACGGAGGAAAATTCCGGCCCCGGGATTCAGCCGGAAAACATCCTGGCGCTGACTTTTACCGAAAAGGCGGCGCGGGAAATGCAACGCCGCGTGCGCGAGGCTCTGCCGGAAATCGAGACCCTTCCCCACATTTCCACCTTTCATGCTTTCTGTTATGAGGTGCTGCGGAAGCGTCATTTCGAGCGCACGCTGCTCGACAAAGTCGATGTTTGGATCTTCCTCCGTCAGAGGATGGAAAGCCTCGGACTCCAGTTTTACCAAAAGCTCGCCGAGCCAGGCGCGTTTCTTCATTCGCTCAACGATTTCTTCTCGCGATGCCAGGATGAGTTAATCGAGCCGGCGGATTTCGAGCGATACTCGGAAGCCATGGAGAAGGACTTCCTGGAGATTGCGCCGTCTCTGGACGCCGCTGAGCGCACGGTGATGTACCAGGAAATCCAAAAGAAGCAGGAGCTCGCGCGCGTCTTCCGCAATAGCCGGAAGCTAATTGAGGAAGCCGGTTGTTCGAGTCTGGGCAGCCTGATTCCGGAAACAGTTCGTCTTTTCGACCGCGAGCCAGAGGTTCTGGAATCCTATCGTCAGCTTTTTCGCCATGTGCTGGTCGATGAATTCCAGGACACCAATTACGCTCAGGTGGAACTGCTGAAGCGCCTCGTAAAGCGGCCAGACAACATCACTGCCGTCGGTGACGATGACCAGGCCATTTACCGGTTTCGGGGCGCGTCGCACGGGGCTTTCAAGATGTTTGACCAGGCCTTTCCGGGGCACGAGACCGTTTTTCTGGACACTAATTTCCGTTCTACAAAGCGTATCCTTCGCGCGGCGGAAGTGCTGATTGCGAGGAACGACCGTTACGAGGCGAAGCCCCGGCTCCGGACGAATCGGGAAGAGGGCGCGCCGGTTTACCTGCTGCAATCCCATGACTTCCTGAGCGAATCGGTTTGGATTGCCGACGAGGTGGCGCGGCTCACCCACCACGGAACGCCGCCGGGTGATATCGCCGTGCTTTACCGTGCGCATGGCTACCGAGACCCGTTGGTCGAACAATTTCGCCGGCGGAAAATCCCCTTCGCCATACGCGGCCTGTCGATTCTATCCACCATCATCCTGCGCGACCTGGTGGCATACCTGAATGTCATCCACTCCGCGCACGATAACGTTAGTCTCACGCGTGTATTGCTTACGCCGCGATGGAGTTTCGCAGAGGAGTTGGCCCTGGAAGCCCGCAAACAGGCGTTACGCGACCGCTGCTCGCTCTATGACGTTCTGGAATCCTGGGAAAAGTCTGGAGACGCGAGCCTGCTGGAGGCCACCGGCTGGCCGGAACTGAAGCGCCTGTTGGGCGAATTACATAGGTATGCCGAGCACGCCCCGGTGCTGGCTGTGCTCCAACGGTTGATCGGCCGGTTGGAGCTGACCTTCCTGCCGCAGGACCCCGACGGCTCGTATGTAGATTCCTTCCGGAAATTTCTGGAAAAGTGGGAAGGCAAAAGTGAATCCTGGAAGCTCGATGCCTTTCTGGAGTACTTTGCGTATTTTCGCGAGGCCGGTGGTCAAATCGAGGCACCCGAACCCGAAAATAGCGCGCATGCCGCGCAAATGATGTCCGTTCACGCCGCCAAGGGCCTGGAATTTCCCGTGGTGTTCATCCTCAGCGTCGCACCACGGCGCTTTCCCCACAGCGAGCAGAAACCCGTTATCGAGTTTCCCGAAGCCCTGCGGAAGGGTCCGCCGCCGCCCGCCAACATTCACGAACAAGAAGAACGGCGGCTGCTTTATGTGGGGCTGACGCGCGCGGAAGACCGGCTGTATGTTTCCAGCGTCGCGAAGCCGGGGAAGAAGCCCTCGGTTTTCATCAGCGATCTCACCTCCAACCCCGCGGTTGAAGCGCGCGATCTCGAACGTATTCAAGTTCCTGAAGCTCCGCCGGAAACTGCTGATCCGCCGCAGGCGCAGCCGGTGCCGCGCGATCGCCCCCCTGCCCCCAAACCCCAGGGCAGCTTGTTTGGCGGCGATCTGGGCGCGCCGGGAATCTATCCACCGATTGCTACGTGGGCCAGCCGCACAGCGGCGATCAAGTCGGAGGAAAAGCTTCAGCTCAGCGCCTCAGCCATCGAGACGTACGACACCTGCCCGCAGAAATTCATGTTCAGCCATTATTTGAAGATCCCGACTGGACCGCAGCCGGCGCTCACTTTCGGCAACATCATGCACCAGTGCGCGCGCCGCTACTTCGAACTGCGGCGGCAGGGGCCGGTGAAATTCGAGCAACTCCAGGCGCATTTCGAGCAGATCTGGAAAGGCGCGGGATTTGAGGATGATTACCAGGAGCAGGCATACAAGAAGGCGGGGCTTGAGCAACTGCGCGTTTTCGTGACCCGGCACGAAACCGTCACAACCCTTCCTATCGCCGCCGAGGCGCACTTTGCGCTCGACCTGGGGGACGTGGTGCTGGAAGGGCGAATCGACCAGATTAATCCCCTCCCGGACCATTCCGTCGAGCTGGTAGATTACAAGACCGGCCGGCCGCCGTCGCAGAAAGATGCGGACAAGAGCCTTCAGCTCACTGTCTATGCCTTGGCCGCGCGAGACCAGATGCGACTCAACCCTACGAGGCTGACTTTTTATAGCCTCACGAATAATGAACCGGTGCGCACCGTGCGCACTCCCAAGGACCTGGATGCGGTAATCAGCGAGATTCGCGAAGTGGCCGGGCAAATCCGAAAACAGTTGTTTCCCCCCAAGCCAGGCTTTGCGTGTAAGTATTGCGACTACGTGCTGATTTGCCCGGCGCACGAAGAAAGGTTCTGATGTTGGATTTCAGGTTTTGGGTTTTGGATTAGAGACCGCATAGTCAACCCTCTCTTCCATCCAAAATCGAAATGAGGCGATCCCTATGAACCCGATCCTGCTGATCTTGCTGGGCATAGTGCTTGGCGGTGCGATTGGCTGGTTGCTGGCCGCTGCCCGCACCCGGACCGAGCTGGTCAAATCCCAGGTGGATGCCGAGGGTCGCGTGAAGGCCGCGGAAGGCACACTTCAGGAGGTCCGCGCGCGGGTCGGCGCGCTCCAAGCTTCGCTGGATGATCGCGAGCGCGAACTCGGTGGGCTTCAACAAGAACTCCGGGAGGAAGGCGAACAGAAGGTCAAGGCGCAAACAGAGCTTGAAAACGCCCGGAGCGCGCTTCGAGATTCGAATCAATTGCGAGAGCGCCTGAAGGTCGAAGGCGAATTGCGCGTCGCCGCGGAAACCAAGCTGCGGGAAACGCAGGCGAGCCTGGATGAGCAGAAGACACTGTTGGAGGAAGCAAAAAAGACCCTGACGGAGACCTTTCAGGCGCTTTCCGCCGAGGCCCTCAAGAGCAATAACCAGGCATTCATTGCCCTGGCGCGCAGTCAGTTTGAAACCTTGCAGGCGCAGGCCAAGGGCGATCTGGAGACGCGGCAGAAAGCCATAGATGGCCTCGTCAGCCCGCTCAAGGAATCTCTGGGTCGATACGAGCTCCAGATTCTAGAGATGGAAAAGGCCCGGCAAAAGGCTTATGGCACCCTTGATGAGCAACTGCGCACTCTGGCTCAGGCCAATAAGCGCTTGGAGGAAGAAACCAAGCATCTGGCGAGTGCCTTGGGTTCGCCCTTGAAAGCTCGTGGCCGGTGGGGGGAGCTAACTTTGCGCCGGGTCGTGGAACTGGCCGGCATGTCGGAGCACTGTGATTTTACGGAACAGGAAACCATCACGACGGATACAGGGCGGCAGCGGCCGGACATGATCGTGAATCTTCCCGGCAATCGGCGCATTGCCGTCGACGCCAAGGTTCCCCTGCAAGCCTTCCTCGACGCGGTCAATCCGGAGAAATCGGAAGAAGATCGAGCCAAAGCACTGGCGACGCACGGGGAGTTGGTGCGGGGCCATATGAATCAGCTAGCTGAACGAAAGTACTGGGAACAAGTGGGCCCGGAACTGGAATTGGTGGTGTTATTCCTGCCCGGAGAATCTTTCTTCAGCGCGGCATTAGAACAGGACCGGCAACTCATTGACGATGGGATGCAAAAGAAAGTGGTGCTGGCGACCCCTACGACGCTCATCGCGCTGTTGCGCTCGGCAGCTTATCTCTGGCAGCAGGAAAAAATCACCCAGAACGCCAAACAGATCAGCGAACTCGGCAGAGAGCTTTACGACCGCCTCAAAACTTTCCTCGGCCACTTCCAAACTCTCGGCTCGTCCATTGAACGGGCTGTGGAGTCCTATAATAAGGCCGTGGGTTCGATGGAAGGCCGCGTATTGGTGTCCGCGCGGAAGTTCAAGGAGCTGGGAGCGGCAACGGGTGAGGAGATTCCCGAACTCGCCACTGTGGATGAAGCGCCGCGGGCGCTGGCGGCACCTGAGAAAGAATTGAAAGAATGAATTCTGCCCGGCGTTCGGAGGATCAGAAGATGCATCGTCACCGCATGAATACAGGCGAAAATGAAAGGGGAGCGCACCGGTGGGCTCCGGTTAGGGGATCAAAGAGTTTCCCCATAAAAAACTTTGGGGGTGCATCGCTGCACCCCCGAGAGTTCCTTTCACATTTCCGAAAGAGGCTTACCTCTTTTTCTTGGCTTTCTTTTTCGCTGCCATTCTATTCTCCTCCGAACTTTTTAGAGTTTCCGACCAGCGTTGCTGGCGGAGCGCGTATTCAATCATCATGTTTAGAGTAACCGAATTATCTTGTCAAGAGGAAAGTGATCGTTGCCGACGAAAAAGTGAGGCGTGATGAAAATATTCTGATCATCACGAAGGGTCGTGACGGGGAATCGTACCCAGGGGCGACCACGGAAGCGAGGCTGGGAATGCAGCGGGGAGCGGGTAGAGGCAAGGTTTCCCGTCTTCTTGGTTCACATCCTAAGTAAACTGGAATACCGGAGCAAGGGCGGCAGGAATCGTCCATAGGAATTGAGTGAGAAATCGGGTCAGGCGCGCAACCTTTGTTTTGCATCCAAAGAAGAAGGGCCGAGGGCGCCCCGAGGACAACCATGCACACTGGACCTGCATCTCTCCCACATCACCCGAGAATTATGCGAAATATCATCTTCTCAATCTGCATTCTGGTATCGGCAGCATCCTTCGCCGGTGCTCAGAATGGCCAAGCGCCTCCGCCACCCGGCGGAACCCTGAAGATCACCTCGGAGGTCGTAAACGTCTACGCCGTGGTGCGGCAAAAGAGCGGCCGGCTGATTCCCGACCTCACCAAGGATGACTTTACTTTGGAAGAAGACCAACAGCCGCAGGTTATCCGCTATTTTGCGCGTGAAGCCGACACCCCGCTCACCATGGGTATCTTGGTGGACACCAGTCCGAGCCAGGGCCGCGTGCTGGAAGTGGAGAAGTCGGAAGCGGAAGCGTTCCTGGGTGAAGTAATGCGTCCAAAGGACCTCACCTTCGTTATGCACTTCGACGTGGAGGTGGAACTGCTCCAGGACTTCACTTCGGACCTCCGACGCCTCAGCAGCGCCATCGACGAAACTGAGATCAATGGAGGAGGGGTCCGCACCACTGGAACTTATCCCTCGGGCGATTCGGGTGGGGCGACTCACCTGTACGATGCCGTCTACCTGTCGGCGCGCGAGCTGCTCAAAAACGAAGTGGGCCGCAAGGTTCTTATCCTGCTGACGGACGGTGAAGACCAAGGTAGCAAAGTCAGGTTGGAAACGGCGCTCGAGGCGGCGCAAAAATCGGACGTCATCATCTACTCGATTGATATCAGCGACCGGGCATTTTACAGCCACCGCGGGATTGGGTATGGCGGTGAGTCGGTATTGCGGAAGCTCTCCGAGGAAACTGGTGGCCGGGTGATCCAAGCGAACAACGCGAGGGATACCTCCGAGGCTTTTCAGCAGATAGCCCGGGAGCTCCGCACGCAGTATTGGTTGGGATATACCCCCACCAACACCAAACTTGATGGAACCTTCCGCAAGATTGAGGTTAAAGTTCGTGTTGGAAATGCCAAGGTCGACGCCCGGCGCGGGTACTATGCGCCGCAAGGTTAGCGCTCTATTGAGAGGGTGCGAAATAGCCCGTCTTGGCCCGCACGTGCAGGCTCTTATCGACGGGCAGGATCGAAATATTGCGGAAAGTTCCGTCCCGGGCAGTATTCGAGGAAGTATAGCTGAGCAAGAATTGCGTACGTAAATCGCGTCCAATCGCTCGAAATTCCTCTCCCAAGTCACTGGCTTCGAAGGGAAAGAACGCGTGCCCGCCGGTTTGTTCTGCCAGGAACTTAAGCACCTTATCACCGCGCTGCTCGGCCCCGGTGCGATTAGTGCTGATGGCGAAAACCGTTACCTCGGCGCGTTGGGCCATAGCGAGCGCTTCGTCCCGTGTGTGCTCGCTCCGGTTGTCTTCACCATCACTGATAATGATGATCAAGCGGCGCAGGTAGGGTTCGGGGGGCGGGAAAAAGAGCAATTTATCCCGGCAGGCAAAGTAAATTGCGTCGTAGAGGCTGGTGACACCTCCCGCTTGCAAACCCCGGATGGAGTTACTGAGTTGCTCGACATTGTCGGTGTAGTCTTGAACTATTTGTGGCTCCACATCGAAACCTACCACAAAAGCCTGGTCCTTTCCCCTCCGGATCGTGTCGGAGAGAAAATCGGTGGCCGCTTGCTGTTCAAAACGCAGGCGGTCCCGAATGCTATTGCTGGTATCAATCAGGAGGCCAATGCGCAGGGCCAGGTCCGTTTCACGGCTGAAATACTGTATGGATTGTGGCTTGCCGTCCTCGAAAAGGTTGAAGTCATCTTTGGTCATCATAATGACCAGGCGATTCTTCTTATCGGTGACTGTCAATGGCACGTTGACCAAGTAAACGGGAATCTTGAGGATCGTAGGGCTGGTGGGGGTCTGGACCGTGCTCTGAGGCGCGCTGGGCTTTGCCTCTTGTGCCGGCAGCCATCCCGGAAGGGCGTACAGCAAAATCATGGCAGCGAGAATTCTCTTCATCATAAGATGCCCCCGCGTTCAGCAAGCAATTATAGAAAGCGCCGCGAGAGCCGTCAACGACCTCGACAAACAGCGCGAACGAGCGCAAGGTATTGAGCGCATCCCTTCTGCGTCTTAATTCTGTCCGGCGGGAGGGGGACCACACCCTAAGTTGGAAGCTGATTCGTGGGCAGCCGGTTGCCCTTCGGCAACTTTCTTTCCCGCTAGATGATGCTCGATCCGGCGTGGGGACCCTTCGCGCGCCGTGACCTCGCCCCGCTCAAACTTGTAATCGATGCAGGTGGCGCCCTCCAGACCCAGGCGAACCAGGGCGTCGATATCCAGGTGGCGTTCCGCCTCGTCCAGCTCCTGCGGGCGGGCGAAAATTGCGGGAGAGCGCGGCATGAAACGCGGACAACAATCTTCAAAAGGCTCGCAGGAGATCTTGTAGGTCCCGATCTGGCGCGCCAACCGCAGGATCTCCGCTTTGTCGTCGCCGGCGAGGGGGCGATACACCGGCAGGTCAAGTACCTGATCAATCGCTTTAAGGTTGTGCAGAGTCTGTGATGCCACCTGGGAAACGCTGTCGCCGGTGACCAGGCCGAGGGCGTGCTCCGCGTGCGCAATTTCCCGGGCGATGCGCGCCATCATGCGGCGGTACAGCAACACCCGGTAGCTTTCATGGGCCCCCGCCACAATCTGCCGCTGAACGGCGTCAAAGGGAATCCGATAGAGGCGCGAGGTAAATTGATAGGGCGTGAGGGTGCGAACAAGGTCCTCCGCCACCCCCGTGGAGGAATTGTGGGAGGGCGAAGGGATGCCGAAGAAGTGCGCGAAAGTGACATGGCAGCCGCGGCGCATCATTTTATAGGCCGCCACGGAGGAGTCGAACCCGCCAGAAAGCAGCGCCACCACGCGTCCACTGGTCACCGCGGGCAGGCCGCCGGGGCCTTCTACGCGCTGGGCATAGATCAGCGCCTTCCCGGGAACAATCTCTACCTGGCAGGTCACCTCGGGGTCATTGAGCTTGACGCCCACGCTCGCCTCGCGCGCGCGCAGGTGTTCGAGCACCCTACGTCCCAGTTCGCGCTCCAGTTCCATGGAATTCACGGGGTAGGCCGAGTCCGCGATTTTGACCCGCACGGCGAAGTTGCGAGGGTTTGCTTCTGCCATCATTTCGCATGCCGCCGGCCCCAGAGCTTCGAGCGGACTCGGCACTTCGCGCGCCATGGCGATGTAAGCGAGGCCGAAAACTCGGCGCAGCCGCTCAATGAAGTGGGGAAGAGATGCGTCATCGGCAGGGGTGAGAATCAGGCGTTCGGAGATGCTTTCCAGCGATGCCATCGGCAAGCCCGCCACGCTCTGGCGGATTGCGTCGCGCAGCCGACTGAGAAAGTAGTTCTTGTTTCCGCCTTTCAGCCAGATTTCATGGTAGTGAAGAATCAAAACTCGCTTCATGCGACGGCTTCTCGATCCGAGGCGGCAACGATTGGCAAAGCCTGCGGGTAAATTCAGCGGAAATTAGGATATCGGTTTTCAGGCCGGGCCGCAAGCAAGGGAGGGGCCGCATGCTGCTTGACACCGCCGCCGCCCACCTGTACGATGCCCGGCAACTAAGGTCTCTCTCCGGGACGGACCTTTGCGAGGAGGCTTCCCTATGGTTGCATTCGGCCTACGACGTGTCGCTCTGGGTACCCTGGCAGGCGGCGTTGTCTGGGGGATTTGGAGCACAATAATCAACCTGGTAATCCTGAAGTCGAGATACGAGTTCGCGCAAGCACACCAATTGATGCTGACCCAACCGCGCTACCCGCTCTTTGTGGTCTACTGGTTCGTAACGTTGTTCCTCCTGACCTATATTCTGACCTGGGTGTATGTGTCCGCGCGTGCCACCCTCGGCCCGGGGCCCATCACCGCGCTGCGTGTGGGGTTGCTGATGGGCTTCGTTATGGGTTTCCCTCTCAGTCTCTCGATGGCGGCCTGGGCGCCCTTCAGCCGCTTCATTGTGCTCGGGTGGATGCTCGACCTCTGGGTGGGTGGAATTCTGGCAACGCTGGTTTCCGCCTGGCTGTATAGAGAGTCATAGGGGGAGCCGTTGCTGTCGTCCTTGATCCCCGCAGGGGATACGTTCAAAAGCCGGGGACAACGCCCCCATGTATTGCACGGGGCCCTTTCAGGGCACGGAAAACTGCGCCTGCCCAAAGTTTGTTGGTGAGTCCACTCATCGTGTACAATAACGTCTCGGGCTCAATGAGAGTCGTCGCCCGCGAGGAAAATCTCCTCTCTCACAAACCTGCATGCCGAGCCTGCTTGACCAACTCAATATCCAGCAGCGCGCCGCGGTGGAACAAACCGAGGGGCCGTTGCTCATCCTGGCGGGGGCGGGCAGCGGCAAGACGCGTGTCATAACCTACCGAATTGCGTACCTGATTGAGGCCCGGGCAGTTCCTCCGGAGAGCATCCTGGCGGTCACTTTCACCAACAAAGCTGCGGCGCAGATGAAGGAGCGGGTGGCCAAGCTGCTGGGTGGGCGTGTAGAGCTGCACACCGGCGCGCCGCATGTTTCCACTTTCCATTCCTTTTGCGTCAGCGTGCTGCGGCGGCACATCGACCACTTGGGGTATAGCCGGGATTTTTCGATTTATGACGAAGATGATCAGCAACGGATGATGAAGTCCTGCATCCAGGGACTGGGCCTGGGGGAGCAGGTTACCTCGCCGCGCAGCGTCTTGTCGCGGATCAGTTACGCCAAGAATCACGGCCTGACACCCGAGATGATGTACGAGCAGGCGCAGAACGACCCGATGGAAAAAACCGCCACGCTGTTTGGCCTCTACGAAGCGAAGCTGCGGCAGGCGAATGCGCTGGATTTTGACGACCTGCTGCTGAAAACCGTGGAGCTTTTCTATAAAGCCGTGGAAGTCTGCGAGCGGTACAACAGGCGCTTCGAGTACGTCTTGGTGGATGAGTATCAAGACACCAATCGCGCGCAATATCAATTGATCCGGCAGCTCACCCTGATCCACCAGAACCTGTGCGTGGTGGGTGACGAGGACCAGTCGATTTACCGCTGGCGCGGGGCCGACATCCAGAATATTTTGAGTTTTGAGAAGGATTACCCCAAGTCCCGAACTGTTCGCCTGGAGCAGAATTATCGTTCCACGCAGAAGATTCTCGACGCGGCCGGAGCTGTGGTCAGCCGCAATCTGGCGCGCAAAGGGAAAACACTGTGGACGGACCGTTCCGGAGGCGACAGCATCGGCCTGTATGAAGCGTGGGATAACGACGAGGAAGCGCTTTATGTGGCGGGCGAGATTGTGAAAGCTCTAGCGCAGGATGCGACCCGCAGTGTGGCCGTCCTGTACCGCACCAATGCCCAATCGCGCGTGCTGGAAGAATCCTTGCGCCGCCACGGCATTGCTTATCGCCTGGTGGGGGGGTTCAGTTTTTACGCGCGCGCAGAAATCCGCGACGTGCTGGCATACGCGCGGCTGGCCATCAATCCGCGCGACGTAACGGCGCTCCAGCGCATCATCAACACCCCAGCGCGGGGGATTGGCCCTTCTACGGTGGGTGCGATCGAGGGGACGGCTCGCGAGCGGAAACTCACCTTGTGGGAAGCACTGGAGGACGAACTGGCCGCGCGGCGGCTCCCGGCGCGCGCGCTCAAGGCGCTTGCAGTGTTCCAAATGCTCATGAAGCAACTAATGGCCGATCATGAACGCTTGCTGATGGGGCAATTCTTCAAGAGCATTCTCGACCGCACCGGTTACGTGGAAATACTGAAGCAGGAAGATCAGCCGGAATCGCAGGACCGTATCGAAAACCTCCAGGAACTGGTGAACGCCGCGGTGGAGGCTGAGGAGGAAGGCATCACCCTGGCGGAGTTTCTGGACCACGCAGCGCTGGTCTCTGACTCCGATGATTACGACGAACGCGCGCGGGTTACGCTGATGACCCTGCACAGCGCCAAGGGGCTGGAATTCAACCTCGTGTTCCTGGTGGGAATGGAAGAGGGCTTGTTTCCCCACAAGCTTTCCCTCGATGACGACGCGGGCATCGAGGAGGAGCGCCGGCTTTGTTACGTGGGCATGACGCGGGCGCGTGACCGGCTGGTGCTTTCCTGGGCGCGGCAACGGCGCATGTATGGGCGGGACTCCCTGGAGGGAAGCCGGCGGTCGCGGTTTCTGGATGAAGTGCCCACCAACCTCCTGGAACCCTTAAGCGCCATTGCGTCGAAAGCTCGCACAACTTGGGAAAATGCCGTAAACTCAATTGCCGGGGTGGAACGATTCTTAAGCGAGCGCGGCATCGACCGGCGGCTGGGACAGGACCGGGGACATAGGGCGGGGCAGTCCCAGCGGTGGAAGCTGGGCAGCAAGGTGCGGCATGCGAAATACGGCATCGGCACGGTTCTGGAATGTGAGGACGACGGTGAAGACAGCAAGCTGACCATCAGCTTTCCGGGCTATGGCCGGAAGATAATGGTGGAGCGCTTTGCCGGGCTGCAAAGAGTTTAAACAACTATCGACGGGAAATTGAGGGGTATGAACACAAAAAACATCAAGGATAAAGAAGAACGTAAGAAGCTGAAGCGGGCGGCGCGCAAGAAGCAGGCGGCCAAACCGAAGCGGACGGAACCGCGGGGCTCTCGCAAGCCCAAGGTCAAAAAGAAGGGGCCGGGCGCGCCTCCACGCAGGAAGTAGAAGTGCGGGCAGATAGGCAGTAGGCAATTAGGCAGATAGAGAAATTCCTGCTGCCCACCGGTCCCTCTGCCCACTGCCTGCAACTCAAAGGGATTTCCTTGGCGAGCCAACTTTTCCAGAAGAAGAGTATCGATAAGCTGATTGCTGACGCAGATTCTCCTGGGCACCGGCTGCGCAAGACGTTGGGGCCCTGGTCGCTGACCGCGCTGGGGATCGGCGCCATCATTGGGACCGGCATTTTCATCCTTACCGGCACCGCGGCGGCGGGCGAAGTCCTGGAAGTGCATTCGCTCCTGAAGGCACCGCTGCTGGATGTGTTGATGCACGGGACGAAGGCGCTCGGCACAGCCGGACGGCCGGGCGCCGGGCCGGGCATTGCACTGTCGTTCCTGCTGGTGGCCATTGCCTGCGCGCTGGCGGGACTGTGCTACGCGGAACTGGCCTCGATGATTCCCATCGCGGGCAGCGCTTACACCTATTCCTACGCCACGCTGGGCGAGATCGTGGCCTGGATAATCGGTTGGGACCTGATTCTGGAATACGCCGTCAGCAACATGGCGGTGGCGGTGGGCTTTTCCGCTTACATTGACAGCCTGCTGCGCGGATTCGGGATTGAGCTGCCGCGTAAGCTGATGGCGCCAATGTTCGTGGCGGGGAAATACACGGGCGCTTGGTTCAACGTTCCCGGCTTCCTGATCGTGATGATCCTCACCGTAGTCCTGGTCGTGGGTATTCGCGAGAGCGCAGGCGCCAACAATATCATGGTATGCGTGAAAATTCTGGCGATCCTGATTTTTGTCGTCGCCGCTTCCCGTTTCATCCATGTCTCCAATTGGAAACCCTTCATGCCCAACGGCTGGCAGGGGGTACTGACCGGCGGAGCGATCGTCTTTTTCACCTACATCGGATTTGATTCCGTCTCGACTGCCGCTGAAGAGTGCAAGAATCCGCAGAAAGACGTGCCGTTCGGGATCATCGCCTCCCTGGTGATTTGCGCCACCCTTTACATCACTGTGGCGTTGGTGCTGACGGGGGTGCAGAATTGGCAGACCTTGCGCAACGCCGCACCGGTGGCCAACGCACTGGTGGCGCTGGGATTGCCGAACGTGATGAAGTGGGTTTCCATTGGTGCCCTGACGGGCATGATCAGTTCCATGCTGGTTTTTCAATTAGGGCAGGCGCGCGTGTGGTTTGCCATGTCGCGCGACGGCCTGCTGCCGCAAGTTTTTTCCAAAGTTCATTCGCGTTTCCTGACGCCGCACATCAGCACTTGGGTGGCGGGATTTTTCGTCGCTATTCCGGCGGGGATGTTCGACATTGGCACTCTGGCGGATCTTTCCAACATCGGAACCTTGTTCGCTTTTGTACTGGTTTCTCTGGGGGTACTGGTGCTGCGCCGGAAGCAACCCGAACGCCGCCGCTCGTTCCAAACGCCGTGGGTGCCGGCCGTCCCGATTCTCTCGATCACAGCGTGCATTATCCTGATGGCCAGCTTGCCGATCGAGACCTGGGTGCGCTTTGTAGTTTGGTTGGTCATCGGCTTGACGATTTACACGGCGTACAGTCGCCATCATTCGGAATTCCGCCGCTCGGCGCAGACAATCGCCGGAACCAATCCAGCGAGCATGCGCCCAGCGCCCTAGGCGCATTGCGGTGAGGCGAATGTCTGACTTGAACGATGTCTCGATGAAACGGCCGCCTCCAATATTGATCTTGTTCATCGCGATGACAATGGTTACGGGCTGCCGCGCGCGGCCAAGGGTCGCAATTCCCAGCGCACTAGTCCCCGCCGCTTCCCGAGAATGGGTCGACTTAGAACCCGGCTGCCGGGTGCGAGTCATCACTCCCGTGCTCTCATCGGGCGGTTACCTCATCAAAACGGAGCCTCCCAGGGGACAGAGCGCGGATCGTGGGCGCGCGGACACCGATCCCTCCCGTGCCACAACCGGTGAGATAACGCTTTCGACGGGCCCCAACTTCATAGGTTACGAGGTTTCGTTGTACGGCGTAAAGCCGCGCCGCGGAGGCGGAGTATCTGTGATCTTCGACTCAGCGGAGATCCACAAGCAGGGACAAGTAATCCGCTCGCGCCAGCCGACGCTACCGCTATTCCGGTTGCCCGGGCAAATGCGATGGGTGCGAATTCTTCACTTGGCTCGGGGAAGCCACGATTACGATTCCGCTATCCTGGCTGCAACCCGTCGAGACACGCTAGAAGGGCTCACGCGACAGGTTCAGTCGGATCCTTCAGTCTGCAAAACTGCGGGGGATGCTTTCTGCTCCTGGATACCCCACGGGATTGCCGCCATACCCGAATCTCGCAGAGATGGCCAGGCCCAGGACCAATGGATCTGCGATTCAGACAGTAAGAAACCAGGCTGGGCGGCCGACCAGCGCTCGGTCTGTCAACAGGTCTATCCGATCCGCCCGCACGGCTCTTGACGGCCTTTCCGACGGCCAGTTGTCCAC
>JBEKLF010000221.1:0-14467 GCA_050010335.1 Terriglobia bacterium
TGGGTAGGGCGCGAGATGGCGTTATTCGTTGCCGGACCGCAGAAGCAGTACAAGGCATGACCCTCGTACTCGCCCCCGTGCTTATAGATCTCCCGCTGGGCGATGCCAATGACCTGAAGCTCCGTCATCCCCGGTTTGATCTCTGCCAGGATGGCGTCAATGGCCTTCTCGCTGATCGCAAAGGCCTTCTTCATGAGGGCAACTTCGTTGTTACTCTTGATAATGCGCAAGTCGATTAATGTATCGTCCGCTTTCACCAACTCGACGCCCGGAAGGTCACGCTGGAGGCTCGTGTAAACTGGCAAGGTCATAACGGAATAGCCCACCAGCCCCAGTCGGCGAACCTGGCGGCCCGGCATAGCGCCTTCGACGACCTGCTTATAATTGGCGACGGGGATGCCCGGATACTGCGGCTCCGCCGACTCGCGGTACTCCACCATCTTTTCAATGTTCTTGATTTTGCTACGCCCGGCGGCGTAGGTCTCGCTCTCCGGGCCGATGATCAGCACCGGCTTGCCCTCCGCCGGAACGAATACGCCCCCGGCCTCAAAGGTGGGCCAGTAATCGGACAAATACCGCACGTTCGCGAAGTCCGACTCGTTGCCATGCACAAGGGCCGCGTCTAAACCGGCTGACCGGATGTTTTTCTGGAAATATTTGATCCTGTTATTGAATTCGCTGTCGGGAATGCAATTCATTGTCTGCCTCTGCTATCTGACGGGCTTGGAAGAATTGGGCTCCACGGTCGTGGAGCATTGCGATTAGACGGTCCATTTGCTCAGTGGCGTACGTGCCGCAGTTCTTGACAATAAAGGGATCAGGCCTCACGGAACCTTCTCCGTAATGAATCTCGCCCTGGGGCATTGGATGCAGCTCCCAAGGATGGAAGTAGAAACAGAGGAATGGCTCAACGCCCCGATCCTTGCAGTACCCCACATACCCGTCGATGTGCTTCATCAATGCCGCTGCCCCCTCGGTCCGGAAAAGCGGCCACTGATCCATATCACGGCCGCGAGGATGATTTGATTCCATTGAGAGATTGGCAAAGTTGGGCAATTCCAGAAGCTTCAGCGTACCCTCCTTCGTCCAGTCGTCACGGCTCGGGTGGTACGGAGTAAGGCGCTCGCGATAGTAATACAGGGGGTAGCTCGCGTCGGCACCATAGCCCAAGCCCTCCAATGCGTTGACCATCGCAGTAGAGCCCCACAGCCGCGGTGCGCGGAAGGACACGGGACGGTACCCGGAAACTGCTTCCACCATCGCGGTCGCCACCCGCAGACGGTTCTCGACTTCCTCCGGGAGAAGGGGATAAATCCCCGGAATGTCAAATAGGGCGTCACCTACGGTTTCGTGAAACACGCTGTGGCAACCCACTTCGTAACCGCTGTCCCGCACGAGTCGAACCACCGCGGCGTGCTTGCGTGCAGCATCACCCGTAAAGAAGAAGGTCGCGGTGATCCCATGCCGTTTCAGCAAATCCAGGATCACTGGCGTGCCGTGGACCAGCCCTTCGTAAAACGGCGTAAAGCTCCCAATATCGGTCTCGCAGTCAAACCCCAGCACTACACGTATCATCTCGGTAGCCTTCCCTTTCGCACCCCGCCAGAAAGAACAGCCATGCCGGCCAAAATGCATCTCCCTGCGGCGGGTCCATTTCCCTGGGAACTACTTCAAGCCGTGCTGCTTCCGGTAGGCCGGGATCTCCAGTCCAGTACCGTTCGAATCTGCTGGATCTTCTCCGCCAGCGTGTCTGGCGTGTAGAAGTAATCCCGTTCCCACTCGTAGCCGAGCCGGGAATCGCGCAGGGCCGTTTCCCTAGGAGCCTGTCGGAGATAGATTTCGGTGTACGTAGAATCAACAACTTAGCGAGATTCAAGTGTCTGTAAGTTGTTGATTCTTCGTTGGCGAACTGTTATCTCCGACACACTCCTAGCGGCTGTCGTTCGCTCGAACTCCTCTTTCAGGATGGTGCTGATGCGATCAAGCATTTGTTCCTGTTCGGGGGCACCAGCCTTGGCCAAGCGGAACCGGAGATCTTTGAATTCCAGCATGGCTTGATCGCTGCGCAGCATGCGCTGGATCTGTTCGGCCAGCAGCACCTCACGGAAGGCGCTGTAGCGCTTGGACTCAGGCGCGCGAAGGGCAGCTTGACGGTAGCTGACCAGCCCCATCTCCATCTCACAACGTGGTTTGACGATGTTTTCCAAGACCCAACGCCACACACTAACATAAGACCTCCGACCCGAACTGCGCCATATCTTTCCAACCGCCGACTATGCGTCGCAACACCGCGCCGTGCAAGGATTCCCTGAATTTCATTTTGGTCTCCATGATCAAAAGTTAGCAACGGCGCCGAATTGGATGATGCGCGTGAACGTGTTTTCGGCGCTAACCGACCCGAACGATGAGCTGGTTACGCTAGTGTTGCGAGCTCCGAAGTTTGCGTGGTTGAACGCGTCGAGTGCCTCCGCCCGAATCTGTAACTTCCTGTCCCCCCAGTTTTATATATCGCAGCACCGAGATATCCGTGGTGTTCACTCCGTCGTCTCGAACGCCGGAATAGTAGAGAGAACCCCGCCACACATTGTCCGCCGACTCTCTGGTTTGGCGGGCTCAACTCTTGGGTGAACAATACACCGCAGCTTAGAGCACCGGCGTCAATTCAGGCATCAATTCGATCGAGTTAAAGTACATCAGGTTGTGGCCGAGGGCACTGGCCGGTCTGATCGTCAACTTGTATTCCCCCGCTTCGGAGAGATCCACAGTACCAATATTAAAGGCTTGGTAGTGGTACCCTGCTTCGCAGGGGCGCCCCACCCCCAGGACGAAGCAATAAGCGCCGGTATCCACCACCCTTGCCTCCAGTGACGCCGAACCCACCGACACCCGATACTTCCCCTCCTCCCATTCTTTCTGCGCCGAGTAGATGATCCAGACTTGGTACCGTCCTGGCTGGTCAATTCTCATCCACCAAGTGATGCTGTCCTGCGGATCATCCCATCCTGAGATGTAGTAACGGCCGACCCTGTTGAACCGCTTTAGGGCTTTACCTGCCGTCACAGCAGTCACGTAGTCCAGCTTGATGGAGGATCTGCCCTTTTGCACTAGCACCGGCGGCTCTACCTCGGGCTTACCGGCGATCTCCAGCACAACAACCGTATCGTCTTCATCCACCGGCTTGCCGGGCAATCGGACCGAAACCCTACCCTCATCTCTGCGAAACTCCAAGGGCCGGCTGCTGTCCAGGAGCAGATACGCTCTCTTTACCTCATTCTTCAATCCCACAAGCGAAAGCTCCCCGTCAGGTGGCCACTCGAAGACGTGCAGGTAGAGTTTCTCCCCTTTCACCGTGCACGCTCCCCAGGGTAATTCCCCGAACGGGCTCGCCGAAGTGCCGTAAATGCTTTCACCGTTCAGCCGCACCCACCCCCCGACTTTCTCCAAAATGTCAACCGCCGGTTGGGGGATCGTTCCGCCGCCGGTGGGGCCGACATCGAGAAGATAGTTCCCTCCCTTGCTCGCAGCGTTTACCAATTGACGGACCACCTCCCGAGGCGGCTTCCATCCGTCATCGAACTTGTTATATCCCCAACTGTGGTTCAGGGTCTGGATCGCTTCGAAATACTCTTGCAATTCGCTGGCAGGCAGTTCGTGATCCCCCAGGCTCTGATAATCACCCATGAGTGGCTGCCCGTAGTTGCCAACGCGTCCATTCACAAGACAACGCGGCTGTAAGCTGTGCACTAAATCCACCATTTGCTTCGCCTGCTGCGGCGTGTAGGTCCCGTGGTCAAACCAGATAAGTCCGAGAGGACCATAGCCCGTTAACAGTTCCCGCACCTGCGCCATGGCTCTCCCTTCGTAATATTTTTCAAAGTCCCTCTTGTATTCGTGAAAATCCCAGTAATTGCCGTAGGAGTTGGGATCTTCATAGTCGTCGACGTGGGAATAGTAGACGCACAAACGAATCCCCTCTTGCCGGCAAGCTTCCGACAGCTCTTTCAGAGGATCGCGCTTGAAAGGAGTCCAATCCACGATGTTGTATTTGCTGACCTTCGAATGAAACATGGCGAACCCGTCTTCGTGCTTAGCGGTAATGACCAGGTATTTCATGCCGGTCGCTTTGGCCAAGCTCACCCACCGCTGCGCGTCGAACTTCACCGGATTGAACTGCCGGGCGACTTCACGGTAATCCGCTAGCGGGATCCTGAGACCTTGCATTATCAATTCGACATTGGTGTCCATGAAGGGTCCCAGCGTATCGTCTTCATCCACTTCTCCTCCTGGAACCGGCATCTGCTTGCCCCGCCATTCCCCACCCAGTACAGAATACGGTCCCCAGTGGATGAACATGCCGAATTTGGCTTCGCGAAACCAGCCAAGCCGGTCCTCTGGGGGGTTGCCTGCTTTCTTTGAGGTGCTCCTCTGCCCCTGGACAGTGCCGCTACCTGCTTGGGCTGGCGCATAAGACAAAACAGATAACCAGACCAAACAACTGACCATCACTCGTTGTGCTGTCACCATGACTCTTCCCCTCCGTGCGTAGAGATTAATGACCTTTCACCACCGCTGTTGTGCAGAGGCGCTCACAAAACCGGCACATAAACGTTCCGAAGTCTGCGGTCGATGCAGCAAGCCACCCCGCTATGCGGGCGTCGCCCGATCTCGCGCGAGTACCCGCGCGATACATCAACTTCCTTTCCGCGCACGCTACGCGCGAGCTATCGCGCATCAGCTGCGAGCGAGGGGGTGCCGAAAGATCGCGAAAGATTTCCTCCAGGCACAGGTCCGTCTTGAACTCCGGAGGCCTCAGCTCCACCCGTTCCGACAAGCCGGGCAGCGCTGCCAGCGCCGCCCGCGCGGTTGTCGTTGTTGGGAATCACTTCGTCTCCTGGTTTACGTGATGATCAGGAGCGCGTGGTGTCCGACCGACTGAATATTTGCGTCGATGACACCCTCGCGGTACTTCCAATCGAGGCCGCTACCGCCGAACAGCCGGACCGACTCCGGACGGCTCCCCATTCGGACCGTCAGCCGCACTGGCCCTACCTGGGGCAGCGAACGCTCGTCCGTTCCCGGTGCCAGCCCGCCGTAAAGGTTCACCAGTGACACGACGGACGCGCCCGGCTTGCGTCCGAAAACCACTTGAATCCCGGTCGGCGCCTGCATTTCGATGGTGAGGCCGGTGGCGTAATGCGTGACGCAACGTGCCACTAAACGCTTGAGCCACGGATCCTGGCGCGTTGCGATTTCGTGGCCGATCGGAGGGCTGATGTAGATGACCGCACCCCGCCCCAGGTGATTGAGCGTGACCAGCGGCTTCCCGGTGAACTGCTTGAAGTTGGTGTACGGAGTTTCGGGGTCGGTGAACACCTCCGGGGTGCGGTGCCCTTCCGGGTAGACCAGTTCCGCCAGTTTCACCGCCGTCGTGCATTTCACTTCCAGGACGGGGGTGCGGAACAGCAAGGGATACGCTGGAGCGTCACCGCGCAAATCGTCGCTAAGCCAGGCGTAATTGGCTTCGGTGAACGGCGACGTTCCCGTCAGTTGCACGCCCAGCAGTTCGGACCAGCCGAAATCGCTTCGCGGATGTCCGCCTCCGTCGCGCAGCGAGGTCTCGGCGGTGGCGATCAGCAATCCGCCCCCGCGCACGAAGCGGGTAAGAGAAGCGCGTAACTGCTCCGTTGGGCAGACCGCGTTGCCGAGCAGGATGGCCCGATAACCACTGGGATCTAAGTACGAAGACTGCACGACGTCGAAGTGAATGCCCCCATCGAGCAGCGCGTCGTGAAGTCCCGTGGTTTCCTCCCGTACGGCCTGGCCTTTGGTTTCGGGCAGCGGCAATAAACGCAGTTCGGATTCGACGTCGTAGACCACCGCGACGTTGGGGACGCTCTTCAATCCCGCAAGCCACTGTTCCCGGTCCACAACGGGGGAAAACACGCGCCCGACACGTTGAAGCTCGCCGTCGTAGATCGTGCCGTCCGGCAGCGGGTTCACACCGAGGCTAATCTGCCCCGCATGTGCGGTGATGATGGCGGCGCTGACCTCGAGGTACGGCGCGGGGATCAAGTTCCACGCACACCAAGTGCCGTCGACCGAGCCCGGTTCCATGCGCATGAAGCCGCCGTAAGTATGCACCTGAAAGGACTTGCCCATGGCCCACAGGCTCTTGGCCGTGAAACTGATGAGCCGGTGCTGATAGGCCTCGGACGAATTCTGGGTGATTAGATCGCGCAAGTCTTGCGGCGTGGCGGCGAGGTCGTCTTCAGTTCCCGCGTGGTTGTATCCCAGTTCGACCTTGGGGTCGATCGAACGCAGCACCCTGGCGCAATCGCGCAGCATGGCGACCCGCGCCTCCTGCCCGAACCGGTTCGCGCGAAGACGGATCGCCGGATCCCCGGAAGATACCGGCTGCTCTTCTCCAAACCTGGCCTTGTACGCCGCTTTGCAATACGAACAGAAGCAAGCCGCACCCGGATCGTAGGAGCCCACGCCGTACGCGTTCGGCGCTCCCAGGATATCGAACCACACGCCGTCCGGATGCAACGCTTGTTCCATCTGCCGCAGTTCATCAATCACCCTGTCGCGCCAAGGCGAGCGAATGCACATCCAGTTGTATCCATCAAACCCGATCTTCGGTTTTCCATGGGGATCGACGCAGCACCACTCCGGGTGCCGCCGCGCCATCCAGTTATCCAAACCGACGTTGTAATAGGCGACGAATTTGATACCCGCTTCCCGCGACAGGGCGCGCGTTTCTGTAACCCAGTCGCGCGGGCAGGGCCGCCCGCGATACGGAAACAGGGCCCCGAGGCCAGTCTTGGTCTTGACCTCGATTACCTCAACCCCGGCTTCACGGCATAGCCGAAGCAACTTTTTCGGGTCGAATCTCTTGCCGCGATCGGCGTCCCCCGGCGGAATTTCGATCATGAAGTGGATCGCCGCGAGCCGCTGGCGCGCCCCGGAAGCGGCGGCGGTCCACGCCGGACGGTGCAATGCCAGCAGGCTCCCGGCACCCGCCGCGAGGAAATCCCGCCGCCGCACTAACATAAGACCTCCTCCGACCCGAACTGCGCCATATCTTTCCAACCGCCGCCTATGCGTCGCAACACCGGTGCAAGGATTCCCTGAATTTCATTTTGGTCTCCATGATCAAAACGTAAAAATGAGGCCGAATTGGACGATGCGCGTGAACGAGATTTCGGAGCTAACCATGCCGAACGTCGAGTCGGTTACGCCAGTGTCGGGAGCTCCGAAGTTTGGGTGGTTGAACGCGTTGAGTGCCTCCATCCGAATCTCTAACTTCTTGTCCCCCCTCAGTGGTATACGTCGCGCCAACGAGATATCCGTGGTGTTGATTCCGTCGCATCGAACGCCAGATAAATAGGTAGGGCCCCGGAACAGATTGTCCGCCAACTGTTGTGAAGGGTCGGTCACAAAACCCGCACTGGTATTGAACCAGCGCTGGACAGTCCGCTGGCTGGCGGGCAGCGGAATGTTCTTGATGTTGCCGTTGAAGATCATGTCACCGAAACTCAACGGAGTGCCGCTCCACTGGTTGACCAAGAAGCTAGCCTGCCAGCCGCCCACGACCCCGCGCAACGGCGAGGGCGAGTTGGCCAGCAAAGCTTTTCCCGTGCCGAAAGGCAATTCGTAGACGAGCGTGAGACCTATATGGTTCGGCCGGTCATTTACCGATATGCTGCGGTAAGGCACGGGGTCAGCGACATTATTGTAGGTGATCGCATCCATCTCCTTAGAACGAGTGTATGTGAACGAGACGCTGAAACCATTCGCCATCCGCCGCTCGACGAGCGCTTGCAGGCTGTTATAGGTCGAGTACCCCTGGCTGCTAGACGTAGACAGGCTCGTGAACTGCGGGAACGGCTGCAGGAGCTGGCTCACCCCGACAGTCGAGCTGCTCAGACTGGTCCCCGGCAGCAAGGGATAGAAGGGATTTGGCACTGCAGCCGATAACGTGTTAATCGTCGCCTGATCCCTGACTGGCAGGGTACTCAAATACTTGTCCGGCAGGCCGTCGGTGCTATCTGGAATGCGTAAGTGGACGGAGCGGCTTCCTGCGTAACCCACCTGCAAACTGATACCGCCGGGCAGCACTTGCTGCATGGTCCAATTCCAGCGCTGCATGTATGGCGTCCTGATGCCTTCATCGAAGTAGCTGTTGCTGAGCCCGACATTGGTCATGGGTCCTAGGGTGTTCCCCGGCGGCAGCGCAATGCCGTTGGGAAAGGGGTTGCTGAGGTTCGCAATATATGACAATCCGTTATTGACTGTGGGTATTATGTTCGTGGTTTGGCTGTAACCCATCTGGTTAGGCCCAAACCCTGAAATGACTCCGTTATCGAGGACGTATATTCCGTAACCGGCGCGCATGACCGTGTTCTTCAGCGGGTGATACGCGAAGCCGACCCGCGGCATGAAGTCGTGGGTATCGGCCGGGTACAAGGTGCGGGGCTGGCCACCGACACCGGCGAAGAGCACACCTCCCGTGACCGGAAACTGGCCAGCGGGAATCTCAGAGATCGGGTTCGCCGCGTAGTTCGCCTCGACCTGATATCCGATTGGCAAGGTCGCCTCGGGATCGAAACCACGAACTGATCGGTTGTATCGTTCGGTTATCGGTGAGTAGTATTCGTAACGCAGTCCCATAGTCACGGTGAGTTTCGGAACAACACGCCAGTTGTCTTGAATGTAAGCTCCGTATTCTGCGGACTTATCGGCATAGCTATCGCTTATCATAATATCGCCGCCGCTGGGCTCGCCCAGCAGAAGCGCTGCCATCCCTTGCCCAACGCCATCGGGTGAGCTGGCGGAAGTGTTCAGCGGACCGTTGGTATAAGCGGTTCCGAACACGAAATGCGGCGTTCCGTCCGTAGGACTGTAAGCATTCTGGAGGTAGTTGCGGTTGTCGACGCCGAACTTCAGCTCGTGGTTACCCACCGGGTGGTACAAGTCCGCAAACCAAGATTGACTCTCATCTGGTTCATTCCACGGAGTTTCGCCTTGTTGAGTTTGAAGGCCCGAGACATCTGTTCTCGGAAATGTGACGGACGTCGGGTCCCGGTAAGCGATCTGGTTCATCAGGGTTTGCGGGAAGCCTAATGAAGCCATGTTGAATCCCGTGCTTACGGGGTTCTCCACGAGGGGAAACCGTTCTAATCCATATCGAAGGTCCAGCACCCAATGCGGACTAAAAGTGAATGTGTCGTCGAGGGCCGCATTCCAAGGATTGATTTTAGCCACATTACCGCTCGCCACAGGAAAGTAGTTCCGGTACGGACCTTCCTTCTTGAAGTATCTCGTAACGTGTCCGTACAGGTGCTGCTTATCGCTGATCGCGTGGTCGAAGCGCACGAGATGATTCTGATATTTGTTCGGCTGGCGATTAGAAACCGAATAATTTTCTTCCCCGTCGACCGTACCGGGGACGTTTGGCATTGGCCAGAAACTCTCGATGTTCGTGGCGATAGGACTGATTCGGCTGGGGGGAACGATGTTGCCCGCCAACGGTTTGCGCGAAAAGAGGCCCCCCGGCGCCGCCGCGATGGTATTGGGATCGTAAATCTGGTACTGGGGACCCACCGTCAGCAATGCGGAAAAATCCCCTTGCCGCTCAGCCTGCGTTGGAACCGTCGTAACCAAGGGATATGTCGCCGCGTCATCATTCATGGCTTCATACGAGTAGCTGAAAAATGTACGGTTCGTGCCGTTGTATATTTTCGGAATTATTATAGGTCCACCGATGTTGAAGCCACCGCGTTGGTATATGGGGTGGAGTTTCGGAAGACCCGCCATGTTGCTGAAGAAGCTATTCGAGTCAAGCGCTGGGTTCCGGTAAAAGAAATACCCGGTGCCGTGCAGGCGGTTCGTGCCGGATTTGAGCACCATGTTGACATCCGAACCGGAAGTGTGTCCCATGCTCGCATCGTACGTAGTTTCCAGCTTCACCTCCTGGAGCGAGTCGAACGGTGGCTGATCTGCCTCGCTCTCGCCAAAGTCGGAGTTGACTGCTTGCGTGTCGGGCACACCGTCCAGCATCATCTCGGTGGTACCGAGGGGCGAGCCGTTGAAGCTCATCCCGCTCGACTCTGCCGGGCGCGACGGATCCAGGTTCATCATCTGGTCCGAATCTGCGGCCGACACTGTCATACCGGCTACGAGCATGAAAAGCTCGCGGACGCTGCCGTGCGCCATGGGTATTTCGAGGATGTCGGTGTTACTAATGACTTGGCCTACGTTGGTTGAAGCGGTTTCGAGCAGCGGCGTCTTGCCTTGAACCTCGATCGTCTGAGTCACTGCGCCCGGCTCCAGCGTAAAATCCAACCTGATGCGATCGAGGATCCGCAATTGGATGTTGTCCCTCTCGGATGTCTTGAATCCGGCCAGTGCCACGGAAACGTTGTAGGTTCCCGGATTGAGAGCCGGAATCAGGTAATCGCCGACGGCGTTGGAAACCGTGTGAACGGCGACATTGGTCTGCTGATTGGTGGCCGTCACTGTTGCACCGGGCACCACCGCGCCGCTTGAATCTGTAACGCGGCCTACGATAGTGGCGCGCGACTCCTGTGCGAGTGCTGGCGCCGCAATTATCACTAGGTAAAAGAGCAGAGCAGACAAGCTCAGCCCACCGACAATGTTCTGGCCCTTTGGGATGAATTCCGTCTTGTGCCTTAGCAACATATCAATCTCCTTTTGCCACGCTTCGCGTGTCGACCAAGGTTTTCCAAGACCCAACGCCACAATGCCAACGAGACAAGTAAGCACACAAGCCTTTCTCGGACTCTGTGTGAAAACTCATGCGATAGTACTAATCCGCTCGACAGTCAGAATCGTATAACACACCCCGTAACGGCTGTCAAGCACTGTTTTAATCGATTTAAATGCTTGAAAAAGATGGACAAATTTCCTAAGGTCATCTTCGCATGTGTCCTATCTTAGGCGGAAGGCGTACTCCAGAGGCGACTTGTGTCTTGACTTTGATTGCAGGACGGTGGAATAATAAATTGTCGGTGATTACGAGTAAATTGTCCTATAACTTGATTAACATGAATAACATAGAAGAAAGAACGAACGCAAAACCACCGTGGGGGGTCGCTCTAATGGTAGCGGGTTAGGCATTAAGACACACGGAAGTATGGAGAAAAAGTGGGGAGGCCAACAGCCATGACATTTTCGACCGAGGACAGAGACAACAGTTGCCTCGGCGTGAGGCATCTTAATCGATCTTGGTTGCTCTACGCTCCTTTGCTATACTAGCTTTCGCCAAGCGTGATATCCTAATAAGTTGGTCCGACGAATTGTTGGGGAACTTACGTCCCTGGGAGAAATGAATGCACACGATGAAGGATGTGGCGCGGCTTGCAGATGTTTCTGTAGCAACCGTGTCGGCGGTCTTGAACTCGAAGCCGGCAGTGCGCCCTAAACTTGTCAAGCGCGTAAAAGATGCGATGGAAGCTCTGGATTACCGGCCAGATTATGTGGCGCGAAGCCTCAGAACCAGGCTGACACACAGCATCGGGATGGTTATAACAAACATCGCGAACGCGTTCTTTGCAGAGATGCTTCGGGGGGTTCAGGATGCCGCACGGCAAGCACAGTATTCGGTCATACTCTGCATTACCAACGACGACCCTGCCGAGGAGGAGCGGCACTTGATAACCCTTTACTCGCGACGTGTAGACGGCATCCTGCTTGCTACCACGTTGCAACACGTCGCGCAGATTCCCCAGGCTCGTTGGCCTTGCCCGATGGTGCTCGTTGATAACGCCCTTCCTGGATTCCAGGGGGATGCCGTGCTCGTCGACAACAGAGCAGCAGCTTACAAGGGGACTAAACATTTGATTGAGTTGGGTCACACCCGCATCGGCGCTATTACAGGTCCCCCCGAGGTATCAAGTTCTCGGGATCGAGAGAAAGGCTTCCGTGATGCTATGGAGGAGGCCCGCTTGGTAGTACCACAGCAATTCGTCAAATCCGGCAGATTCGGTGTGGAGGGTGGCTATTTCTGCGCGTTGGAGTTCCTCAGAATGACCGAACGTCCCTCCGCAGTCATCTCCTTCAACTATCTTATGACCGTAGGTTTACTGCATGCCGTTGAAGAAGTTGGGATCCAATGTCCCAGGGAGATGAGCATCGTAGCAATCGATGACTTTGACACAGGTCTGAATGGGTTCAGTTTAGCTTCGCTTTTCAACCCCAAATTGACCACAATCAGGCAACCGGCCTATGCGATGGGCAAGCGGGCTTTTGAAAGGTTACACAAAAGAATGAATACCCCCGAGGAGGCCCCAGATTCAGGTTCAGGGGTGACTTTGATCCTCGATACTGAACTCATCATTCGAAACTCCACGGCGCCCTGCGAAAGTGCGCAGCCGGGTGACGCTTCCACGGCAACCAACCGCGCATCCGAACTCAGGGCGGCGGCAACAGCTTGATCGCTCATCTCGGCAACTCGACGATGTGGGGAGCGAGACCGCACCTCGGATAGAGTTGAGAAATGGCAGGATTTGTCCTTTTAGTTGAGGCCAGAGACCGGATTTGAAAACCTTGGCAGCAAGCTCGCGGCCGCACTCGACGGACTCAAACCATCCCCCAGCATGTTTCTTGAGGGCCTTTTTTTCGCCCCTGTCGGCGTCCTTCTTCTCTTCAGGAATCGTGCCAGTCGCCGCCTCGATGACAAGCTTCCTCAGATCAGTAGCTTTGACCTTTATGGTAAGAAAATCCTTGTCACCGATCTCAGGGCTCTCAGCTAAAGTTCTCAGTCAATCACCCGAATCCCCGTCAGCGTCCTTGATGAAATCTTCGAGGCGATCGAGGGGAACGAATTTGATGATGTTCTCCTCGAGGCAGCCGGACGGCCAAGGGCCCGTGCAAAGAACTCATTGACGCGATTGTCACCATTGAGGCGGCGGAACACCGCTCTCCCGGAAGGCTGTGCCGCATGGTAGAAGGTAGTTGCCCTGGCATAAAGCTTTCAAAGTGTACGAAGCTCTGGAAGTGCTTGGACACATGGAAGCAAAAAACGATTTTCGCCAAACCCAATCGGGAAGGCTGGATGCGCGGGGTCAGCTTCTTTGCCGTGCGGGAACTGGCATACTCACGGAACTGGGCATATTGGGGGTACTGCGAGCAACAAAGGTCAGTCCGGCGTCCGGCTTCCTATCCATCACTTGAGGAATGGAAGTCTGCTGCGGACAGGAGGCAACAACAATGGAGCGTGAGGGTTGTTCAATTGCGTTGAGTGATTGCCTGGAGTTCGCAAAGGCGCTTGCCATCGAGGCGGGTAGGGTCACTCTCAAGTATTTCCGTCGTGATGTTGTTGTCGAATATAAGTCCGACACGACCCCGGTTACCATCGCTGACCGAGAGACCGAACTGTTCATGCGGTCAGCTATCCACCAGAGATACCCGCAGCACGGAATCCTGGGAGAGGAAGATGGGGAGACAAACCCAGGTGCTGAGTGGCGGTGGATCTTGGACCCCATCGACGGGACACAGGCATTTATTCATGGAGTGCCACTCTACACGATATTGATTGCCTTGGAATCCGCGGGAGAAAGCATACTCGGTGTGATTCACTGCCCACCGTTAGATGAAACGGTCGCTGCAGCTGCGGGGTGCGGCTGCACTTTCAATGGGCAGCGTTCAAGAGTTAGTCAAGTAAATGATCTGGCCCAAGCCCGAATCAATGTTACAGACTACGCCGACTTCATGAGGCGTAGTCCGAGGTTTGCCATAGCGCTGCTCTCCAAAGCTAGAATGTGTCGCGGCTGGGGTGACGCCTATAGTTATCTATTGGTGGCGAGTGGTCGCGCCGAGATTGGATTGGACCCCGTAGTCTCCGTGTGGGACTGCGCGCCGCTAAGACCAATCATTGAAGAAGCCGGGGGCAGGTACAGCGATTTCAACGGGCTACAGACATCGCAGGCTTCAACCGTCCTGGCGAGCAATGGCCATGTGCACGATCAACTTCTGGACTTAGCCAGGCTCGACTTCAATTGAGATAACGAATAGTGATTCGTGCGGCAGATTTGCTTGGCTCACCCCCGTAAGATCCAAAAAGTCAACTCAGGGCAGTTCCCTTTCCCAGCAAGGTCCACAGGGTGCAAGTTTCCGTTGGATCAAGGATCGCTTCTCGTTTAACGGCTTCCCGGATCCACACGCCTCACGGCTCGGGACGACCGCCTGCAACCAGTCCACGAACGGTCCGCGCAAGGCACTGGGATGTGGGCCGACACCCCCCGCTGATCATCGCCTCTCGAATTTTGTCTGCCCTCCGTCAGGCTGCCTCACGATAATAGTAGCTCAGCATTCCGCCCAGCCGCTGGCGGCAGCGGATGGCTCCAGTGCTACCGACGCCTGACTTATCCTCTATGATCACTCGGTTGCCCAGTCCTTGGTGGTTGCGCTCGTGATGATAGTGCACCACGAATTCGTGGAGGGC
>JBEKLF010000222.1:0-14414 GCA_050010335.1 Terriglobia bacterium
GGAGGGAAGGCTGCGGCACAAGGAGAACACTCGCCCGCCTAGCACGCACCCGACGCAGTGCGGGGTACGCGTGTCCCAAGGGAGGGTGGGTGTGCGGCCATTTCGGCCGCTACCCGTCCGAGAGAAGAGCCGTATGCGCTAATGAGCGCACGTACGGATCCGTGCGGGGGGTGCCGGGTTAACCGGCATCCCTACCGCGACTCCGGCTATATTCATGAAAACAAGCAGAGGCAGGTGTCAGGTATCAGGTGCTAGGTGTCGGACGGCGGCGGATGAGCGCGTCTCTCCAGCGTCGAAATTGTGTTGCGGAGCTTGGGGTATAATCCGAAATCAATTCGCAGGTCGCACAATACAAAGCTGGAGGGATTCGACCGGAGAAATGATGACGCCTCGTCCTTACAAAATTCTTCTCGCCCTGCCGCTGATGGTGGGCGTTCTGGGGACTGGCCGGGCGCCGGGAAAAATTATCGACGATGGGCCACAAAGCCTCAGCCAAGTTTCCTCGATTGGGGAGTCGTTGCGCAATGCCGGTCAGCGCCCCCTGCACATTCTCTATGTGCATGGAATTGGCGCGACCAGTGCCGGGGGTTCGCAAATATTTCAGAAGGCGATCTGCCGGTTTCTGAAAGATTGCACGATCCCGGCGGCCGCGGCGGCGAGAGATTACGCCGACAGCGGTGAGTTTGGGAACGGCGCGGACCCACCAGCTATTGAGTACATGGAGAGGCCGGTTTGGAGGAGCAAGGAAGAGTGGAGCGCCTCCGACCCTTTCGTCGATCACTATGTTTTGCGGCGGAACCAAGGCGGCCCCATCGTGGTGGATGAGATCAACTGGTGGCCGCTGGTGTTTCCGCTCAAGTGCCGCGCCATCCTGACGGGGGAAACGCATCTGGCGGGACCCAACCCCACCTTGCTTAATTTGTGCTCGCAGGCCCCGCTCTTGGACCCATCCAGTCCGGGCAGGTTTAGAGCCTACACATGGATCAGTCCGCAGGACGCCAAGAAACTGGAAACCGGCCAGCGCCGGGGAGCACTCTTTAATCGCTGGCTGAAGACCAGCATTCTCGATTGGGGATTCTCCGACGCCATGATGGCCGTGGGTTCAATGCGCGACATCTTCCGGGAGGGGATGCGGCAGCTCTTCCTCAAGTCGGTCAGGTTCAGAGCGAATGGATCAGAAACCAATGAGTGGGAGCAACAGTTAAAGGACCCGCATGGAATCGATCGCGAATTCATTGTGGTCTCCCACAGCTTGGGAAGCTACCTGGTCTTTTCGACCCTCAATATGGACCAGCGTGCTGCTGTGCCGCCCGACGCGCCCGCTCCGTCGAAGAGCGGGGCCGCGGCAGAGGATGACGCCGCCCAATACATCCTCGAGCGCACCTCGCTGGTGTATTTCTTCGCCAATCAGGTTCCACTCCTGGAGTTGGCCAACATGCGAGGGCTCGACGCTCCCGGACTCGCGCCAGGGCAGACGCCGACGCCGGACACGGTGTCGAGCGCTTTCAACATGCTAATGGAAAGGTGGAAGAATCTGCGCGAGACCTTTGCCAAAAGGCGCAGTGGGGGGGGGCCGTCCACGGCGAAACTCCCGCAGGTGGTTGCGTGGAGCGATCCAAGCGATTTGCTGAGTTGGCACCTTCCCGCGATGGAGGGGCTGGCGGTCACCAACCTCTACGTTCGGAACACGGGATGGCACTGGATTATCGCCAACCCGGCAGCCGCGCATGCCAACTACGCCACCAATAAGGAAGTGCTTCGGGTTATGTTCGGACCGAAGGCATCACCTGCTAAAGGTAAACCCGGGGAATATTGACTCCGGCCAGTAGGGGAAAGGAAAGGGCGCGAACCCAACGAACCGCGCGTCTCGTAGGGGCATTGGCGTTAACCTAAGGGAGGGAGGCCCGTAAGCCCGCGTAGCGGGCGGCATCTTGTAGCCCACGGCGCCAGCCGTGGGATGCGCATAGGAAAGAGAATCTGTGAGCCCCGGCAGGGGCGGCATCGGGGTTTTCTTGCGGCAAAGGGCTGCCCCCGATCGTGCTCGATTCTCCGTGCGCCGCGCCGGATGTCGCCCCGTACGGGGCTTAATTGCCTGCCGCCCGCGCCCTGTCCCACGGCTGGATCGCCGTGGGCTAAAATGACAACGCCCGCTTCGCGGGCTTTGAGGTGCCTCACGCCCTTAGGTTAACGCCTATGGCCACGAGGGGTGCCCCTACGAGACCCGAGACGAATGCCAATGCCTGAAATGAAGCAAGAGTACGATCTGACACCTGCCGATTTCGAGCGTCGGCCGGTATGGGTCGGAGTGCATAACCTCGACATGGATGAACCGTGGTACGAGGAATCTGACGAGGAAACGTTCCGGCCATGGACGGGACCGTTGCCGTTTGCGGAGAAGATCGGCATCGCGCTCGTTAAAGCCACGTTTGTACTGGCCGATGGCAGCGTCTATCCGGGATATTGTCGAGCCGTTGCGGACGACTGGGACCTGCCGCCGTCGCCTATGATGATGCGGGACGAGATCCTTAAGAAGCCTGCATCCTGGAGCGCCATGCACGGCGGGGTTCAGCTTTCCGTGTTGCTTCTACAGAGTCCCACAATTTATATCAATGGCCGTCCCTTCGACTTTCAGTTGCGCATACCTAGGTTGCGCAAGACGTGTGTTCAGAGTTTCTATGCGGCGGTCGGAAAGACGCCGCAAGACGTATTCCCTTTGCGATTTGCCGCCGACAGCGGGCTCGCCGCCGGTATTATCTCGGGAAAATTGGACGGATTCTATGACTTCCCTCTTTGGAGGAAAGATTATGTGATTGATACAGGCGAGTCGTCTCTGCGGCAAGGCGCGGGCCCTGCTCCGGCCCCCGAGGCAGTCGTCGCAGCTAGTGAGTCGGGCCATTCGTCGCTAGCATCGGGAGCGCATGAGCCGGAGACGGGCGCGGGTGAAGCCGTCCTGGTGGCGGCCGAAGAGCGCATTGATCTCTCGCTGGAAGACTTTCGACGGCATCCTGTGTGGGTGCGTGTACAGTTCCTTGACAAAACCAGGCCCATCCTTACGCGATTCAAGTTTAGACCATGGACGGGCTCTTTGCCGGTCGGTGCGGAGAAGGAACATGTGCGGATTCCCGCAACCTTCGTCTTGCGCGATGGAAGCGAGTACCCGGGATACGTGGGGGCAGTTCCCGAAAATTGGGCGGACATCCTACCTCCACCGACCGTCATTAGCAGCGGCGGAGTCTTTCAGGTCTCGTCTCCCCGGGTACGCTTTGAAGGCTCGCCACTGGCCATCGTGGGTGAACAGCAGCCCGCCATGTTTGTTGATGGACAGAAGTTCTGGTTCTGGTGCAGAGCTAAAGACAACTGCCATGAATTACGTCAGCGGTTCTATAAAGCCCTCGGTAAAGAACCAGACGAGATATTTCCAATCCGCTTTCAAGGGACCGGGGGATTATCCACCGGCATTGTAACCGGCGAGATTGAAGGCTTTTATGAAACCAGATGGGGTACTCGCAAGCCCCCGAAAGTTGTTCGCTGAGATAAAGTGCTGCCCACAGCCTGCTCACCGCATCAGGTCTGCGCGACCTCTGTTGATGAAGCATCGGTCAATAATCTCCTTGACATGGGAGGCTGGGTATGGTAGAATTCGTACGAAAGAATCGACGCCGGTCGGCCCACAGCGTGGGCCAACGGGTCAGCACAGCTGGCGCGGCAATAATCTGGGGCTAACAAAGGATGACCTTTCCCTTCGTTTCACACGGAGCGGGTTCTCGCCGCGATCGACACGCGCACAACGCCCTCGGAACGTCGAGGTTGATTTGTTGCCTCGGCACCCCGCGTGCAGAGCAAGAAGAAATATACGATGCCACATCCTTCTAGCCTTACCCAGTCAGATTGCATCGTGACTTTATGTCCACTCACTGGACAACCGCCCAAACCTGGGAACATCTTGAAAACAAAGGGTCGGGAGAGACGATTTTTGTGCGCCAAACCTGAGAACGTATTGAAAAAAGACCAGTTACAATAAGCAATGGGAACTCCCAAAAGGCATGACAAAAACGCCGGTTGAAGGGAGCCCCGGGCCAGGCGCCAGGTGGTGGGAAAGATCTGTCTTGGTTAGGCGTGTGGGCTATGCAGCGTTGCGGGGATTACACGCGAAGATCACAAATCACAAATCGCAATTCACCAATCCCCCAATGACTCAGTGGCCAGGCGCTCGTCGGCTGCCTACTGCTTACTGCTTTCTGCCTTCTGCTCTAAGGCGGTTTCGGCGGCGGGCGCGCACGGTTGGGTTCCAGGGTTCCGCTTGTACTCAGTAAACCCCTCCAACAGGGCATTGACGAGCAGCATCCCCAGTTGCTGCGCGCCAGTATAAGTGGGGTGGGTAAAGTCTCCGGTCACCAAGCGCGGCTGATCGTCGTACCAACGCGCCATGGTTCCCATGCCTCCCATGGCGACGAAAGTGTTAAAGAAGGCCACGCCTTCGGTGCGCGCCACGCGTTGCTGGGCGGCGACCAGGATGGGGATGGCGGGGATGGTGACGATGTCTCCGTCATCGTTCCGTACGGCGCGATCCATTGGCGACATGATCAAAATCGACGCGTGGGGAAGCGCCGTCCGGATGCGCTGAATCACCACGGAGTAGTTATGGATATAATCCGGATAGGCCAAGTACCCATAACTACTTTCGTTCGTGCCAAAGTTGAGAATAACCAGATCGGGCTTGCGATTTTCGAGATCCTCAATCCAGGCACCCTCGCGGAAGAGAGTCAGGTGACGAACGGTGCCCCCCAGCATTCCCAATGTATCGTAAACCACACCCGGCGTGCTGCGTTCCAGGGTCACGCCATAGAGGGTAACGAGGCCATCGCCTTGGGGAGTAAGTGTGAGCGAGTGGCTGCCGTCCTCAACGGAGATCGACACCATCGCTGTTCCCTTCGTCTCCGCCTGCGTGGAGAACTTCCGCGCCGTTTCGCGATCGACCGCGGCGAGAAAGGAACCTCCGTGGGGTTGAGCCCGATAGAAAATGTCAAAGCGGCTGACCGCCGACCCCTCGCCTTTCGTGGTAGTGCGAACTGTGGAAAAGGCGGAAGGGGAGCCGGCCGTGAAGCTGGCGCCACCGAGACCGAAGTCCCCGCTACCGCCTCCGGGCAACACCGGAGAATTCACTTTCCATTCCTTTCCCTCCATCAGCACGTTCTCGTGGTAGTAGAAGTCCCAAGGCTTGGCGATGAATATCCAGCCGTGTCCGGAGTCGCCGAATCTATCTTGCAGCAAGGTGCGCGCTTCGCCGGAGATCAAGTCACCACTGATGGGTGAGTCGCCAAAATGGCTGATGCGGGTAATGGCGCCGGGCTGTTTCTGTTCGGTCAGAGCCAGCGCTGAATAGAAATGGTTCATTACGCAGCCGTAATCCTGGATGGAGACGTTCTCAGCCGGCTCCGCGAGGATTTGCTGCACATCCTCCTGCACCGGCCAGTTCCTTCCCACATAATTGCCGGTCAGGAACGAGGGGGGCAGCGGGGTTGTAGTGATGGCGCTGGGCGCGGCGCCTTTTGTCGCAGTAGAGCTGGGATTCGCTGTTGGGCGGGGTTTCAGAAATACGCGGTTGAGGGCGTCACGGCTCCAAGCGGCGAAAGGAGCAGAAATGCGGCGAGCATCGACGAAGCGGAAGCGTTCCAAAGACGGGACGAAATAGGGAACTGCTACCAGGAGGCAAAACAGCGCGATCGTGAACCATGTCTTCGGGAGCTTCATCGGCAGCGCTCAAAACGTGGCACGGCATCTTGGCCGTGACCTCCACGGGCAGGATGCCCGTGCCACACCTCGTGCTCAAAACTTGAAGTAGATAAACTGGGTAACTGCCGTACGGCTGGTCCAGGCGATCAAAAGAGCCACGCCGGATAGGGCAGCGGCCTGCGCTGTCGCCGGCCATTTTGCGAAGTGGGTCTCCGCTCGCTGATACCAATTCGGCGGCCACCACTGGGCCAGTAGAGCCACGGCCAGGAGCACCGGCACGGGCCGGGGAATGTTGATCAATTCCATGCTACCGCGCGCGAGCCCGGAAAGAAGTTCCAAGGCTTGCTGCCACGAATCGCAACGGAAGAAAACCCAGGTCAGGCAAACGAAATGGAAAGTCAGCACAACTCCGGCGATGCGGGCCAGCAGGTGCTTCGGGAGCTGTTTTCCCCGACGCGGCCAGAGCGCCTCCGTCGCGTGATTCACCGCCAGGCCAATTCCGTGCAGCAATCCCCAAATCAAAAAAGTCCAGGAGGCGCCATGCCAAAGCCCGCCCAGGGCGAAGGTGACCAGCGTATTCCAATAGAGTCGCCACTTCGCTCGGCGGCTGGAAGGAAGCGCAAAGAAGATGTAGTCGCGCAGCCACGTGGAAAAGGAAATGTGCCAGCGCCGCCAGAATTCCACCATGGATTCTGATCGGTAAGGCGAGTTGAAGTTGTCGGGCAGTTTGAAGCCCAGAAGTTGCGCCACGCCGATGGCGATGTCGCTGTAGCCGGAGAAGTCGCAATAGATCTGTACGGCAAAGGCATACACCGCGATCAGGATTTCCAGCGAGGAAAACATGCGCGGCAGCTCGAAGGCGCGATCCACGAGGTTGACGGAAAGGTAGTCGGCGAAGACAAGCTTCTTGATGAACCCCCGCGCGATCATCATCAGGGCCCGGCTGCCCTCCGCGTCGTCCAGGGGCGATGCCGGCATCTGTAACTGCGTTAGCAGGACGCGGGCGCGAGTGATGGGGCCGGCGAGCAGGGTAGGGAAGAAAGAGACGAACGCGAAGTATTCCAGAAAGCCACGCGCCGGTTTCTGTTCGCCCCGATAGACATCGATGACGTAGCTCATCGACTGAAACGTATAGAAGGAAATCCCCACCATGAAGACCACGCGGAATGGCGCGGGCGGCAATGTGCGTCCGAAAAACGTGTAGAATGGCGCGGCGCTCGCGTACAAAAAGTTGAAATACTTGAAGATGGCAAGAATCAGGAGGTTCAGCGTGATGTCGGTCGTGATCAGCAGGCTGCGCGCCCGGGCGCTCGTGGTGCGCACCAGGAGCCGCGAGGTGTTGTAATCCAGTAGCGCCGTGATAGTGATGGGAAGACAATACCAGGGGTTCCAGGTGGAATAGAAAAAGAGGGAGAGTGCAACCAGCACGGCGGGCCGAAGGGAATCGCGGCGCGACGCGAGGCGATAAAGCAGGCAGGCAATCAGCGCAAAGAGAAGAAATGCGGGTTCAACGAGAGCCATATCTTGCTGCCTGAGGGACCTGCCGGATAAAACTAATACTACTGCGGAATCTCAGTCTTTTGAAACTTGCTGTACTCGGCCATAAGCTGATCGTAGAGCATGTCGGCCAGTTTCTTGTAACCCAATCCGGAAAAGTGCACGTAATCGTAGTTCGCAAGACCCGCCCTCACCCAACGGGTCATCACGCCGGGTCCTCCCATGGCGGCCTGCTGATCCCAATAGGCGCATCCCGCACGCAGCGCCGCCTTCCGCAGGGCAGGCTGAAGAGCAGATTGCCCCGCCTGAATCAGGGCTCGGGTTTTCTTCCGCGGGCTACCACGATCCGTCGGACCGGTGACCAGGATGGAGGCGTCGCCGGCATCCTCCTTCAGCTTGCTGAGAATCTGGAAGGCTTTCTCTTCGTATTCGCTCGAGGTGAAGCCTTTCATCCCAATGTCATTGGTGCCGTAGGAGACGATGATCAATGCGGGGTGGGATTTCTGAAGGAGTGTCTTCCGCAGCGCAGGCAGGGGCTTTTCCAGGTCCGCAAGCCGCGCCCCATTAACTCCGTCGGTGTCGTAAAGAACGCCTTTGGCGCCGCTATAAAGCTCCAGGCCTAACAATCGGGCGGTGCTGCCGCAACTGCTGCGGACAGAAATCCTGTGGGGGCCAGTGGCCAGTGGCGCGGAGTTTGTGAGGTCGAGAAGATCGAGCGGCGAATCCGCCGGCCAGGGTTTAAACGGAGGCTCGGGAGGAGTGGCCTTACGGCGTTTCTTCTTCTTCCTCTTGGCGGCAGTAGGCTGAACCATGGGAACCGGCGGGTCTGCCGCGCCCCCGCCCAGGGATTTGCTGCTGGGCTCCGGGACCACCGGACTTGGCGCGGGGGGGGAGGGAATCACAGGTTGCGTATCCGAAGTAAGGTCGTGAAAGTCCGCTTCATCCACCTGCACCTGTAAGCAATTGCTCGCGGGGCTGGTTGCAGCGAAGATGTCAAATTGCGAAAACGACGCGAGGGCCGAGGCGGGTTCTGTTTCGCGAAAGCTCTCGGTACTCATGCCGCCCAAGCCGACGACACCATCATTTTCTCCAACTCTGAGGCCATCGGTTCGCCAGCCCTTCCCATCAAGAGATTCGGCATCGGCGTAGCGGATGCTATTCCAGGGACGGCCGGGGAGGACGAACCCAGGTCCCGCGTCGCCAAAGCGCTCCTGGAGTTTTTCCCGTAATACGCCAGCCCAGTAATCCGAGGCCACGTGAGAATCGCCAAAATGGATGATGCGTACTACCGGCGGCGCAGATGCATCTGCTGACGGAGTTGCGAGGTTCGCCAGCGCTTGGAAGAAAGTTCCCAGCGGATTCCCTTCCCTGGTTTCAATCGGCACAGGGTCGAGAGCGTCCAAAGGAACAGGCTTTGACCGGGGACGTGTGCGCCGGCTGGTCTTCTTGGTGGACCGGGTGTGGGAGGTTTTGTTGGTTGTCGAGGTTGCGGCGCTGTCTGCGGCGCGGGTGGGACTCAACCCAAAGCTGCTGGCTAGAGCGAACCATGCCGCGATCCCACCGACATACCAACGCCAAAATGTCTGCCGTGTGACTACCATCGCGCAGCATTATCGCAAGGGGTGGCTTGCCTGCGCAACATGCATCCTGCTTCCTCTGCGCTTATGAGGCGTCCCTGGCTGTAGTCAACAGTGGAAAGGTCATTGGTTACAGTGATTTGGCCATTGTACTTGAGGAAATAAAAAATCTGCGCCGAGGAAGAAGATGGCTCCGGAGAAAACCCGCCCCGAGAACTTGCGGAGAGAATTGCGCCCCCGGCGAGCGCGGGATAAAGCGGAGGCAAAACCTCGCCGACGTGCTCTTTACCTCCGATGGAACCCGGTGGAGAGGGACCCCCAGCCATCGCCCCCGAGTCGTACAGCTTCATGATTCCGCCCACAATATAACGGCCCAACCGGTTGTAACCCTCGCTAGTGAAGTGCGTCATGTCGGGCCGTGCGAGGGGAGGTTGCATGGCGGCCCAACGTTCTGCCGCCCCCGCGCCACCCATCGCCGCGTGCAGGTCCATAAGGACAGCTTCATCCCGGCTCGCCACCTCACGTTGCACCGTTATGATTTCCTCCATGATTCGTTCGATATGTTGCGCCTGACCGGGGCGGTTATCGCCTCGATCGGGCGGTGTGAGCAGGATGACCAGCGCCGAGGGAGCCGCCCGATGGATGCGCAAAATGATCGAAGTGAGAGCGGCATCATACGCATTTTCATCGAGATAGGACCCGCTGGTTTCATTGGTCCCGTAACCCATGATGACGAGGTCCGGTTGCTCGGCGGATATCTGTCCGACAAAGGTCTCCTCGCGGCACTTCAACAAGTACTCCGCCCGTGCACCTACCAGTCCCAGTGCGCTATAAATGACGCCCGGGGCAGCTTTCTCCACCGAGACGCCGAGAATCCGCACGGGGCCGTAATCCAAGGTTCGAATTTCAAAACGGTGCGGTGCATCGCCCCCAGGTGCTTGAAAACGTGCGACTTCCAGTTGTGGAACGCTCGATCTCATCTTTCTTTGCCCAAGGGGCATCCCGTCGATCAGGAACTCGGCATCGCCTCCCCCCGGTTGCGCCAAGTAATCGACGCGAAACTCGCTCCCCGTGGCCTCGATCCAGGCACTCTGATTGGGAGATTCCGTCTCGATGTAGGCGAGCGACAGGCCAGTGTCCTCCACAGGGCTGTTATAGGAGGGATGAAAGCGTCGCCAACCGCGGGTGTTCCCATAAGCGATCATCAAGGTCGGCGGCCGTGGCCCCCCCCAGAGAAGACTCAGCCCCGGGCCACCGTCGCCGAACAGGCTTCGAAGATAGGATCGCACCACGGAGCTTTCGGTGTCAGAAGCGATGTGCGAATCGCCAAAATGCAGGACGCGAACCTTGCGCGCATGCTGGGCTTGCAAGGAATGCAACGAAAGGATAAAGGAATCAATGGGTTGGGGGGACATGCCGTCCGGAGCACACCACATCGCCGAACCCAAAACCCCTACGATTAGAACCGGGAAAAGAACTGTCAGTCGGTTCAGTTCCCGCTGCCACGAGAATCCAGGGACTCGGGATCGCAACCCGACAGACCACTTCATCCAAGTCACCTCGACGGCCTTAGGGGCGCGCCCCACGCTCTGGGAGTGCGAAGGAATCATTGATTCCAGGCCGGGTAGCTTTTCTTCAAGGTCTTAATCGTGCGTTGGCCCATTCCCTCTGGTGCAGGAATTGGACCATTAAAAGGTGGTCAAGCTCGTCTTGCTCGACTCTATGAATTCGTGCGCGGCAAAATGCCGTCAAAATTAATTGACTAATTATACCCTAAATTGCTGATTTTGACAAACCAATCCTTGCCGCCATTCCGCTTCGCGGCGAATTGCGAAGGTGATACGTTATAATGCGATACATACTCGTAGCCGGAGGAGCAAACATGATTCTCAAGGGAAAAAGGGAAGCCATGGTATTGAGAGCACTTGTCGCCGCGCTGGGGGTATTTCTCATCTCCGAGGGCAGAGCCATAGCCGCGGGTCATTCTCCCACATTGATACGTCCGGGGATGCCCTTGGCTGCGAACCCGGGGATTGATTCTGCTTGCCAAGCTGTAATCGACGCCAGCGACAAACTCTTCACCACGCCGTACCACATGTACATGACGGAAGCAGGCGCCGGCGTCGGGAACAGAACGCCCGTGAGCAGCGAAATTGTCTTTTCGGGAGGCGTCCAATACATCCTGAACAACGGCAAGTGGGGCCCTAGCCCCCTTTCCACCGCGGAGCTTAAGGAGATCACTCAACGGAACCGGAAAAATGCCCATACGTCCTGTCATTATGTGCGCGATGATCCAGTGAATGGCGAAAGCGCGGCGCTCTACACCACGCACGACGATACCGCGCATGGAAAGAGCGATAACCAGATCTGGGTTTCGAAGAGCAAAGGGCTTATCCTGCGCCAAGAAATGGATATAGACATGGGCGGCGCTAACGGCAAAACCCACCTTTCCGTTCACTACGAGTACAGTAACGTGCAGACGCCGAAACTCTGAGGAAATAGCTGCTTTTGCCGCATTCGGTGCGCCGGGCTGATGGCAGTTCTGCAATTCCCGCAGTGAATCAGTTCAATGTCGCGGCGGCATTACGCCGCTACATGGCGAGGTGAACTCGCCGCTACGACAAAGGTCCCTCACTCGATCGCTTTTTCCAATTCTTCGGTCGCTCTCAGGATCAAGGCCGACTCGGAATCCAGAGTTTTGCCGATACCCTCCAGCGCGGCGTCGGCTTCTTTCCACTTCTTCTGCTCAATCGCCTCGCGGGCGGCGGGAAGGGTCTTGACACCGTAGCCGGTATAAAACCCCGGCGCGTAGACCTGGTGAACAAACCAGGGGCGTCCGGGGAGGCCGTCGGGATTGGTGAGTTGACGTTCACTTTCGATCAGCGTCTGGTTTACCTGTTGGAGCGAAGCGTGGGCCAGCGCGGCAGCTCCATTGGCCTGCGCTTTTTCCAGTGCTTTCTGGTAGCGTGCCGCGCTGCGCGTGAGCGCGTCCGCGGCGTTATCGAGCGGAGCAAAGTTCAGGTAAGGCGGCGGATCTTCTTTGGCGGGGGGGACGAGCGGTTCCTTGGGGTCGTTCGTGGCGGTGAACACGCCCTCCTCGAGTTCCTTGTTGCGTTCGTGCACGGCCTCCTGCTTGTCCTTCAGCAATTTCTTCAACTGGTCGGAGTAAGTGTGGATGGTATCGGCAAAACCCGAAAAGTCGAAGGGGAGCAGCTCCGAGCCGGATAGACGCATTACGGCAGTGCCGACGGTTTGGGCCAGCGCCCGGCCATAGAGAAAGCCGGTATCGCTAAAGTGGGTATACCAATAGAAGTCATCGTAAATTGAGTGATAAATACCCCCGCCATCTTCCCCGCCGAAGCCAAGATTGAGCGAGGCGACACCGAGATGATCGAGGAACACCGTGTAGTCCGACCCCGAGCCCAGCGCGCCCAGGCGCCAGTCGGGACGAGTGCGGGCTTCCCCTCGCTCCTCGGGTGTGCCGTTGGCAATCAGGTGAAGCTGGTGACGCTTCCAAATGGAAAGCTTCGTTTCCGGGTCCTCGACGTCGCGCGCCACGCCGTTCATGAATTTTTCCAGCGTGTGCGAACCCTCCGCCCCGAAGTAACCGCGGCCGTTGCCGTCGGTGTTGATGTAGACCGCGGCGTGCTGGCGCAGCTCATCGGCGTGGGTCTCCCCCCATTCGGTCGAACCCAGCAGGCCTTCCTCCTCGCCGTCCCACACACAGTAAATGATGGTGCGGCGAGGCTTCCAGCCTTGCTTCAGCAGTTCGCCCATCGACCGCGCTTCTTCCATCTCCGGCACAAGTCCCGCGACGGGATCCTCTGCGCCATTCACCCAGGCATCCTGGTGATTGCCACGCACAATCCATTCGTCGGGGGAAGTCGAGCCGGGAATCCTGCCGACGACGACGTTGAGGGTTTTGGTGTCCCAATTGGCTTTCACTTTCAAATGCACTTGGGCGGGGCCCGGCCCGACGTGGTACGTGATGGCAAGCGAGCCGCGCCACGCTTCCGGGGCCACCGGCCCTTGCAGGGCGACGAGCAGTGGCAACGCGTCGCCGTAAGAGATGGGCAGAACGGGAATCTTGGTGATGGTTTTGGCTTCCGCCAGTGGCAGGCGTTTGGCGTCTTTGGTCGCGCCCACGCCCGGCGTCAGGGGATCGCCGGGGTAAAGCACCATATCCATTACGCTGCCGCGTTGCACACCCTGGAGCGGGCGCCAGGCGCCGCCGGGGTAAACGTCGCCGCGAAAATAGCCGTCCTCATGCGGGTCGGAATAGATGATGCACCCCACGGCGCCGTGCTCCGCCGCCACTTTGGGTTTGATGCCGCGCCACGACATGCCGTAGCGCGCAATCACAATCGCGCCTTTCACCGATACACCCAGGCGCTCCAATTGCTCGTAGTCGCCGGGGATCCCGTAGTTGACGTACACGAGCGGCGCGGTAACATCGCCATCCACCGAATAGGCGTTGTAGGTGGGGAGTTGCTCGGCATGCTGGCCCGAGGTGGGATCGACGGCCACGGTGGGTTCTTCCAGCGTCGCCTTGAAATGTGTGGGGGCAATCAGTTCCACCAGGCGATCCTTGGGCGTGGGGAAGAGGATATCAAAGTTCTCGATGTGCGCGTCCCAACCCCACTGCTTGAACAGCGATAGAATCCACTGGGCGTTGGCACGGTCATATTCCGTCCCCACGTGGTGGGGGCGCGCGGAAAGTCGTTCCATGTAGCTGCGCAGGTTGTCGGGGCTGGGAAGAGCGCGGAACTTGCTCTCCCAATCGCGTTCCGCGCGCGCCGAGTCCCCGGAGAAACCGTCAAGCGGGGCAGGGGAGTCGACTGCGGCGGCCGCGCCCAGCGCCGGCGTGGCGACGCCCGCGGGACTCGCGGCGGCAGGCACGGGATTCACCGCGCGTGCCGTGACAAACATGACCGCGAGGCAGGCCAATACACCCAAGACGAAACGACTCATCGAGAACCTCCTGAAAAAGTGTGGGCGGAAGTATACCGCATTTAAGCCAGATGACGGAGGAACCTGTAAGAGCGACCGTAACGCGGACCTGTTTCGTAGGTCCGTCACTCTTCCCTATGGGCAAGGAAAAGCCGCGGACCTAGAGAACAAGCCCGCGCTACGCTTGCTTGAAACGGCTGGTGTATTTAATCGTCCGCATTCAGCCTCGCGAGCAGCTTGCCCGGATTTCCCGCCGTGGAGAGTTTGCCACGGCGCGCGGCCTTCATCGCCGCAACGGTTTTAGCATTCGGGACAAGAGGCTCGAAGGGCAGCGCCCTTTCCGTCGCAATGCGCATCATCATCATGCGGAAGGCGTCGGACACGGTAAGGCCCATCGCCCCCAGCACGGCGGCGGCTTCGTCTTTGATCCGTTCGTTTATCCTGGCTCGGACGATTGAATTCTCTGACATCATGCACTCTCCTGTTGGGCTACGACGTAGCACAATAGGAGCCCATAGTCAAGACCGACAAATCCCCCCCAATCCGTCGATAGCGGCATTGGGAGCCAAGCGGAGTTCGGTGCAATCGGAAAAGTGATGCTCGCGTGGTCCTGGGCGTGGGGCGAAGGAGAAGCGCTTCGCGGGCCGACACCTTCCG
>JBEKLF010000223.1:0-14350 GCA_050010335.1 Terriglobia bacterium
CCATGATTTCGCAAAGGCGCTCAAGAAGGAACGGCGGTGAGGTCAGACGGTCGGTTGGCAACACACCGCCGGCGCTACCCGGAAAGTAAGGTTGCAGCTACCGCGTAGCGGTTTAGTACAATACGCCTTATGCCGACGTCGGCATAACGGGTGATGATTGTTGAAATACCCCATCACTTGTATGCCGCGCTTGAGAAGCTGGTGGATAATCGGGATCCAGATGTGCATTTCATCTTCCCGGTCAATGATGATGCGATCCCAGTGCTGGGTCTTTTCCTCAATGCCTTTGCGGTCGCCGAGCCAGCGGACGTAGGCGAAGTCGGTGGTGATCACATCCAGCTTGCTCACCAGTTGCGATATGGGAGTCATCCACGGATGATCGACCAACGCCAGAGCGACGCGCTTTTTGCGTAGGATGTCGAGTAGCCGCGCATTCACCCAATACTTGATGCGGACCTCCAGCGCGTATTGGAATCCCACTAGCAACTCCTCCAGAAAAGGAACGAGGCGCCCGAGGAAATCTTCCGGGCGCGCAAATGCCTTCTTGTTGAAGTAGGGGAATTGCAAGAGCAGCGGACCCAGGCGATCCTCCAGCAAGCTCATAGTGCGCAGGAATTCTGCCAACTCCTCACGGCAATCCTGCAAGACTTTTTCGTGCGTGATCACTTGCGGGAACTTGGCGGCGAAAGTGAATCCCGGAGGCGTGCGAGCTCGCCAGTTTCTTACCATCGACTCGGAAGGAATCCGGTAGTACTTGGAATCCACTTCGACAGTGTCAAAATGCTGGGCGTAAGCGCCAAGGAAGTCGGCTGGCGGCGTGCCAGGCGGATAAAACGTTCCCACCCAGTTTTCACTGGACCAACTCGAAGTCCCGAGGCGCAGATGAGGCACACGGGAATAGGTTAAGGGCTTCTCGGATTTTGAATTTTAAATTTTGGATTTAGGATTGCGGTGCTCGCGCCCCAGACTAGGGAAACTGCGTTTATTCTTGAAAGTCCAAAATCCCAAATCCAAAATCTAAAGTCGGCTTATTCCATCCCGCACATTCCGCGTTGAGCAGCCCCGCAGGAGCCGCAGGGCCCGGGCTCATAAGCGGCCACAGAACGCGACGATGCCCCCACAGCAAACACGGACAACAGCTTATCCACCTTGCTGCTTTCACATTTCTTGCAAGCCACCTTGGAGGTAGAGGTGGGCACGATCTTTTCAAAGGTCGTCCCGCATTCCCGGCACTTGAATTCAAAAAGCGGCATTTGAGCCTCCTATTGGGAATATAGCCAAACCACCGCCAGTTTGCAATCACCCGCCCGCGAATTTGGCTGGTCATCTGCAGGAGGACTCCACCGCAGGTGCATTTTTTGTGGCTTTTTCGGGTGCGGCTCCATTAAAATGTCTTGACAGCCAGATGGTTATTGTCTAAATTGAGGCCCGGTAGTCGAGGCATGGTCATATTTTAAGAAACAAATAGTGCGGAGAGGAGCAGCAAATGGCGAAAGTCATGACAAAATCCCAAGTGGTATCACACTTGGCAGAGAAAGCAGCGATTCCGAAGAAGACGGCGGCGGGGGTTATCGAGGAGCTCGTCGCACTCGCAACCAAAGAAGCCAAGGCTTCGGGCCAATTTGTGATCCCGGGGTTAGGTAAAGCCGTGAAGGCGGCCCGGAAAGCGCGGATGGGCCGCAACCCACAAACCGGCGAGCCCATCAAAATCCCGGCAAAGACCGTCGTAAAGTTCCGTTTGGCCAAAGCGTTTAAAGACGCTGTTGTGCCTCCCAAAAAGAAGTAGTGGTTTCGCCGCGGGCCGCACACGCGACCCGCGGAACCTCCACGACGGCGCTCGTCACCCGACGATACGGATGAGGTGGAGGAGTCTCTACGCCCCGTAGGGCGCGTCAGTAGAGACTCTTCCGCAAAGGCGGTGGCCGCCTATGCGCAGGAGTGTAACTGGATGGGGAGGCGCTGCGCTTAGGTTCAGCTCTGCTTATCGCGTATAGCGTGCCGGCTGAGGGCCTTCTTCCAGCGCTTGCCGGTCCCAGATCATGCCCTCGCGTGAATAATTGGCGATCTCGAAGTCCTGCGTCAGCTCCAGCGCGTCCACCGGACAGGCGTCCTCGCACAACCCGCAGAACATGCAGCGCGAAAGGTCGTAGGTAAACGTCGTCAGCCGCTTCTTGCGGTCTTCCGTGCGCGCCCAGCCCACCACGATCAGGTTCTCCGGGCAGGCGATCGAGCACAGATTGCAGGCGATGCACAGCGTCTCGCCGGATTCGGGATGATTATTCAAGCGCGGCGCGCCGCGATAGCGCTCTGCCACCGGCGGCCGCTCCAGCGGATACTGCTCCGTGCAGATGGCGTCAGGGCGCTGATAGGAAAACGTCAGCCGCAGCCCCTTGATCAGGTCGATCAGAAATATCCGCCGGAGAAAATCTTTCCAGTCCATATTTATAACCCCACTTGGCCGCAGGAGGGAGGCTCATGCAGAACGAGCCGCAGCCGTTGAGCGCAATCCTGCCAGAATCCGCTCACTTTGAAAGATACAATCGAACACCCCGGGGACCAAGGACTTAAGTCGGGGACGGCGCCGCGAGTTTCGCGAAGCAGACTACGGTGAGTACCCGTAGTTGAAACCTTCGGCTACTTACGGTTGGCCCCTTCGGGACCAGCTCACTTTCCCAGGATGATCTTGGCGATGGTCTGAAGCTGCATAAACGACGTGCCCTCGTAAATCTTGCCGATCTTTGAGTCGCGCAGAAATTTTTCCGCGGGATAATCGCGCGTGAAGCCGTAGCCGCCGTATACTTCCACGCACTCCGAGGCCACCCGCTCCGCCACCTGCGAGCAAAAATATTTGGCCATGGCCGCCTCTTTCAGGAACGGCAGGCCCGCGTCCTTCAGCCGCGCGGCGTTATAAGCCGTCAGGCGCGCTGCCTCCACGTCGGTCGCGAGGCGCGCCAATTGGAACTGGATGGCCTGGAACTCGGCGATCGGCTTGCCGAACTGTCTGCGCTCCTGTGCGTAGTGGATCGCGTTTTCCAGCGCCCCGCTCGCCACGCCCACCATCTGCGCGGCGATGCCGATGCGGCCCTCGTTCAGCGTCTCAATCGCCACCTTGTACCCCTTTCCCACTTCACCCAGCACGTTCTCCCTGGGAACGCGGCAGTCTTCCAGAATGAGCTCGCACGTGGAAGAAGCGCGGATGCCGAGCTTGTCCTCCTTCTTGCCCACGGTGAAGCCAGGCGTGCCGCGTTCAACCAGGAACGCCGTGATGCCGCGATAGCCCGCCTCCGGATTCACGTTGGCAAACACGATGAACAGGCCCGCTTCCTTGGCGTTGGTAATCCAAAGCTTGCGGCCGTTGAGCACGAAGTGGTCGCCGTCCTCGCGAGCGCGCGTCGCGAGCGCAAAGGCGTCGCTTCCGGAATTCGCCTCCGAGAGCGCGTAGGCCCCCAGCGTATCGCGCACCAGACGAGTGAGGATTTTCTGCTTCTGCTCCTCGGTTCCCCATTTCTTGAAGGCGTTGTTCACCAGCGTATTCTGAACGTCAACCACTACGCCCGCCGAAGCGTCGACACGAGAGAATTCCTCGATGGCAAGAATCGCCAGGAAAAACGAGCCTCCACTGCCCCCGTAGGTTTCGGTAACTTCAATCCCCATAAAACCCTGGGCGAAGAACTTTTCCAAAAGTCCGTGATTGAACACCCCCTCGCGATCCATTTCTTCAACAAGAGGAAGAATTTCATTCGAGCCGAATTCGCGCGCCATCGCCTGGAACATGCGCTCCTCTTCCGTCAAAGCAGTAAGCGGTCCATTTACAAGATTGTCAACAGGTTCATCCATCGTAACCTCCCTCGTTCACTCCCGCCGGAGAAAGGAGAATGCTACAGGGTTCCCTGCGCTGACACAACCCCCTGAATAGGGTCCCCGGGATAGGGTGCGATGACAGCAGCCCTCGAAACGTAGCGCAGGGCCCGCTCTCCGGCCCTGCGGCTTTGGTTGTTGGCGTGCCGCCAAACCCCCGACGGGAGTACAATAGGACGAACTGATCGCAGGAGGTTCACATGGCGGAAATGATCATTCGGCCGACGATGAAATTCATATACCTCGGATACTTGCTGGTGGTTCTGATTGTGGTGGCTTCGGTGGTAGCTTTGATGCGCATCCAAATGCCGCCTGATGTTCCGCCACCTTGGCAAACTTGGATTCCCTGGCTGCCTGTGCTCCTTCTGCTGTGGCCGGTAAAACGCCATCTTCGCAACCGCCTGACCAAGATGACGATCCTCGATGACAAACTGCGGTACGAAAGGGGCCTGCTGAGCCGGACCACGCGCACCATCCTGATCTCGCGAGTGCAGGATGTGACGGTACACCAGCGGGTCGGCCAAAGAATTTTCGACGTGGGCGATCTTTCCATTGAGACCGCAGGCGAGTCGAGCAGGGAGACAATATTCAATATCGACCGGCCACGGGAAATCGCCGACCACATCAACGAGCACTCCCAGAGGGGACACTCGAAGGACCAACTTACCTGACAGCGCACCAGGGGGGGACGTGTTGGCTTTTGACTTTCAACTTTCGACTGCTCTTCAGGGCTGGGACTCAGCGGGATCTTCAACCTCGCGGCGGCCGTACCTCTGGCGCAGAAGGAACACGTAATGGACAGCCGACGCCAGCGTAAGTGCGGCAGCAAGGCGAATGAAAAGGGTGAGCACATCCGCAGTCATGTAAGGGACGCTCGCCCGGCGGCACACCGCCGCGAACAGGGTCACAATCTGTGCTGCGGTGGAAGCTTTTCCCAGGAGGGAGGGGTGGAAGGGTCGATACCCTGCCACCAGAGAAATCAAGGCCGCGGTCATGATGATGGCCACATCCCGGCTCAGCACGATAATCGTCAACCACCAGGGCAGCGCGCCGCGCAACGACAGGGTGATATATCCGGTGGTCATAAGGATCTTGTCGGCAATCGGATCGAGCGCCACGCCCAGTGGGCTCTCCTGTTTCAATAGGCGGGCGACGGTGCCATCCAGAACATCGGATAGGGCCGCCGCCGTCAGCACCGCGAGCGCCGCGCGATAGTGGCGGTCCAGAACCAGGATCGCGAACACCGGCACAAACACCAGGCGCAGCAGGGTAATCTGGTTCGAGGGTGTTAAGATTCGAGTGGTCATCACTTGTCAGATTATATAGAGGTTCAGGCTGAGGACTGTCAATAAGGGTTCGAAGGTCCGTCTAAAGACCGCCTCGATGTTTTCCGGCCGCCTTCGCTATTCTCAGCCTTTGTTGCACCGCCGGGCTTTGAAGCTCGCGCCGGGCGTCGGAAGCAATCCAACGTGCCGCGCGCGTATCTAAGCCGTGAATCTCGCGGCACGCGGCGAGGGCGGCACGATTAAGCCGCGCGTTCCGTTTTCCGATTTGCCGCAGCGCCCAGTTCACCCCTTTCCTCACCATGTTTCTCTCATCCACGGCCGCGCGCTTGATCAGGGGCAGGAACCGCAGAAAGGCATCGTCGCTCGCAGCTTTGTCCGCCACGGCCAGGCCCGCCATCAGCGCAAACGCCGCCCTTTTGACAAATTCTTCCGGGCGCGCGCTCCACTCCGCGCATTTCTCGTGAGCAAACCGGGTGTAGCGAAAGACGTTGATGCAGGCGCCGTCGCAGATGGCCCAATTGTCAAAATCTCTCGCCCATTGGTTCATTTGGCGCGCGGTCACCTTTTCGGGCTCATCGATCAGCGTGGCCAGAACGCGCGCCTCGTAAACTTCCGAAGCCCACAATTCATGCGCCAGGGCGTGCTCGCGGCCGATTTCGCGCGCCAGCTTCTTCAGGTCGGGGATCGACCATCCGCCGTAGACCTTCTTCGCCACAATCCCGAACCGTGCCATTCCCTCCACCGCGTGAGGGTCGGGGCGAGACGCGAGCCGGTCAAGAATCTCTGCACAATTCACGGCAAAACCTTGTCCCGCCGACTCAGCGGCGGATGTATGTCTAGCGTCCTAAACTCACATTCGTGGGACATCGATGCCGAGATACTCTTGAATGGTCAGTCCGACCTTGGCGTGGAATCGCTGGGAGAGTGAAGGGATCGAGCCACTGGGCTCGTCGACAATGATGCGTTCCACGCGATGCATGGGAAAGAAAACCGTGTTCAAGCCGACGGCGGTTTCCTCCTGCTGAATGACCTGACGGATAAAGTCGTCAAAGGCATCCAATTCGATTCCCCGCACGGTGACCCCCTTCGACTCCAGCAGCGAAAGCTGCCCCCACATTTTTTCTTTAGGTGAGACGAGGCTGACAATAACAATGCTATTGACTTCCATGCGGTCCCCCTCCCGAACTCCGTTATGCTTGGCGGCCCCGCTCACGAACCCTGGTGCGAGAGGGACCGCTCCGAGTACTACTGGCAGCTTATCGCCCGCCATCTCGCAATGCAATCTTCCACTGGGCGACGCTCCGGCTCGGGCGGAGTCCCTTTCAATGGCCGTAGCGTAACTCTCCCGCTTCAATGCGGACAGGCAGATGGTTCTGGACGGGTGGAAGCGGGCAAGTGGCATAAGGCGTAAAGGCGCAGGGTGGATTCACCGCTTGGTTGAAATCCAGGATGACTTCGCCATTTTGCGGAAGATGCGCGTACAAAAATCGTCCCGACGGATAGGTCTCCTTGCCAGAGGTCTGGTCCTTAAAAATGAAGAAAAGAACATCGCCTTCAGTGACAGGATCGAGCCGGCACTGCTGCCCCTTGAGCGTGAATTCCACATAGCCTGGACTGTCTTCCTGGTCCACATCGCCGAGAATGTTGGGGACGTCGATTTTTTTGGGCGGGGTGTAAGGGACAAACTTCGCCGTCACGCGAAAGTCCTCGGTGATGGGAAACCACTGGGTGCCCGCGAATTTTCGAAGCGTTTCGCTATCCTTATCCTTCAAGCGGACCCCAAAGCGGCTCCCGCGTTGGATCACAAACATGGAGAGATTACCGATACGCAAAACGTCGGGCGACCCCGCCGAATCCGCAGTGAGCGAAGCTGTGGCCGCCGGCTTGCCATTTACGGTAACCACAACGCCGGGCGTCGCTTGAAAAACGGTTTTGCCGCCATGGAAATTAAACGTCCCCACTTTGTCCGGAGCGGAACCCGGCGGGAGCACAAAACTATTTTCCCGGCCCGTGCCCATGGTGCTTTCGCCGTCCTTCAGCCAAAAAAGCCCTGCCAGGGTGAGCCACCCATCTTCCGCCTTCAGGTTCTCCTCCCGTTGTTGTCGCCATTTCTCAATCTGCGCGCGGTAGCTCGCCTGGTCGACGGGCAACACAGCCAATGCAAGGACGGCAATGAGCACTCTCGAGATCAACATGGCTTCGGCTTTCAGCATTAATTCCTCCTCTCGGGCCGAGTCAGCTCATCTCGGGAGCTTGTCGCGAAGGCAGTGGGCGGCCAGAAACTCGCGCTCAAGTTCACGGTCACACAGGTGCACCTTGATGGACTCCAATTTCTGGATCAGGGCGTCTAATGCCATCTGGATATTCTCGGTGTTCGTCAGGCAAATGTCGCGCCAGACGGAGTAGGGGCTGTCGGCCAGGCGCGTCACATCGCGGAAACCCGATGCCGCCACTTCCAGAGACAGATCCCCGGACGTGTGCTTCTCCTCAATCAGGCTGGCCAAGCCCGAGGAAAGCAATTGGGGGAGATGGGAGAGGTAAGCGACGGCCTTGTCGTGGGTCGCCGGGTCGCACGTGAGCGGTCGCGCCCCGACGGCCTCGACGAGCGCGCGAAATGCCTGCACGCGGGCATCGTTGAGATGTTCCGGCTTGACCGGGGTCAGAACATAGCGGGCGTTTTCAAAAAGCCGCGCATCAGCGTTCTCGAGGCCTGAGCGCTCCTTACCCGCCATCGGGTGTCCCCCCAGAAACAGCGGCTCCCAGGCATAGAACTCCGCCGCCCGCTCGCAGATCCGTCGCTTGGTGCTGCCGACATCGGTGATGAGTGCCCGTGGCGACAAGTGGGGTTGCAGGCGCGGGAGGTGGTCGAGAATCACCGCGACCGGCGTCGCCAGAATCACCAGATCGGCCCCGTGCACGGCCTCCGTTACGTCGGCGAATCCCTCGTCAACCGCGCCCTCGCCGAGAGCCTGCTCGCGCGTCTCGGCCCGCCGGGCATAGCCCACAATGCGGCCCTGGAAGCCTGCCTTTTTGAGAGCCAGCCCCCACGATCCGCCCAGCAGACCCAAGCCAACAATTGCCACACGCCGAAATTGAAGTTCTGAAATTACCTTGTCCAAGGAATAAACTCGGGAACCACCCTAAGTCGAAACTCAAAATTCGAAAGTGGAAACTCGAAACTGGAAACTCGAAACTGGAAATTCGAATCTCGACTCTCGAAACGGAAGTACATATCTTACGCAATGAGAGAACCTTGCACCATAGCATAGTGCGGCCTGCTAATAAACGCCCCCTGCATTGAGGATCAAATTCGCGTCCATCGGCTCACTGAGGATTGCAAAATATAGTGACGAGTTCTTTTCGTAGCGCGGGCGTCTCGCCCGCTGGGGCGTGGGCATCCTGCCCGCGCGACGACGGGAGCGGGACGCTCCCGAGACAGCGGGCAAGATGCCCGCGCTACGGACGTCATTGTCACTATATTTTGCAAACCTCAGTAGGGATAAGGGCTTAGGGATTCAAGATTCGGGGTTAGGGGGCCGGTGTAGGGGTCGTTGCGGCAAGCCTTGGATTCCCATGTTGCAACGCAGTGCTTTCAACGCCTTGCTGCCGTCTGGAATGCCCGCTTCTGGTCCTGTGCGCCGTGAAAGATGTGCAGAATATCTGTTACTCGCCGGGTATGGCGGTAGTAGATCAGGTATTTCCCGGCCGGAAAGCATCTCACCCCGGGGGCGATGTCCTCCGCGGACCTACCCGCATCGGGGTGTTCGCCCAGCAGCCAGAAACGCTCGGTGATGCTGTCCATCAGCCGGTCTGCGACTTTCAGCCCGGCGCGCTTCGCCCAATACCAGAAAATCTCGTCGAGATCCCGCTCCGCGTTCCTGCTGACACGAAAGAGCATTATTGGGCTTCCTCGGCAAGAAGCTTACGCCCCCTTGCCTTCGCCCCGTCTGCCAGTTTCTTCAGCCCTTCGCGCCCCCCATATTCCCTGTATTCCCCCGCATCGATGGACTCGATGCTGGCCCGGACACGATGCCGAATGCCGGCGAGCTGTTCCGCGGTCAGGTCAGAGACAATATCCTCGGCGCTGGGACATGCCAGGCGCAGCGCTCGGGTGTCCTCCTCTTCCATCCTGCGCAAGGCATCCCGCACCACCTCGCTGGCATTGTTGTACCGCCCGCTCTTCACCTTTTTGCGAACATATCCGGCGAGACGATCCGTGATCGACACATTCATCTGATCCATCCGTTGCTCCCCCGGCCGTGGCATTGACCGGCTCCACACCTCCAACCTACCGAAAAATCGCAGCCATGTCAATCTTTGACATTGGAAGGCGAAGAGCAGTGACGAGTGACGAGCGAACGGCTTCCAGCGGGATTACTCGCAACACTTGCTCGGGGTTAGGGGTTAGGGATTGGGGGCATAGGCGTTAAAATAGCGCGCACTGCCCTCATGACCCCGGCTATGCGATCGAGTCGCGGCCCTTTTCGGCCCTCAACTTCCCACAACCCCGTTCGGGGGATCTGAACGTGACGGGCCATTTATCAAGTTTCGCGACTCCACGACCAGGTGCCGGGGAATTAGTAAACCCTGCGGAGTCACCCTTGACCAATCCCGCGGGGTAACAGTCTATCCGTCGTGTGAATTGCCCGTAGGTTTCGCCGCATCCGAAGCGCCGAAAGCCCGCAGTCGTAAGAACCAGCGGCTTGAGTTCCGGCCCGGCAACTCTATAAAGCTGGGTGGGTGTTCGATTTGGCAGGATTTAGCTTGTAGATAGAGTTACGACTCGTGCCACGCCGATCAGCTCGACGTCTTCATCCCAGTCCCAAAGTTGGGCGTTTTGTTCAACATAGTTCTTGGCATGCTGATAGGCTTCCTCTACATCCGTTTTGCCAAGCAAATCCAAGGCCCGCTCGATCTGTGGCGAAAGCGATTCACTGTCGCTATAGCGGCTTGCGGCCAGAGAGGAAAGCTCTGCGTCGATACTTCCATCCGGCAGTACAACCACGGTGTGCAGGTCAAAAAGATACTCATCCCCGTCTTCGCGCTGTACTCGCGACCGAACGATGAAATTAAACTGGTAGCCTGCCTGCGGCGCGACAGAACCAAGTCCATTCCCGGCAATCACACGAACGGCGTTGTGCCCACCGAAACTATAATCTCCCACGTGCCGCAGCATGGAGTCTATGAACGGATGCCCGAGGGCGAGGAAATCCGCCTGTGAATCACGGATGGCCGTCGCGCGATCAAACGTGGCCCTGCGGTAGCGCTCGTCGAGGCCGCTCTCTTTCATGGCTTCGGGCGTCAGGAATTCATAGAACCCATCTTTGCGCTGCACTTGCCGCCGTTCGCGGGCCAAGAACTTCAGCGTGAAGTCTTCCAGATCCTTCAAGCTCACGGGGCTGGCCAGCGCCTTTTGGTAACTGTCGAAGCTATAGCTGGAAGCATCCTTAAAAAGGCTCTGCGTGGCAATTTCAAACGCCTCTTGCGCCCGTCGCACGGCGGCTTGGATTTCCTCTTTAGTTTGTTTGTTCAGCGTTCCATCCACCAGCGCGCGCTTATAGATTTCGTCCGGGTCGATCTCCGTTTCCAGTTGCCAATTCAGGCTCGCGATTAAGTCCTCCGGATTTTCGCCAGTCACTTGTTGGAGCGCCTGCGCTGCCACTCGCAAACGCTGTTCGAAATAGGAGCGCACGGTTTCCTCCACCGTGTCTTTGGCGCGGAGGTTGTAAATCTGGACCACTTTATCCTGGCCGTAGCGGTAAACGCGCCCCACGCGCTGCTCAAAGCGCATGGGATTCCAGGGAAGGTCGTAATTCACCACAATGTGGCAGAACTGGAGATTAATGCCTTCGCCGCCCGCCTCGGTCGAAACCATAAACCGCACCGAGGGCTCCTCCCGGAAGACGCGCTGGCTGCGCCGCTTGCTTTCCGCTTCCAGCGTCTTGCCCTCCAGTTCCATGCTACCGTTAATCAACACCACGGTGTTGGCGCCGTACCATTTTTCCAGGCGCTCTTTCAGGAATTCCTGGGTGCGGCGGTATTCGGTAAAGATCAACACCTTGGCGTCCGGCGTTTCCGTATCAATCTTCTTCAGCAGGTCGCGAAGGCTGTCGATTTTCTTTTCCCGCGTCACCTTTATGGCCAGGAGCTTTTCGAGCTGCTTGATTTCGTCCTTCAGGATCTCGCGGTCGGTCTTCAGCACCACGTCCTTTTCCTGATTTTCGCCCTCGTATCGGTCATCGCGGGCCTCCTCTTCTTCCTCTTCTTTCGGGAGCTCCTCCAGCTTTTTTCCCAGGCGTGCGAGGCGTCCTTCCAGCGCAGCCTTAATGGCCTGGAACGAACTGGCATTCAACTTCTGGAATGTGGTCAGAATGAATCCCACGGCGCGCTTGTGCGTAGAGTCTTCAATTTGTTCAATCGCGTTGTACCCCGTGCGGATGTAGTCTTCCACAGCGCTGTAAAATTCCTTCTCGTCGGGATACATGGCGAAGGGCAAGGGATGAGTCATGCGTCCTTTGAATACCACTTTCCCTTCGGCGTCCGTCACTCGCAGCTTGGGTGTGCGCAGAATCAACTTGGAGTAGGGCACCGCGCCTGGCTCGCGGAACAGCGGCTGGTCAGTGAGGGTGGAAAAATCCGCCTTGGGTTCAAGCAGCCGCACCAGGTTCATAAAGCGGCTGTGATCAGGATCGCCCGAGTGCGGTGTGCCGGTCAGCAGCAGCAAAGCGTCCGTATAACCGCGCAGGGCTTCCGCCAGTTGATAGTTCTGCGTCCTATCAGTTTTTCTCCCGTATTCCTTGGCGCTCAGCCGGTGCGCCTCGTCAAAGATAATCAGGTCCCAGGGGCGGTTTTCCAGCAAGATGCGCTTGTGCTCCTTGCGCTTCAGGCGGTCGAGCGAGGCGATGGCGCGGGCGCGCAGGTCCCAGACTCGCGGATTGGTGGCCGTAAAGTCGAGACCGAAAATCTCAAAGGGAGGTTCGGACTGAAACTTGTCCTTAAATTCTTCCTGCCACTGGCGGGTCAGTCCGGCGGGGGTGATGATGAGAGTTCGATTGGCGTAACCGCGCTGAAAGAGCGCCTGCCAAACCATGCCCGCTTCGATTGTCTTGCCCAAACCCACTTCGTCGGCCAACATGAAACGGCGCCGGGGACTGGAAACCACGGTGTACGCCGTGAAGATTTGATGAGGCAGAATCTCGGTGCGGGCGTTGGAGAGCTGGCCGCCCTTGTTCGTCGTCAGAAAGCGCGCCGCCATCTGCCGCAGGTCGAATTTCCAGGCTTCCTCCCAAAGGCCCGCCTTCGCCCGTTCCAGCGGCGTGGGACAAACCTCCACTTCATCCAGGCTCAGAATGAAGTTTTCCGAGCGGAAAGGCGGGAGAGAAAAAACTGAGGGGTTGAATTCAACCTTGCAGAGACCGTCCCGGACCTTGTAAACCTCGCCGACCCCGTAATCCCGGTACATCGAGTTCAGGCTGCGAATGTGCGTGCCGAGCTCGACGGTAGCCGTTTTGTTATTGACGCCAATAGGGCTTGCCACAATTTGGGATTATACACCGCAGTCGCGCAGGCCAGCGTGTCCTAGAGGATTCAACTTATTGCTTTCATGTAGGCTGACAGAGAATGAACGATCTGGTAGAGTTAGAATGCATTCTGGGAACAAACTGCCATGACACCGTTCGTTATCTTTCGACACTGCGTAGACGCAATCTCTCAGGGAGCGTTGATTCGGCGCGTTAGCAGTACCGACAAGGAGTTCCACTTCCAGAACTGGTTTAAAGCGAGACTTGAAGACATCGGCCTGAACTTTGAGGCTGGTGGGCGAAACAGTTACCCGGACTTCCGAATGGTTACGACAACTGAAGGATATGAGGTGAAAGGGCTGGCGTACCCTGGCCGGGACGCCAACTTCGACAGCAACAGTCAAGCACCGTCTGGATTTCACAATGGACGAACAATCTTCTACGTTTTCGGTCGCTACCCCAAGAACCCGGACGGCGACACATATCCAGTCTTGGACCTTGTAATCTGCCACGGTGACTTCTTAAATGCGGATCACGAGTATAAACACGAGAACAAGAGTGTAAAGGGTTTCGGCAGCTATGGAGATATCATGATCCGAGATCGGAAGATGTACGTCGTGCCCACGCCATTTCATTTAGTTCAGGGCGTGGCGCACGTACAAACTCTCATCCTGCCAGACGAATTCAAGCCCGGCAATCGAGAATCGGCGCGGTACATCGAGGTCGGAAAACTCTCACGCCTCGAGGCCGACGAGCTTATCATTGGTTATTCTTTCGACCTTCAGACCAATGACCTGGTCCCCCAAAAGATGGCGAACCCTGATGCAGGTCGTGAGCACCGGTTCCGAGGCTGGCGGCTCAAAGGCTCATCGACAGACCAAGTCTCTATGGCTCCCCATAATCCTCTCAACATAGCAGTAGATTCCGCCGATGAAGAAGAGGATGAATAATCAACGCATAATCGAAACTGATTCCTTCCCATTCGACTTCATTTCGCGGCTCGCAGCTCGCGAAAGCTGGCGCAAGGAAGTCCACCGACCTATCTACCATATTCATAAATGGTGGGCCACGCGCCTCGGCTCCGTATTTCGCGGCATAATCCTGGGCGCCGTACTTCCAGAGGGCAGTGACTTTGCTGCCGAGTTTTATAAGACTCACAAGTTCTCCGGCCTCACGATTTTCGACCCGTTCATGGGTTCTGGAACGACGATTGGGGAAGCTCACAAACTAGGCTTGACCGCGCTAGGGCGGGATATCAACCCTGTTGCGGTGGAATCTGTGCGGAGTGCCCTCGGACCGATGGATCGCGGTGCTCTGGAATCTGGATTTGAGGAGTTGTCGGGCGCGGTAGGGGAGAGAATCCGAAATCTATACAGTGCCAAGGATTATGCCGGCCGCGCTTGCGACGTGCTTTACTTTTTCTGGGTGATGCAGGTGCCATGTGTCTACTGTCAACGAGCAGTTGACCTTTTTCCATCCTGGGTAATTGCGGCAAACGCATATCCCGACCGCAAGCCTGACACCCAGGTACTCTGCCCATCGTGTGGTGAGATATTCCCTGGCAGGCGCCGACAGGAATCCGCAACATGTGCTTCGTGTGGATTCAACTTTAACCCGGAGCAAGGCACAGCAAAAGGTTCCAAATCAACCTGTCCTTGGTGTCACGAGACGTTCACCATTCTCGAT
>JBEKLF010000224.1:0-14345 GCA_050010335.1 Terriglobia bacterium
TGGAAAGCGTCATCCACGCGATTGGTGGTATCCGCAGTTCCCCAGAGAAACTGAGGGGCTGCATTCTGCAATCAGACCTCCCTCTTTATTTGCCTTAATCATTGCATTATTTAATGTGAGCCTAATAAGAAATCCGTGGAGACCAGTTGCCTCAGGTGACTGTCGAGGAACGTGAGCCACGTCTGGGAAGGGGGTTTTCGGTGATTCTCCATGTACTTGGCAACGGTGGCTTGAGATAATTGAATCCCAATCTTCAGGAGCTCGCCATGGATGCGCGGTGCTCCCCAGAGCGGATTCGCCAAGCTCATCTTCCGGACGAGGTCTCGAACTTCACGAGACACTTGAGGTCTACCCGGCCTACCCCGTTTACTCTTCCAAGTCCAATACAGCCGGAATCCCTTGCGGTGCCAAGCGATCACCGTTTCCGGCTTGACCATGGCGAGGGCAGAGCGCCAACCTGACCAAAAGTGCATAAGCCACGTCCAGAAGAGGCGGTCCGCTGTCCTCAGGTGAACACGCCCGCGCTGCGACCTCCGCAGCACATTGATTTGGTGGCGCAGAGCGAGGATCTCCAATTGCAAAGCGGCCCGCGTCCGGAAAGAGGAACAGAGGACGGTAAAGGCGGAAACCAGCAGACTGAACATAGGAATGAGAGCTTACCAGCGGAACCGCGCCAACATCAATTGATTCAACATGGACGAGATTCTTGGTAACTCCAGGGAGCGGGACGCTCCCGTTACAGCGGGCCAGACGCCGCTACACTATTCTCCCGCCGATTTTCAGGAAAGCCGGGAGCCTTCCGATTTTATGTCGCCCACTGGGCCTTGCCTTCCTCATGGTTTTCATCCTTGCAGTGCTGCTATTATCGACATTCGGGTTGCTGCCCGCCGGGAACTGGCTTGATTCATGGCTGGCGGCCCGCTCAATGGGGCTTGTATCCGGACTGAAGCTGTGGCAGGTGACACGCTGGATTACTTCCGTAATCCTGCCCGGGGTGAGCATCTCTATCCTCGATCCCGCCATGCCCGAACTGCACCGGCCCTGGCGCCGGACTCTGCCCGGGGTGGCGTTCATTGTTTTGGGATGGCTAGTGTCCGCTGCGGGCTTCAACCTTTATGCGGAGTACATGGGAATCAACCATGGATCTTAATCCGCCACCCTTCGCGGGCATCCCTCATCGGCGACGAAATGCCGTGCCCGGGGGCTTGATCTTTGCGTTTCTCGTGTCAATCTCATGTTCAACGGTAGCCCGGAGCGCACAACAGGGGCCGACGGAGCTCTATGAAGGCCTGAAGGTATCGACCGTCGATCTGGTTGCCCAACCTCTGATCAATGTGGAGGACCTTCGGCCCCTGGTGGCGCAAAAGCCTGACACACCTTACTCCACCTCCGAAATTCAGAAGACGGCAGTGGCGTTGCGAGGAACCAGAAAATTCACTAGGGTCGAGGTCGAAGTAAATCCCGAGGCCAATGGTTTGCGGGTGACCTTCATCCTGGAACCGGCGTTTTACGTCGGCATGATTTATTTTCCTGGCGCAACAAAGGTCTTCAGCTACCAGCGCTTACTGCAAGTGGTGAACTACCCCGCGCAAGAACCCTACGAGGCAACGCGCGCTCGCCGGGGGGAAACATTGCTGACGCGGTTTTTCACCCAACAAGGATATTTCGGCGTCCAAGTGAAGGTGGGGGAAAAGCTGGAACCTGCTCGCAAGCTCGCCGACATTGTCTACAACGTGACGCTGGGCCGACGGGCGAAATTTGGGAAGATAGAGATCAGTGGGCCGCCCCCAGCCGAGATCGCGCTGCTGAAGGGCGCACTGGGCTCGTTTCGCGCCCACCTGCACGGGTCGAATCTGAGGGAAGGGAAGCCGTATGATCCGGAGCGCCTTCAGGCCGCGACGCAATTCTTGCAGGACTTTCTGGGCCGACAGAACCACTTCGCGAATACGGTCCGCCTGGACGCGCCATCTTATGATCCCCAAACCAACAAGGCCGCGCTGCATTGGCAGGTCACCCTGGGACCGACGGTGCTGGTGCGTTTGAGCGGGGCGAAGCTTTCACGGCGGTCCCTGCGCTCGCTCATTCCCATCTACGAGGAGAATACCTTTGATCAGGACCTGGTGCAGGAAGGGCAGCGCAATCTTATTTCCTATTTTCAGGCCAAGGGTTATTTCGACGTCAAGATCAGCCAGCAGACGAGCCAGGAACCATCGCAGATTTCCCTCGTATACCAGGTGGATCTGGGGAGCCGGCACCGCATCACGAGCGTGAAAATTACCGGCAATCGCCACTTCGATCAAGGAATGCTGGCGGATCAAGTGGTGGTGCAAAGCGCCCAGTTCTTGTCCCACGGTAAGTTGAGCAACGACCTGGTGAACCGCAGCGTCGCCAACCTGACGGCATATTACCGTGCCGCCGGCTATGCCGACGTTCAGGTGCAATCTCATGTTATCGAACACGAACCGAAGGTCGAGGTGACTTTTCGAATCACCGAGGGTGAGCTCACCCGGGTGGAGACTTTGGACGTTCAAGGTAACAAAACCGAACCCCTCGCCAAGCTTGCTCCAAGAGGATTGAATTTGAAGGCCGGTCAGCCCTATTCGCAGTCGCGGCTCGATAAGGACCGGAGCGAAATTATTGCCAACTACCTGGAGCTGGGGTATCCGAACGCCACGTTCCGGTGGTCGGTCCGGCCGCTAGGTGCAGGTTCCCATCGCGTGGTCGTCACTTACCTGATCGACGAAGGTACGCATGAGAATATTTCCAGCGTGGTGTTCCTTGGCGATGCCCATACCAAGCTGAATTTTCTTCAACAAAATACCAGCGTAAAAGCGGGCGGGCCTTTGAACGAAGCCAAGCTGCTGGGGACTGAAAGCTCACTCTACAGTCTTGGAGTTTTTGATTGGGTTAGCGTCGCCCCGCGCCGCCCCATTACCGACCAACCCAGCGAAGAGGTGCAGGTTAAAGTGCACGAGGCGAAGCGAAATTCCCTGACTTATGGGTTCGGGCTGCTCTATACACCGGTGGCAGGCAGCCTTTCATCGGGCATCGTGGCTTTGCCAGGACTTCCGACCCTCGGCCTTCCCAGCTCGTTCAAGATTATCGAGAAGAATGTCTTCAGCCCGCTGGGTTCCATTGAATATAGCCGGCTCAATTTGCTCGGCAGAGCCGAGACCGCGTCGATCTCCACCTCACTTTCCGTCCTCGACCAGCGCGGTTCCTTCAGTTATGCCGATCCACAGTTCATCGGACTTAAATGGGCCTCACTCTTGAACGTATCCGCCGAGCGCTCGGCGCAAAATCCCCTCTTCACTGCACGGCTCGGTACGGCTTCCTTTCAAATGGAAAAGATCCTGGACGCCGCCAAGACCAAGCGCCTGCAATTCCGCTACACGTTCCAACGCACGACCCTCACCAACCTTTTGATCCAGAATTTCATCCCCCCTGAGGACGAGAACGTGAGGTCCTCCATGCTGTCGGCTTCCTTCATTCGCGATACGCGGGATAAACCGCTCGACGCGCATCGTGGTTTATTCCAAACTTTGGATTTCGGGGTGAGCCCGCAGTTCCTGGGATCCACTGACAACTTTGCCCGCTTCTTCGGGCAGACCGCTTACTACCGCCAGGTGAAACCCTGGATGGTCTGGGCCAATGACGTTCGCGTGGGACTTGTCGATTCGTTCGGCTCGAGTCATGTCCCCATCAGCGAGAAATTTTTTTCCGGCGGGGCCGACAGCCTGCGCGGCTTTCCGCTGAATGGCGCAGGGCCGCAAGAGGTGGCCACGCTCTGCACCGTGGTTAACAATCCGGCGTCATGCACGGCGCGAATCACGGCCCCTACCGGCGGGCATCAGCTCTTTATTCTGAACTCCGAGGGCCGGTTTCCCATTCCCATTAAATTCCCCTCGCCCATCAACAAGAATCTGGGCGGAGCGATTTTTTATGATGGCGGCAACGTGTATACCAACATCGGTTTCGGCCACTTCTTCAGTGGTTATAGCAACACCGTCGGTATTGGCTTGCGCTACCAAACGCCTGTCGGTCCGATTCGGATTGACGTGGGCCAAAACTTGAATCCGGTTCCCGGACTTAAGTCCACTCAACTGTTTATTACTTTGGGGCAATCGTTTTGAGGGTCGACTCTGGCGGAATCCTTTTGAGGGTTTTGAGCTTTTGCTGGATTTGAACATTTTGAAAGTGTGCGGCATTCCACTCGCGAGGCGAAATGATCAAGCGTAGATATGTTTTGCGCATTGCACTAATGTTGGGGCTGCTGCTTCTGGTTCTTGGCACTGCGGCCATCGTGGTGTTGCGCAGCCGCACGTTTCATCGCTATGTCCTCGCCCAGATGGTCGAGCGCGCGTCGCAGGCCACCGGCGCGCGGGTGGAGATTGGGGACTTCCAATTTCGCTGGTCAGGCTTGCAGGTCGATCTTTACCAGATTGTGCTTCATGGCTCCGAGGCCGTTTCGCGCCCGCCACTTTTGCGGGTTGATCATTTGATGGTCGAGTTGAAGATCATCTCGCTCTGGCGTCGCAAAATTGATGTGAACGAGATTGTGATTGACCATCCTTCCCTTCATTTTTCCGTGGACCAAAAGGGCCGCTCAAACTTGGCGCAACCTCCGCAGGGCGTTGGTGGGCGCGGCAGCACCAGTGTGTTTGATTTGGGGGTCGGGCATTTTGTCGTAGACCAGGGGGAACTGGAGTACAACGACCGCCGCATTCTTCTCGATGGCGAGGTGCATGACCTTCACGCTCGGGTTTCCTTCGCGTCTGCCAAAACCGAGTACGACGGCACGCTGGGGTACCGCGACGGACGTGTTCAGGTTGGAGGATTCAACCCCGTCGTGCACGGGTTGGAGGTTCGTTTCGGGGCGACGCCGTCGGGAGTGACTTTCGACTCGCTGGTGCTGAATGCTGGTGCGTCCACGGTTTCCGCTCAGGCACGCTTGCAAGGATACGACAATCCTGCGGTCGATGGGTCGTACCGGGCGGACGTTTCCACCCAGGAACTCGGCAAAATCCTGAAAGCCACGCCGTTTCCGGTTGGCCAGGTCAATGCGCAGGGGACCGTTCACTATCAGAACCGCGCGGATCACACGTTTCTCGATAACCTCTTGATTGCGGGCCAGTTCCGCAGTCAAGCCTTGGCGCTGAATATGCCGCAGGCGCACGCCAATGTTCGGGCGGTCAGCGGGGATTATCGCCTGAGCGGAGGGACGCTCGAAGCCCGCAATGTGCACGCCGACGTTCTGGGCGGCAAAGTGTCGGGCGAACTTACCCTAACCCACCTCTCAGAGCGGCCCGCGGCGAAGGTGACCGCTGCCGTCCACGACGTTTCCCTCGAGGCGATCAGCGCCGCCACGAACGCGAAACCCCTGGAGCGCGCCGCCATCAGTGGCAGCCTGAACGGGAAAATTGAGGGCACATGGGAGGGAAGCGGGCAAAACGTCCAACTCCACGCGGACGCCATGATCGCCGCCTCGGCCCCTGCTCGCCAAGGCGCCGAAGCGGGACAAAATGTCATTTCTTTGCAGGGCGACGTGCACTTGGCCTATGCCGCTCGAACAGCCACGATCGCCCTAAGCGGGTCACGGCTGACCACGTCCCACTCTTCCCTCACCCTAGACGGCAGCACTGGGAAGCAATCCAGTTTGAACATCCAAGCGCAGTCCGACGACCTGCGCGAGGTCGACCAAATCTTGCTCATCGCCCGGCACGCCATGGAGGGCAGCAGCCCGACCGCACCGGCGCCCATCGAATCCCTTGGCATCGCGGGCTCGGCTACCTTTATTGGGCAATTGCGGGGATCTCTAAGCTATCCACAATTCACCGGCCAGTTGACCAGTTCCAATCTCCAATACCACGGCACCACAATGAGCGAGGTCAAAGCCGCGGTGGCGCTCAGTCCGTCGGGCATCACCCTGAGCCAAGGTGAAATCCAAACCAGCGAGCGAGCCCAAGTTCAGTTTGACCTCGCTGCAGGGCTGACGAATTGGGCCTACGCGGCGCAGAACCCCGTGCGCCTTGAATTAACAGCCGCGAAGATTCCGGTGGCTACTATCGAGCGTGTGGCGAATCTGCGCTATCCGGTTAACGGCACACTCGCCGCGCATATATCTATGCACGGAACGCAATCCAACGCCATCGGTCAAGGTTCCGCGACCCTCACGGAGGCCACTGTCTGGGGCCAGCCGATCCAAAACCTGAGTGTCCAATTTCAAGGCTCCGGCGATACCATTCATTCCACCGTGCAATTGTCAGCGCCGGCGGGATCAGGCTCCGGCAAGCTCACGTATGACTTCAGCAATCAAGGTTACGATATTCAGTTCAACCTCTACAACCTACAGCTTCAGCGGCTGGAGGCAATCCATTATAAGAACATGCAGGTGAGCGGCGTCGCGACCGCATCTTTGCAGGGGAAGGGAACCGTAAAGGATCCCCAACTGACCGCGACTATTGAAGCGCCGAAGCTGGTGATTGGGCAGCAGACGCTCGATGGTTTGAAGGTCCACGCCGATTTGGCGCATCAGCAAGCAAGCTTCACACTGGATTCAGCCGCCGTGGGAGCTTCCATCCAAGCACGCGGAAGCGTCGCCCTCAATGCCGACTACTCCACCCAAGCCAGCATTGATGCGCGAAACATCCAGTTGGGCGCGTTGCTTGCGGCGTTTCTCCCGAAAATTCCATCGGAGGTGCGAGGCCAAGCCGAACTTCACGGCACGCTCCACGGACCTCTAAAGTTGCGGGATCAACTCGAGGCGGAGGTCGATATCCCGACGCTCAGCCTGACTTATCAGTCGCTACAGATTGGAAACGCAGCGCCGATTCGCGCCGTGTATCGCGGCGGCGTTATCTCGCTCGATCGGTGTGAGCTGAAGGGCACGGGCACCAATCTGCAAGTTCAAGCGGCGATCCCTCTCGAACAAGCGCAAAATTTGCAGGCGACTGCGACCGGTAATGTAGATCTTCATCTCATGCGGATGTTTTATCCCGACTGGGATAGCTCCGGCCAACTCCAGTTGGAAGTCAAAGCTGGAGGCACGTTTAAGCATCCGGACGTCAATGGTACGGTACACCTCGTCGACGCATCCTTTCAGGCCCCGGACACCCCATTGGGGGCGCAGAACGTGAATGCAGCGTTGGCGATTAAGAACGGCCGCATTGACATTCAGAACTTCACGGGTGAAACAGGAGGTGGGACCCTATCGGCACAGGGGTTTGCTACGTACCAGCCTGCCGTCCAATTCAATGCGACGCTCATCGCAAAAAATGTTCGGCTGCGCTACCCGGTAGGCACTCGAGCCATTCTGGACGCCAACCTGGTTCTGACGGGCTCTGGCGATGCGGCGCTTCTGAGCGGACGGGTGGTCGTCGAGCGCCTCTCGTTGACCAAGGAATTTGATCTCTCGACCTTCGCTGATCAATTCACCGGGAACTCTTCGCCGTCCGTCGGCACGAATTTCGCGCAAAACGTTAAACTCAACGTGTCGCTGACTTCTGCAACTGAAATGGCCTTAGCGAGCAGTAAATTGAGTGTCCAAGGTTCAGCCAATCTGATGGTGCGAGGAACCGCTGCTGAACCGGTACTTCTGGGCCGGACGGATATCACCGGCGGAGAGCTCTTCTTTAATGGAAATCGCTATAAAGTGGAGAGCGGTGTTATTCAGTTTGTGAATCCGGTCCGCACTGAGCCGATGGTCAACGTTCTCGTAACGACCACTGTAAACCAGTTCAATCTCAGCATGAATTTCACCGGGCCGATCGATCGATTGCGCACCACATACACTTCGGATCCGCCACTCGCGCCCATCGATATCATCAATCTTCTCGCCACGGGTCAGACGACGGAGGCCGCTTCCACGGGCAGCACCTCGCCCGAATCGGTCATCGCCGGGCAACTGACCAGCCAGTTCAGCAGTCGAGTGGAAAAACTTGCGGGCATTACCTCGCTGACGATCGATCCACAAGTCGGGGGGGCTCAAGGCAACGGCGGAGGGCGGCTGGCGGTGCAGCAACGCGTCACCAAGAATCTGTTCTTTACTTTTTCGACAGACCTCACGACGAGCACGGGGCAGATCGTTCAGATCGAGTACCAGGTGTCCCAGAGATTTGCCGTAAGCACCATACGGGACCAGAATGGCGGCTACACGGTGCAGATCAAAGTCCATAAGAGCTTTTGATTTACCAAAGAAAATCAGGCGGCCTCCACATCCACCCTTGGGCGGACAGGTGGGTGGGGGCGAATATAGACCGTTAGCAGCCGCCACGTCACTTCGATCAGCAAAATAGCCCGGCCGAAAGGAAGTAAGGTGATGAAGCAAAAAGCTTTGATCCTAATTGTCGATGAATTTAAGGATGACCGGGAGATGTACAGCCACTATCTTACTCGCAGCGGATTTCAGGTCAGTTTGGCGAGCGATGGGCAGGAGGCGTTGGACAGGGCCTTGCAACTTCTCCCCGATTTGATCCTTAGATTGCCAACATCACGTCAAGTAAATGGGGCTCGCAAAAAGCTGCGAGCCACTGAGAGCGCTGCCCTCAGACTCCCGGACAGGGTTCTCTTAATCCCTGCCGAGCGTGGAGGGCGCGGTACCTGAGTCCAACCCCGCTGTTTCCCCAGCTTCAGATTCCAATCCTCGCTCTGGGGCAAACCGTTCGTCCTGCAAATCGGCAAGCCGGCCCATCGTCCAACTGAGTTGTTCTCCCCTCCATCGGACAGGAGCCAGTCCCCACCCATGCCCGAATGATGGTGTCCGAATCAGTAAGCAAAGCGACGTCCAGGGCTGGAACCGCCGTGTACCTCAAACTGGCGTTTTGGCCGTTTCCATCGTTTCTGTCGTTTTGTAGAATCAATAAGTTACCTAAAATCAACGAGCACGTAGGGTTCGAATCACGCCCCCTCCGCCGGTCTATCTGCTCTGCTTGCATTTAGTTAGCGCGTTGAAATTCCTCATGCCCTCAGCCTGTAGGATCATTTCGGACCCGAGGTGGAAGTAAGCACGCAACCCACCCGCCGCTTTCCCTCGGGAAGCGGCAGCGAGTAAATGCGCTGAAAGGCCAATTGACCTCTGGGCAGGATGGGAACCTGGAGTAGAGCTTGGAAAACCTCAGGCAAATCTGTTTGGTCAATCAAAATACCGACCCCCACGCGGCTTGCGTCCAAAACCTTGACCGTGTAGCTTTTCCCCGCTACCCGGACAATGCCCAGTGCAGGTGTTCCCTCCAGCCGAATCCGTTTGAACCGCCGGCCATCGGGGACGTTTTCAGGAATTTGAACTTTTTTTCCAGCCTCTGCGGGAACTGTCGGAGCAGACGGGGAGGGTGGGCGATGAACTTCGCGGTGATCCTGTTCAACCTTGATCTGGCGAGCGGGTTCTTCGGTCTGCGGCGCAGTAACCTGGGGTGGGACCGTAAGACCTGCTGACCGATCGTGCGCCTTCTGTTTGTTTGTATAGAGGCTGCGGTCAGCAGCAGCCAACAAGCTGGTCACGTCATGTCCTTCCTCAGGAAAGATGGCAATTCCATAATCAACCCCGACCGGCGCGCCTGGGGCGAGGGAACGAGCGTACTCTTCGAATTTCCGCGCGATTCGTCCAGCCAGCACCTCCGAGCCGGGCCGGTCAGCTTGGGGGAGAAGGATCGCGAACTCGTCCCCCCCGATCCGACACGGAATGTCAGACCCGCGAAGGGTCTCGAGGCTTGCGCGGGCGAGGCTGCGCAAGATTTCGTCTCCAGCGGCATGTCCGTATATGTCGTTGACGCTCTTAAAATTGCGAAGATCAAACGAGAGCAGCGCAAACGGAGATCCATAGCGAGTGGAACGGTCGATTTCTTGACCTAGATACTCTTCAAACATGCGACGATTGTTCAGACCCGTGAGTGAATCCGTCGCCGCGTTGTAACGCAGTTTCTTGAGTTCCTCGTACTCCAAGAGAACGGGGTTCCGCAAGATACTGAGTTCCTCGAAATAATCCACCACTGCGGTCCTAAGCGTCACCGGACGGCCGAGTTTCTCAGCCCACTGACTTTGACGAGCCAGAATTCCTTCCCAATGGCTTATGCTCTCTTCCTCAGAAGCTCCTCGGCCGACAAGACTCTGAAGAAACTTCTGCAGGAACGCGCCCCGCGCGCCTACATCAAGTTGCTTTAAAGTGTCGGTAATAAGATCAAGCCAATACTCCGGCATTCCTTCTTCGCCCTTGGACATACTGCCTGACTATAAGGTGTACCCCATTGTCAAACCATTTTTTGTCTAAATCAAGCTAGTTTCGTCGCCGTTTTTGCCTTTGTTTTTGCCTTTTCTCCGCCCGCCGTGGCGGGTGCGCTTGTGCTTCTTTTTTCTTCGCTGTCTCCCCTTCGTTCGGCGCGCGCCGAACTCGCATCGCATCCTGCCCCAGCCCTTGTTTATTCCCCCTGATAGACCACCCCCGGGGTACGATATCCGAGCGATTGATGGAGCACCTGCGACCTTGCCACCGGCACCTTCTGGCAGGCGGCAAAACCAAAATGCAGTCAGAACTGGGCATCCTCTTGTTCCACGCAATCGCGGCAAGAAGGGGTCCAAGGAACGGCTCTAAGACGAGCCCTGCTGATGGGATTCCCGCAAGCCGCACAGAACCCATAATTCCCCTTCTTGAGACGGAGCAGTGCCCACTCGATAGCTTGGCGCAGACGGCTCCTGGCCTGACTCAGATGGGCGTCAATTGTCGCTTCGCTCTCTGCAAGTGCTTGGTCCATTACGTCCGCCCCTACAAGCCCTCCCGCTGGTCCTAAAACCAGCCTGCCGCCGTTGGCGGCGAGCAACTCCCGCTGCTTCGCAAGTAACGACCGCCTGTACCGATTCAGATAGATCGGGTTGTTCACGACATTACCTCCTGCTCCCCCCACGAGCGCGCCAGCCTGCTTCATATGCCAGATTCTCTCTTGCTGCCCCTGAGCGCGCAAGGGCAGACGCCAGTTCCACCGGGCCTCGCAGGGCGGAAACACTCCGCGCCCCCGACCCAAACCGTGGGGGCGTGGGGGCCATTTTAAATACAACTATTTCCTAAATATACACTAGCCTTTCTTCGTCCCATACGCGTGCGAACTATATGCGCCTACTCACCCGTCCGGCGTCAATTGCCCGTGTGGACTAATCCTTTTGGGTAATAGCGCGGCGCACGGACATGGCTTATGCTGTGGGCCATGGTCACGAGCTTCTGGCACCCTGACGGCACACCGATGTCGGCGCAATAGTTCATGGAGATGCTGTTCGGGAAGCTGCCGGAATTCTTTAGAGACGAAGCCGAACTGCGTGCCCTATGGAGCGCTCCCGATACCCGCTCGAAGCTTCTGCAAGGGCTGGCGGAGGCGGGCTTCGGCAGGGAGCAGATGGCCGAGATGCAGAAGATCATCGACGCCGAGAAGAGTGATCTTTTCGATGTGCTGGCGCACGTCGCTTACGCCTTGCCACCCCTCACCCCCGAGAAAAGGGCCGCCAGGGCGAAAGTGGGGATCAGCACCCACTTCAACACCAAGCAACAGGTCTTCCTCGATTTTGTCCTCCCCCAATATGTCAAAGTTGGCGTGCAGGAACTGGACCAGGAGAAGCTGGCTCCTTTGCTGAGGCTCAAGTACAACGCCATTGCCGACGCCGTGGCCGTCTTGGGCAGACCAGAAGAGATAGGACACGTTTTCTCTGGGTTCCAGAAGTACCTATACCAGGCAAGTGTGGTAAGTAATCAGCCTTATGCCTAAAACCAAATCTGTTTGGAGCCGTATTGATGCGCATATTCAGACCATAAAGAATCATGGGCGAGAGCGCGGACGCGCCCGAGGTTACTCGATTGTTGAAAATCAAGAAGCTGATGGGTGGCGTCTATCGTTTCCCCGATGCTTGCCCAAGGCACAGACCAAAAAGACAAAAGGCCACCCCCGGTCGCGAGTGGCCGTTCAATCTTGATTGTTGGTGGTCGATGCGCAGTGAACCTAACTTGACTTCTCCGCTACGCTGGCGACGGTGATGCTTTCACCTTTGACAGTGCCCGTCACCGTGACGCTCTTCCCACCCAAACCCTTGAACTTGTCTTGGGCGTCAAGCTGGTAGACTTTACCATTCGAAACCAGGACGTACGAGGCCCCGCCGGAAACGCATTTCTCCACGCAAGTCGCAGCCGCGTCACTAGCGGTCGCGTGTTTCGCCCCACAATGCGCGTCACTCACCGTTCCGGTAATCGTTTTAGATCCCGCAAAGGATAAACTGGCAAACACCAGGACCACAAAAGCCAAGAGCGCTATCTTCTTCATCGGAAATCCTCCTCTGGGTTGTTATTCCCCTCCGAAAGGCCTTGCCAATAAACGCCGTTGGACTATGCGCTCAGTTCGGCAGCCTTCAGGGTGAAATCTTGACACCAAGTCTCCAGCTTTGTCGCGCCGCTAAATGGTGTTTTTGCAACCCACGCACATATATAGTCTAAGCTCAAAAGACGACATCGCGCAAGGCGGGATGATATTTGCTGGATTCATGCTTACCAGAAGGGTCATTCCCCATACCTGTTTCATGGTTGAGCCTCCTAGATTCTATTGTGATCTTGCCCGAAAGACGCTGCCGAAGGGCAGTTCTTTCTGATACCCACGATCGAACCTGCTGCTGATGCTAGCACAGCCCGTATCGCTTTGCTTTACTATCGCCACGCATTCAACACTGAAAACCCGCCCGCACGATTGCACTCAGTGGCGGTCAGGTGTATGTTACCGGTCGGGCGGGAAGTTGGTAATGGAAATTCCGGGGTAATTGTCAAAGGAGCGACGGCGTGCGACAAGAATTTGGACGTGAGGGGGGCTTTGAAACCCTGGCCAATGATATGGAGGGTTCGCCATGGGAATCAGGCAAGCGGCGGTGGCATGGGGATTGGTCGCAGCCTTCGCCGGGAGCATGGTGCAAGCGCAGGCAGCGCACCTTGCCGACGGCACCGCGGTTCATGTGCGACTGACGGCGGACCTTTTGAGCTCCTGGGCAGTGGTAGGCTCTCGGGTGGAGTTGGAAATCGCTCAGCCCGTCATGCTGGAAGGTGTGGTGGTGATTCCCACTGGGTCGCCGGCCTGGGGCGCGGTGCAGGCTGTGAAGAAGGGCAAAATCCTGCAGTTCGATATTGAGGGAATGCGTCTTCCGAATAGTGAGATCGTCTTGCTTCGCTGCAGTCCGCAAAGGACCACGCAAGCGAAGAAGGACGAGATTAAAGTTGAAATCCGGGTGGGGAGGGAATTGGGAGCTCCGAAGGGAATTGAGTTTACCGCCTATCTGGACCAAGACGTAAACGTCGATGTGGCGGGAGAGCCCGTAGCGCCGGCGCAGCCCACTCCGGTGGCGCATCCTGCTCCCGCGACTCGGCCTGGGCAGTACAATACGGTTGTGTGTTTTTCTGCTCCCGGCGGCGCCGACATTCTGATTGACGACGGGTTTCGTGGGAGCACACCCTTAACCTTTGACCTCTTGCCGGGAAACTATCAAATCGAGTTTCGGCTCAAGGGTTACAAATCCCAATCCCAGCCCTTGGTTTTGACGCCCGGCACGGGGATGCGCACCGTGGTGATAACTTTAGAGAAGCAGCAGTAATGCTCCCAACAACCCTGCCAGCCTCCCGGGTTCGGGCATGATCACTACCCTGATAGCCATCGTCTTCACGCTCGTGCCGGTGGTGGGAGTACCGACCCTCTCATACTCCAGGGTCAGAAACAACGAAATCCGGAAGATGCCCCGTTTGGCCCTCTACCTTTCCGCCGTGTTCTCCCAATGGATTTTGACCGTGCCGGCTTTGGGGGTTGTGTTCGTGATCACGCGCAAGGTTTTCGTGAAAGGCTTTGCCGCCGTGCCTTTGAGCCTCACCATTGAGTGGGGGAGCGGCATCGCCGTGGCCGCGCTTTTGGCGCTGAGCTTAGTTATCTGATATCGAATATAAAGACAATCCATATCGGGACGATCGGCACGGAATCGCAAGCGATAGCCGTGATCCAACAATTCATCGAGAAGAGAAACGAACAATGAGTGAAAACAACAGCAAGGGATTTTGGAACGACCAGATCGAGCCACCACGTCTAGCCCACCTTATCTTTTTCTGATGCCGACCCGCCGTTACTCGCGAACGGGCAACCAATTCTGCGCTTTGCTGCTGTTACCTATTTATTTTCAATGGCTTAGTTTCCCATGCCATTCCCTATTGTCCTTCGCCAAAACCACATCTGTCGGCCCTCACCCTAAACGCCATGTTCGCATTGCTTGGTTCGCTGCTTCGTCTCCTCGTTTCGCCCGCTTGCCTCCGAGATATCGCCCTGGAGAACCTTGCCCTTCGCCAGCAACTGGCG
>JBEKLF010000225.1:0-14223 GCA_050010335.1 Terriglobia bacterium
AGGGGCCCTCGACCAACCCGTTGTAGATCCCCGGATCGTTTTGTTCGAGGGAGCGGAAAACCCTGAAAGGACCGTAAAGGTCTTCCGCATCGAACCATCCGCCGACGGTCAGCACCGCGCAATGAATATTCTTCAAATGCGGGGCAAGATTGCGCGCCTTCCAGTAATCATCGTAGGTGTTATGACTGAGCTGATCGATCCAGAGAAAGGTCTGGTTATGGAAGTAGCGCGTGTTGGCATTGGCGAGCGGCCCCATCTTGAGGTAGAACTCGTAGCCGTCGTGCGTGCCGAAATCAAACGGCAGAGCGGCTTTCGGCGGCGTGGGATTGTCCAGAGGCTTGAAGCTGGAGTAGAACCCAAAGTTGGCGTCGAGCATAAACGCCCCGCCATGGTAAGCATCGTCACCCATGAAGAGGTCGGTCATCGGCGCCTGCGGTGAGGCGGCCTTGAGGGCAGGATGGGAGTCAATGATGCTGGCTGAGGTGTAAAAACCGTTGTAGGAAACTCCCCAAATGCCGACGCTGCTATTGTTGTTGGGCACGTTGTGGAGCAGCCACTCGATCGTGTCGTACGTGTCGGAGCTGTCGTCCACGTCCTTGTTGCCGTGCTTCTCATCAATGTGCGGGTGCATTTCCACGAACTTGCCCTCCGACATGTAACGCCCGCGCACGTCCTGGAAGACGAAAATGTAGCCAGAGCGCTCGAACGCTTCTGAGGGCCCGAGCGATGTGCGGTATTGGTCCTCGCCATACGGGCCTACACTGTAAGGCGTGCGATCCATCAGGAAGGGGTAGGCGACGGACGTGTCCTTGGGCACATAAACGGACGTGAACAAATGGACGCCATCGCGCATGGGGATGCGGTATTCGTACTTGGTGTAATGCTCCCGGACGTTGAATTCTTCTTTTGTCTGGGCGCCCGCTCGTGGCAAGAAGCCTACCGATAAAATCAAAAACAGCAGAGCAATTCGAGTACGCATCATTCTCTCCTAATGGACTACGCGGTCCAGTGCCAGCCGCGCTTGCCAGAATTCCGGGTCGGCGTCGAGCGCGGCCAGAAACTTGGCCACCGCTGCCGGGGTGCGGTGATCATACAGATCCAGCAGGCCCGCGGCATAGAACTCCGCAGCGGCGTGTTTCCCCCCCAGTTTTACCTGCACCAGTTTATCCAAGGTTTTTTCCGACGCAGCGTTCTGCCCCATCCGCCGCAGGGCCAAACCGCGGTACAAACTGCCCAACGGCGAGATTCCCTGCCCTTCCCCGGCTGCCTGTGCCCATGCGTCGTGCGCGGCATCAGACTTGTTCTGCGCGTTCAAGGCCTCGCCCAGCCAGAACCAAAGCTCCTCATCGTGAGGTTTGTCGGGCTTGCCGGAACCGAGGTTGTGGGGATACTCGAGCGCCTTGCGGAAGGCTCCCTCGGCCACTGCCGGCTGGCTGCCCTCCAGTGCTTGCAGGCCCTTATGGAAATTCGCCAGCACATACATTTCATGGACGGCCACTCCACCTTCCCAGGGCTTGAAGGTGTGGTCCATTAGAAGTCCCAACGCGCGGTCGTACTGACGTTCCTGGGTCAGCAGCAGCGCCCGGCGCAGGAGTACCGTATCCCGGTCGCGAACCGACGCGGGTGCATCCGCGAATAACTTTTCACGGCGCCCGGCACTGCCCAAGCGGAAATAGATCTCATCCAGATCGACGTAGAGCCGGTAATCTTCTGGGGCCAGCTTGACGGCCTTTTCATAAAACTCGGCGGCGTCTGGCAAATCGTTCTTCACCCGCCAGGCGTAAAGGCCGAGGTTCCGCAGCAGCACCGAATCATCAAATCCCTGCCCAAAAGCCTGTTCCCAGTATTTTGCGCCTTCATCGTAACGGCCGTGGGCGAACAGATAGTTGCCCATGAAGAACAAGGCGTGCGCATCCAGAGGATGGTCGCGCAACTGGTCGTCAATCACTTCCGCATCGGCCTGGCGATTGGGGAATACTTTGGCGGAGGGCGCCGCCTGGCCTTGACGGGCGAAGTCGTCAGCCCGCTCTTCGCTACCCTTCTCGCGCTCGTTTGCAGCCAGATAATAATAAACCAAAGGGGTAACCGCGGGGGCTGGCAGCCGCTCCACGGCGAGCCGCAGGATTTGGCTGGAATCGTCCACATCACCGAGGTCGCGGTACCACGCGGCGACCTGCAAGAAAGGTTCAGCGGTGGCGGGATAAGGTTTAGTCCAATCCTCGGAGACAGGCGGCGCACTTTCTTGCCCAGCCTTTTTCCGCGTGGTCTCGATCATCCACCGTTCCGCGCGCGCATAGGGCAGCAACGGCATCTCGTCCATCGCGCGCGTGATGGTCGCATCCGCCTCGCCGGTCATCCCGGCAAGACGCATCGCCAGGGCAAGATCGGCCGCCGCCATCGCATCGCGCGGGTTGTAACTCAGGGATTGATAAAGCAACTGAATCGCTTGGGTGTAGTTTTGCAGAGTTATGGAGATTTCTCCGAGCTGTGCATACGCGGTGGCCGGGTCGCCGCCAAAACGAATGTCCGCCCAGAACATGTCCTGCGCCATCGACCAGCGATGCGATGTTCGGTACACTTCTCCAGCGGCGTAAAGCGTCTCCGGATTGCGGTCGTCGCGGGCCAAAGCGGTGGCAATAAAGCTCTCAGCCGTAGCGAAGTTTCCGCCCTGAAGCTCATGCCATGCCATCTTGATGAGCGCCGGAACATAACCCGGATCACGCTTCAGCACGGCTAAATAGGTTGTCTGCGCAGTGTATTCCCTGCCGTCCTTCTGCGCCGTGACTCCTGACAGGAAAAGCTCCTCCACACTCATTGCCTCTGCCGTCTTTTGAGGCGCGGCGCGAACGCCGGCGGCCGGAACGAAATCAGGGTTTCCATCGATGGGGTCCGCGGCCGACCAGTGCAGGAGCACTCTCCCATTCTCCCCGGTCACGGTGACTTCAATCTTACTCCTGGCCGCTTCCAAGTCCTCTACCGGCGCGCTCAACTTCACCGGCGTCATCGGCGCGAACGCCACTGGGCCGTATTCCTTCAATATCTGGGCCCCCATCTTCACTTGCAGATGTGCTCCCAGAATCACCTCGGTTGGAAAAAAGGAAAACTCGACGTGCTGAGGTGTCGCGCCCGCAGCCTTGATAAAATTCGCATTCAAAGCGAGATGCGGTGTGGCTTCAACAAACCCGCCCCCCATGCCTTGCAAGGGATACCAGAACTCGGTGAACGACTCCACACGGCGGGGCGGCATGAATTCGGAGTCCAATTGCGTCTCGAAGCGCCCTGCCTGGATTTCGTTGTAGGGTCCGTCGTGATCGGAAAGAAGATTAGTCCAAATCAAACCGTCGTCGGCCACGCCCCAACTCCATGTTTTCTTCCCAAGAACCTCCCGGAAGTCTGCCACATGGACAACGCCATAATCCGACTTCTCGTAATAGGCCCCAAAGAAATTGCGATGGACCTGGCGGCCGAAGAGAGAGGTGGGTTGGCGAATGTTCTTGTACCAACTGTAATCCACGCCGTCGTGGATCGGGAATGGCACAATCTCATCGCGCGAGTGGGGGTTGGCTTCCCGCATGGGGTAGATGAAGCGCATGTCGTCGGTGGCCGGGACCGCCGTATTTGCCCAATACCAGTAAGGATGGATCAGCCCCGTATCATTGAAAAGCGTCACGTGCTGCTCCAGGCGCGCGCGCGCGGGGCGGAGCGTCAACGCCACTTCCCAGTGCATCTCCGTCACCAGATCGATGTCCCCCACCACTACCGTAGCGCTGCCGTCGGGATTCTGCCTCGTCGTAAAGGCCACGGGTGAGACTGTCACCACCGTGTGCCCGTTGGGGAAGTTGAATTCCTCACCGCCGGAGACCCACGCGCCTCGGAGCGATACCAGTCCGTATTTCACTACATTGTTACGATAAAAGACTTCATGTTTATTAACTTTGTCATATAGGGAATAAAGGTGCCCACCCAATTCCGGAAGAACGATGGCCTTAAGAAACTCGTTTTCCAGATACACAGCGGTGTAACTCTTTTCCACGCGCCGGTCGGTCAAATCATCCAGCAAAGTGTACGGGTAGATGCGCCGCTTGTCTGCTAGGGGGAACGGCGGGTTCGGGTCTTCTGCGCCCAGAAGGTAAGTGGGAATCTCGATGCTGTCCTGCCAGACGCGGACGTTTTCGGCAAGCGCCGGCAGGGAAGGTATGAGCAAGCCGAACAGAGTAATGAAGGTCACTTTTGCAAGTCGCATATGATGACTCCACATGGATATGGATATCGTCGTGGAACGCGGGTGGCGCTCGACATCGCCGCTTACTCTATCTGAATCGGGCTTTCTAAAGCAACCGGGAGCACTTCCGTTGCTTGCCAAAAGCGCCTGACAAGATTCCCACGAATGTGGTATTGTGCCTCGAGTTTCTGGCAAGAGCGGAACCATTGGAACCAAGGGGCAGCTCCTAATTTTATGGCTTCCAAGCGAATTCGTTGGTGGATTGTGTGGACCCTCTTTGGTTCCACGGTAATAAACTACATCAGCCGCCAAACCTTCTCGGTGCTGGCACCGGTCATTACTCATGAGCTGCACCTTAGCCACACTGACCTTTCCCGAGTTTTCTCAGCATTTCAGTTCTCCTATGCCGGCATGTGGCTGATTGGCGGCATCCTGCTTGACATCATTGGCACGCGCCTGGGACTCGCACTGGCGGTTATCTGGTGGTCCGCCATCAGCATGCTGACCGGCTTTGCAAACTCCTTGTTTTCCTTCGGGGCATTTCGGTTTCTTTTGGGCATCGGCGAGGGCTGCAACTGGCCCGGCGCCAGTAAGACCGTGGCGGAATGGTTTCCCGCGAAAGAGCGCGGCGTGGCGGTCGCAATTTTCGATAGCGGCTCGAGCGTCGGCGGGGCGATTGCGGCGCTAACTGTGCCCTGGGTTGCCATTCTCCTCGGGTGGCGATACGCCTTCGTGGTATCCGGATTGCTGGGGTTTCTATGGCTGATTGTCTGGCTCGCTCTCTATCATCCCTTGGATCGCCATCCGCGCGTGACCGCCGAGGAGCGCGCCCTCATCGTGGCGGGGCGCGACACCGCCACGGTGTCCGCGCAAAAAGGCGCGGCCCGCTGGCTGAGCCTGCTGAAGCAGCCCAATGTTTGGGGAATCGTGCTGGGGCGCTCTCTGACCGACCCGATCTGGTGGTTCTACGTTTTTTGGCTGCCGCAATACCTCAGTGACGCCCGGGGATTCAGCCTCAAACAGATTGCCGCCTTCGCCTGGCTGCCCTTCGTGGCGGCGGATATTGGAAACTTCACGGGGGGCTTTGCCTCCGGTTTTCTGATCAAGCGCGGCATGCCCGTGGTACGCGCGCGCAAATGGGTTTGCGTCATCAGTTCCCTGCCGGTTCTGGCCGGAATCCCTGCCGCCAGGATTCACAGCCCCTATGCGGCGCTATTCCTGATCAGTTTTGCCGTCTGGGGCTATGCAAGCTGGTCGACAATGGGCCTAACCTTCCCATCAGACTTGTTCCCGCAGGACGTCGTTGCGACCGTAACCGGCGTCAGTGGACTCGGCGCCGGCTTGGCAGGAGCGCTTTTCACGCTGCTGGTGGGATGGCTGGTGGATAAATTCTCGTACTACCCCGCGTTCTTTCTGGCGGCAACAGTTCCTATGCTGGCCACTCTCAGCGTGCTTCTCCTGATTCGTCCCCCACGTCTGGAGGGTGGGCGGTAAGCGACGGGCAATACCTCGTCATTGACTCACTTCCTGTAACGCATATAATGCCAGAGCATGACGATAACCCCGCAAAACGGCCCTACCTTCCACTCCACCAAGCGATTTCTCATCACAGGCGCAAAGGGATTCATCGGGGCCTGGATCGTCAAGGAACTGCTCGATCGCGGCGAGCAGCCTTTTGTTTTTGACATCGACATGGAATCGGCGCGCTTGGCCGCAATCCTCACACCGGACCAGGTGGCTTCTCTTCAGCTCCTTCCGGGCGACATTACAAAGTACAAGGATGTGGAAAGCGCCATCGGAGATCATGGTATTTCCCACGTGCTACATCTGGCGGGCATTCAGGTGCCCTTCTGCGCTGCCGACCCTTTGCGCGGCGCGATGATCAACGTGGTGGGAACGCTCAACGTCTTCGAAGTGGCCCGGCGGCGGCGCGATCTGGTCCAGAGCGTCGTCTATGCCAGTTCCGCTGCAGTCTTTGGCCCGGGAGAAGTATACGGCGGCACAACAGTGCCTGAGGGCGCCCCACTTCTGCCCGGAACGCATTACGGTGTTTTTAAACAGTGCAACGAAGGAAATGCAAGAGTTTACTACTTGAATGACGGCCTATCCAGCGTGGGACTTCGCCCCGGGTCCGTATACGGCGTGGGGCGCGATCGGGGGATGACCTCCGGCCCCACCAAAGCTATCAAAGCCGCGGTGCTCGGACAGCCTTACACGATTCGCTTTACCGGCGGCATGGATTTGCAATACGTCCGCGACACCGCCCGCATTTTTATTCAGTGCGCGGAAGCGGGTCTGACCGGCGCAAAGGTCTACACCCCGCGCGGCGATGTGCTGCAGGTCCATGAGTTCCTAAATATCCTGGAAGAACTTTTGCCGATCGCCGGAAGGCTAATTAAGGCAGTAGGCGACCCGCTGCCCGTCGCTTACGACTTTGACGATCGCGCTCTGCACCATGATTTGGCCGGGATCCATCGTACGGCGCTGGAGGATGGAATCCACGAGACCGCTGCAATTTTCGAGCGCCTCAAGTTGGCGGGAATGCTCGATACGAAGGATCTGGAAATCTAGGGCAAACGGTCCAGAACAAAACCACAAAGTCTGCAACCTCTGAATTCGGAGCTTCACTCATGCCTATGCGGAACGTGAACACTAACTCGGAGCAGCCACCCGCACTTTTTGCGGCTGGGAATATGTTGCCGTTCTTTCTGGTGACAGCCCTTTTCCTGTTTTGGGGTATTCCCAGCAACATGAATGACATTCTAATAAAACAATTCATGAAGTCGTTTGAGATTACGCGCTTCAAGGCCGGGCTGATCCAATCCGCTTTTTACATGGGATACTTCGCTCTGGCAGTTCCCGCCGCCTTGGTGATGCGACGATTTGGGTACAAAACCGGATTGGTGATCGGCCTGTTCCTTTACAGCACCGGGACTTTTCTTTTCTGGCCCGCGGCGCTGGTTGGGAAGTATGGATTTTTCCTCTGTGCCCTGTTCGTCATTGCCAGCGGCGCGTCCTTCCTCGAAACCGGGGCAAACTCCTTTATCGCGCTGCTGGGCGATTCCCGAAGTTCGGAGCGACGGCTCAATTTCTCCCAGGCCTTTAACCCCGTGGGCGCCGTTACTGGTGTTTTGGTGGGCACCGTTTTTATTTTTTCCGGAGTGGAGCTGAACTCACAACAAGTTGCCGCCCGCAAACTTGCGGGTGCTTACGATGCCTACTTACGCGCCGAGACACTCCGCGTTGTCACGCCTTATCTGGTTCTGGGCACCGTCATCTTTCTCTGGGCGTTGCTGATCCTGAAAACCAAGTTTCCCAAGGTTGCCGAAGAAGCCGAGCCTGCCGATGGCCGATCGCATGGCAACGCCCGCGACCTCATTCATTACCCCCACTTCGTCCGGGGAGTATTTGCCCAGTTTCTCTACGTAGGCGCGCAAGTCGGAACCTGGAGTTACTACATTCAGTACATTCAGGATTACACCCACCGGCCGGAGAAGATTGCCGGATATTTTCTCACCGGGACGCTGGTAGCCTTTGGAGTTGGAAGGTTTACGGCGACCTACCTGATGAAATACTTCCCCCCCGCGCGGCTCATGGGGGTTTATGGCATCATCAATACGGCCCTCGTCGCCTTGGGAGTCTTGTTTCCGGGTTGGCTGGGCGTGGGAGCCGTGTTCATGACCAGTTTCTTTATGTCGCTCATGTTCCCCACCATTTTCGCTCTGGGCATCAAGGAGTTGGGCCCGAACACAAAGGTGGGAGGATCCATCATCATTATGTCGATCATCGGCGGCGCCTGTGCCCCGCCCGCCATGGGTTTGATCTTTCAGGCAACCCACAGCATGGCCGTGGCAATGCTGGTGCCCATGGTGTGCTATGTCTTTATAACGTACTATGCGTTTTATGGATCGAGGGTACGAGTCCAGGCGTTAGCAGGTGTTGGAGCTTAGTTCTCAACCTGGACCCAGAGCAGAATCGCTGGGCATCGAAATTGGGCGCCGCCCCCCTAAGGAAAGGGAGTGGTCATCATGGAACCTCGAAAGCTAGAGGAAGTTGCAATCGTCATCCGGCCTGAGAAGGACAACGTGGCCGTCGTAACCGCGGAATTCATCGAGAAGGATACGCCACTGGAGTACGAGGATGAAGTCCTCACGTTTTCCGGTCGAGCCTTGCGTGGGCAGACCTTCGTCATCAAGCCCATCCGCCGCGGCCAACCGTACATCACGCTGGGAGATCCCATTGGACTCGCATCCCGCTTGGTCAAGCCCGGCGAACCGATTGACGCTAGCAACTTGGATTCGCGCCTTCCCCGATTGACGGCTCGATACAAGGACAATCCAAGGAGGACGCGCCTTGATCCCAAACTTTCTTCCCTTGCGTTTGACGGCTTCTTGCGCTCCGATGGCGAAGTGGGAATTCGAAACTTTGTCGGTATCGTAACCTCGGGGATGTGTTCCTCCACGGAGGTGCGGGAGATTGCCACCCGAGCCAACCGCGAAATCTATTCGCGGGAAAAATTCCCCAACGTCGACGGGGTTGTCCCCATCATTCACGAGTCCGGATGCGGAATGCCCGATGGCGAGGCCGTCACCATTCTGAATCAATTGCTCACCAATACCTTGCGCCATCCCAACCTGGGGGCGTCGGTTTACATTGACCTGGGCTGCGGCAAGACGTGCGTGGAGTGCTCGGCGCCGATATTTCAGAATACCGTCCCCGACTATAACCGCCGCGTCGTGAACCTCACCGTGCAGCAGTTGGGCGGCAGCGAGAAAACGGTGGAACGGGGGATGGAAGTCACGGAAAAGTTGCTGCATTATGCCAACCAATTCCAGCGGCAGCCAGTGCCCATTTCGAAACTCATTGTGGGAACCGAGTGCGGCGGGTCAGATCGCTGGTCGGGCGTAACGGCCAATCCCGCCGTGGGCGTAGCCGCCGACATGTTGGTGAAAGCGGGTGCCGCGGTTTTTCTTCCGGAAATTCCGGAACTCCAAGGCGCGGCCATGCTCGACCTCGTCCAGCGCGCTCGCACGAAAACAGTTGGGCGTAAACTGACGGGCGCACTCAAGCGCTATGAGGCCTACGTTCGAAAATTCGGCGACTACTTCGGCGATAATCCCTCTCCCGGTAATATCAAAGGCGGGCTTTACAACATCTATCTGAAGTCAAGCGGCGTGAAGGCCAAGGGCGGAACCTCCATCGTGGAGGACCTGATTGAATATGGCGAATGGCTGGGCGATCGCAAGGGTCTGTACGTGCTCTATACACCCGGGTACGATCACCTATGCACCCCGGCTCTTTTCCTCAGCGGAGCACAGGTGGCCCTCTTTACGACGGGACGCGGAACCGGCATCGGTTGTGCCCTGGGCCCGGTGATGAAAATCGGCACGAACCCGCAGCTTGCCCGTTCATACGCCGATCTCGATATCAATGCGGGCACCATTCTGGAACGCACGGAGACCACGGAAGATGTCGGTCGCCGGATCTTCCAGGAAACTCTGGATGTGGCTTCTGGGCGCAAGCTTACGCGCACCGAACAGATCGGCTTTCATCACGAGTTTAAGATTTGGGAATCACTCTGGCCGGCACTCTGATTTCTAGTCGAGCAGGAACTTGCTGTGACAGGTTTTCACTTTAGACTGCATTGAAGGTGTATAATGGTTTCATGAAAGCATTATTTGTATACGCTGGTTTCCTGATTCTCTGGTTCTTTGTCCTGCCGCGCATCCCTGGAGTCTCCCGCTTCACATGATCGAGTCAAACCCCTTCCCCGTCGGGGAAAGAGAAGCAATCAACTTGCGCGATTAAACCCAAGGAATAGGCTCATTCATCCATGCCCATTTTTGAATATGTTTGCCCCAAGTGCGGCCACGTCTTTGAGAAGTTGATACTGAGCAGAAATCAGCCGACACCACCGTGCCCCAAATGCGGCTCTACACAGGCTGAGCAGAAGTATTCGACTTTCGCAACCGCAAGTGCAGCCTCCGGGTCGAACCGTGCCGCCTGTGCTCCGTCGGGCGGTGGCTGAAGGCTCTAAGGGAAGCCGGGGGCTTCCACAATTGCCGATCTGCGATCGCCGGTTGTCGATTGAAAGACCGAGAACCGAAATCCACGCGAGGCGCGGATATTCGGAGCAAGAGTCCCGGACGATTGAGAAAAGCTCCGGGCCCCGCCCCCTTATTGAATCTCGGATATCTCAATTGGCGATTGCGAATCGCAAATTGCCGGGTGATGGTCAACTCTTTTCGGCTTGTATCCCCAGCTCGCGCAGTTTTTCTTGAAGGCTCTGCCGGTGCAGGCCAATCGCCGCTGCGGTTCGAGTTATATTCCCTCCGTGCTTGCGGAGCTTCCCCTTGATAAACGAAATCTCAAACTGCCGTCGGGCCTCGCGGTAGTCATCGATGTCCAAATATCCAACGTCCGGCGTAGCCCCCTCACGCTCCACCCCGGCCCCTAAAAAATCTGTGGAGAAATCCTCGGGGAGCAAGGTATCGCCGCGGCTCATGACGACCGCGCTTTCGAGCACATTCTTGAGCTCCCGGACGTTTCCCTTCCATTCCGCTTCCTGCAAAAGTTCCATAGCTTCTTTGGAAACCACGGGCGTAGGCCTCCCATGTTTTTCCCCCAACATCCGGCAGAACTGCTGGACCATGAGCGGCAAATCTTCCCGGTGTTCCCGCAGCGGCGGCACCCGCAATAGCACCACGCGCAACCGGTAGTAGAGATCCTCGCGAAATGTCTGTTTGGCAATTTCGGCTGCCAGGTCTTTGTTGGTGGCGCTCACGATACGTACATCAATCCCTTGCGACTTCGTGCCGCCCAGCCTTTCCACGCTGCGTGTTTCCAGGACCCGCAGCAGTTTGGCTTGAGTGGCGAGCGACATGTCCCCTACCTCATCGAGAAAAAGTACGCCGCCGTTCGCCAGTTCGAACTTGCCGCGCTTCATCGCCGTGGCTCCGGTAAATGCGCCCTTTTCGTATCCGAAGAGCTCACTTTCAATCAGGTGCTCGGGAAGCGCGGCGCAATTCAGGGCTATAAACGGGCCTTTGCCGCGGTTGCTGCGCCGGTGGATCTCGGTGGCGAGCAAATCCTTTCCTGTTCCGCTCTCTCCCTGAATGAGCACGGTCACTTCTGCCTGCGCGATGCGATCAGCCAATGCGAAAAGCTCGCGCATGACTTTGCTTGACCCAATCATGGCGCCGAACTGGCCTTCCGAAACCAGTTGCCTCTTCAAGCGCACGTTTTCTTCCGCCAGCGCCATGTGATCGAGCGCGCGCTCCACGACCAGTCGAAGCTCATCCACTTCAAAAGGTTTGGGCAGGTAATCGTATGCGCCGCTCTTCATCGCCTCAACGGCGATCTTCTCCGAGCCATAGGCCGTAATCATGATGACCGCGGGGGTGCTCGCCTGCTCCTTAAGCTCCCGCAGAAAATCCAAGCCGCTTTCTTCCGGCATTTCGATATCCAGCAGGAGAAGGTGAGGGTTTCCCTGGCTCATAACCACCCGCGCGTCAGGGACACTTGCAGCTTCCAGGACTCGATACCGACCTTCCAGCGCGCGCCGCATGCCGTAGCGGGCCGTGCTATCGTCATCGACGATCAGTATGGTGGGAGATGCTTGATTCAGGGTGGATGACATTGAATGTCTCTTGTTGTTTGCTTATGTGGTGGTCGATCCCAGATCCATGATTTTTGACTGCAAGCCCGGGCTTCGGGCGAGTCCCGAATCCCTAACCCCGAGTCCCGAGCGCCGAGTCGTTCGAAGATTTGGCCACGCGAAAGCGTACAACAAATCGCGCACCAGGGTGAGCAGAACTGGCATTCCCCTTTTCTACTGGGCTTTGGCATTCCACAAAGCCGCCAATTTCGTCCAACCGGCGCTTCACGATCGCGAGCCCCAAGCCCGTCCCCCCCGCCCGTATGGTAAAGAACGGCTGGAAGATTTTGTCCAGCTTGTCCTTGGGAACTCCGGGCCCCTGATCTTCAATCGAAAGCTCGATGAATTCCGGCTGCCCTTGCGGGCGCGCAAAGCCAATCCGAATGGCGCTGCCTTCGCCGCTTGCCTCCAGGGCGTTCACGAGGAGATTTGAAACGATGTCGCTGGCAGCCTCCTCTCCGCCTTCGACCGGGCAGGGCCGAGAATCGTCCATCTCCAAGGTCACGTGGCGCTGCTCAGCTTCCATCCGCGAGATGGCGACGACCCTTCTCACGACCGACACCAAATCGGCCGGCCGGTCCGTATCGCGCGCGGGCTTGGCGAAGCGCAAAACCTGCGAAATGTTGCGGTTCAAACGGTCGATTTCAGCCACCAGCATCCGGCAATCGCCCCGCGCCTTCTCGGGAAGCGACTGGTCCTCTTCCATGAGCTGAACAATGGTCTTCATGCCACTGAGTGGGTTTTTAACATTGTGCGCGATGCGCGCCGCCATCTCCCCCAGAAAGGCCATCTTCTCCTTCGCGGCCAGCTCGCGCTCCAAATCGATCTTGTCAGCGATGAGCCGGCAAAGTTCCAATGCCGCCGCCAGGCGGTCGGCGAGAATCTCCAGAGCGGCGATTTGCTCACCGGAGATTTCGCCACCGGTGGGGACGACCTCGAGATAGGCGATGGCTTGACCACCCAGAGAAATGGGCACGAAATGAACCTTGAGAGGAACTCCCTTAACAGAAGTGCCGGCGGGGATGGGGCCGCGCACCAGTCTCGCCCGCTCCAGCCTCAATACATAGGGCACCCGTTCTTCCACGAGCGCCTGGAGTGAATCCACATCCCCCGTTCGTTTGGCATACTCCTCGATTTCCATTGCCAGCTTCTGGACCTTTTCGAATTCGGAAACGAACTGCTGATGCAGGGCCCGGCTGATCAGCCGCTTGAGAGGCTCCACCAGCACGACCAAAATGAAAATCATCACGGCCTCGGTAACCTCCCGCAGGACATCGTGAGGCTCCAGCCAGCCACTCACTCGGCGCATGAAATCCAGGTAGATCAGTGATCCAAATATGGCCGCGACGGAATAAACGACATTCCGCTGAACGCGCAGGTCAAGAAAGTCATAGCGAAAAATGGAGTAACCCACAAGGGTGCTGGGGAGAATTCCGGCCAACATCAAACCTGTCGGCAAATATCCTCCCAATCCGCCAACGGGCGGTAAGGCGTGTGGTAAACATCCAATCGCCCAACCCAATGCCAGCAGTCCCTGAAGCGCCGCGAGATAGCCGTGAAATCTCGCGAGCGTCGGCTCAACAGCACGACGGTGCACATTCAAGTACACGTTGACAGCAGCGGCGACGAGCAAGGCGGCGATGGCCCATAGGACCAGCAGGCGTACCGGGGAGCCGAGTGCCACTAGCGGCTCCACGCCGTGGCGACTCAGCAACCTGCCAACAAGCCAAGGACAAAACATCACCGGGAGATAAAAGGCCGCCACCATCAGCCGTTGCCAAAGCCGGATCGGGACGAAGCCCGCCAAATATTCTGCTTGTACGTGAACCAGGAGGGGTACCGCAGCCACGAACCCCACAATGGAGACGGTACGGGAGAATCCTGATAGAACCGCCGGACCGGCCCCGTAGTAAAGGTCAATGTTGAGGGCCAGGAGATTGCCCGAATACCACATGAATAATGCCGCCATCAATCCGAACAGCAGCCATTCAAGCCGGCGTAACCGCCAGTTCCCGAGAATCAAAACCACCAGGAAGAAATGGATCAGCGCCCCGAAGGTATATACGACGAGCTTGGTGGCAGCAAGAAGTGTAAGTCCGTAAGCAGCATCCACGCGGAACTCTCAGCCTATGAGGTGGTCACCTCACGCGCAAGGCACATCGATGATGCGCGGCGATCATTGTAAGTCAGGCGGTTGATGCAAGCAAACGTTGGGGTCGGATTAACTGCGATTCAGACAGTGGGGGAGGGCGCGAGGCTGGCGGGAGGCAGGAGCGGCGAGACGAGGGGAATTGGGCGCAGGAATGGGGGCGTGTTGAGACGGGTGGCGGCTGTGTCGTAGGGT
>JBEKLF010000226.1:0-14185 GCA_050010335.1 Terriglobia bacterium
TCAACCGGCGATAGGTCAAGGGATGCAACCGCAGCAGGCGAGGAACCATGGCTACTCCTCCGGCGAGAAGTATGCCATACAGGGGCAACCTATGTCCCTTTAATTATGCGCGGATGTATAGAGCACGTAGTCTGCCGACTTGGAAATATCGAACCCGTATTTTCCGTAGAGAGCAATGCAGTCACGATAGACCAACTCGAAGAGCGGAACCGATACGCCGCCGGTTTCTTTGAGTAGATTCTTGTCGTGGTACCACGTTCCCTCTACACCGGTCAGGCCTTCGAAAAAGTCGCTATGGGGAATAGCCCATTCGCGCCCATCTTCGCTACCGAAAATGCCAAACACCTGGCGAGCGTAATCGGAGAGGGCTTGCTTCCATTTCATATCGTCGGCGCGGGTCAGGGGGTGAGCCGGATCAAAACACTCCTGAAGGCCGGAGGCATAAGTTGTGTCGATGAAATAGGAGTCCGCGTTGGTGAGCTCTCTTACGGCCGGAAGGTTTTGGGGCCGCCTGGCCAACTCCAGTGCCTTAAGGGAGCAGGTGAGATAAGCTTGACCTCCCCACCATTGCCCGCCTTTCACCAAGGACCCGTCGGGGTGCTTCATGATCAGGTCCTCACTCCAGGAAGGTGAGTCGCGGTAGATATCCTGATAATTGTCGTGCAAGCAGAAGAGGTATCCGAGTTGCATCACGCGGCGCGCGCATTCGGTGAGCCCGCTATTGCCGCCACACTCGGGATTGGCGGGGAGGATGTCCGGGTGCTGATTGTCGTATCCGCGGTGCGTCCAGCCACCCATGATGAAAAGGACTTTGTCCAGCTTCAGATCATTCTTCAAGTGCTCCGCAACCTGGGCGGCTTCGTCAAAAGTCCAGTCCACCTTCAAAACGTTCTGGTGGGTGCTGGTCGCGTCCATTTCGCGGTCGAGCAACGCCCAGAGTTTGTAATTGATTGCACCGAACAATTTCGCCCGCTCGGGATGGCCCTGCAACTTCTCGTTCCAGGTGGTGAGCCAACCCCGTTCCGCCGCGATCTGCCGGTAGGCTTTCGCCAGCGTCACGTAATCTCCCCGTCCGAGAAACCGCACCTGCACCCAGCGAGCAGATTTGCGAAGGACCAGCGATGGAGCGAGGACCTGCTTCCCTGCCAGCTCACCCGTCGCCGGAGATTCACTTTTCAGTTCAACTGCGACGTAGGGATCATCCCAACTGATCAGTGCCGTCGCGCCACTCTTCACCACTCCCGACATGGCCATGTGACAGCCTTCGTAGGCATAAGTGTCGAAGGTGTGAGTGAAACTCGCGCCACGGCGGGCCGGAATCATCAGGCCCATGCGGGCTGGAATGATGACGTACCCCCGCTCCGCGTCCGTCGTCCATAAGGCATCGTCGAGCAAACGAATGCTCTCCAGCTTGAGGTCAGGGCTTGCCGTATAGGTGAATCGTAAGCCATCACCTTCTGCCACCGGCCGCACGCTGACCACGATCTGCGCTTGTGGCTGTGATGCGAGGGGGTGAAAGGTCAGGTCAAGCCCGCCGCCGGTTCGCTCGACTTTGCACTGAGCAAGATCGATGCGCTGCGGCTGGCCGCTGACCTCCAGGGCTGCCTCACCGAATCGGGGCACGCGGAAATTGGATTTCCAGACGACCCCACCGGATTTGTCCTGGATTTCATAGGCCCCGGAATCCGGATTTACACTAAAGGACAGATGGGGGTTATCGAGGGCGATAGAGCCCGCGGCAGCGGCGCCAAGGCTCGACGCGCCTGCCATAGGAGTGGCCATCGTCAAATTTGCGCATGCCCACAGGATGGTGATGATTGAAAACGTATGGAGCGCTTGGGAGTGTGACATGGGTTGACCTCAAATCCAGAGAGGGTAGGCAAGGGTGAACGGACCACGAGTCAAGGCAAGACCGAGGCAAGGCCCGCAGGGTCGGACTCGATTAACTCCACTCTCGATCCCAAGACGTGTCGTGGTCCCATTGCGTCGTAGGTTCGAAGTAGCCGGTTCCGGGCTTCAGGTGTTGCTTCACCACGTCTTCGTTCAGGGTGATGCCGAGCCCCGGTTTGTCAGGTACGGTGATCCAGCCGTGATTGACGATGGGCTTCTCCACACCGTCTACCAAATCGCTCCACCACGGGACATCCAGGGAGTGATTCTCCAGCGCCAGGAAATTGAGTGTCGCCGCGGCGCAGTGTACGTTAGCCATGCAGCTCACCGGCGTCCCGGCGAAGTGCATGGCCATCGGAACCGCGTACTCCCACGCCATGTCCCCGATTTTGTGAGTCTCAAGAATCCCCCCCGAGGTCGCGAGGTCAGGGTGAATTTTACTGACCGCGCGGTTTTCGCAGAGAACCCTGAAGCCTTCCTTGAGGTAAATATCCTCGCCGGTCAGGATGGGAGTGGGGCTTTGGTCGGAGATCTGCTTCAGCAGGTCGGTCAGCTCCCAGGGAATCACGTCCTCGATCCATGAGAGGTTGTACTTCTCGTACGCTTTGCCCAGGCGGACGATCGATTTCACGCCGAGGTGGCCGAGGTGGTCCATGGAAAGGGGAATCTCCATGCCCACAGCATCGCGCACCGCGGCAACGTATTCTTCCAGCAGAGCGATGCCCTTATCGGTGACTTCCATCGCGAGCAAAGGATGGGGGACCTGCCTCTTTTCCCAATCGCTCAGGCCGGAGCGTGCAGTCACGGTGCCGGGTTTGTCCGCGACCATTTCGACGCCTAAATCCATTTTGAGCCAGGTCAGGCCCATGACCTCTTTGCGCTCCCTCATTCGCTGGGCATAAACCTTCGGATCATTGGACTCAGTGGTGTCGGCGTAGACGCGGATCTTGTCGCGAACTTTGCCACCCAGCATAACGTAGACAGGGACGTTGTAAACCTTGCCCGCGATGTCCCACAAGGCCATTTCCACGGCGCACACGCCGCCCGCTTGGCGCGCCGGTCCACCGAATTGCTTGATCCTGCGGAAGAGTTGATCCACCTGAAGGGGATTCTGGCCGAGAATCCGGCTCTTCAGCATCAGAGCATAGGTTGCACTGGCTCCATCCCGGACCTCGCCGAGTCCGTAGACCCCCTGGTTGGTGTCAATGCGGATGATGGGGCAGGGACCGGGACCCGGCTTCACGATTGTCGCCACGCGCAGGTCGGTGATGCGCAGGGCCGACGGGCTGGAATTGGTGTTGATGCCTTGGGGGTAGGCCTCCAATGGCTCGCCGCTCAGCAGCGCGCCCCCCAACGCAGCCGCTGAGCCCTTCAAGATTCCGCGACGGTTCATTAGATGGGGGTCGGAATTATTCATTGCGGTCAAACCTCCGAAATAGGGTTCAGTCCCAAGCTGGCTACTCTTCCGGCATGTGCAATTTCAGGCCTTTCTGCTCCAGCCATTTGTTGAACTCCTGAATCATCGGTTTGGACCACTTGCGATCAATCTCGCCTGGCGTGTACTTACCCTCGCGCAACATCTGATGACCCCAATCATCCACCGCGTGCGTCATTTGGGCCTTATCGATGACATCCTGGGCGAGTTGGGGAGGGATAAAGGTAATTCCTTCCGGGTCGCTCACGGCCACATCACCGGGCATCACCAAAACGTGGCCGATGCGAATGGGCACGTTAATACCCATCAGCGTCGTGTCGCGCAAGGCGGAGGGGTCGAAGTCACGAACGAAAACGTGCATGCCTTTGATTTCGGAAATACCCGTGAAATCACGTACCGCGCCATCCACCACCAGACCGTTGTGGCTCTTTGCGAAAATTGCGGTGGAAAGGTTGTCACCGGCATAAGTGCCATCCTTGATCTTCCCAAAAAGGTCCACTACCAGGACGTCGCCGGGCACGAGCATATCAATCGGCCAGGAGTTCTGAGCACCGACGCGGCCTTCCGCCTTGCCCTTATCGTTGATCACGGCGTTCACGTCCGGCCGCTGGGGCATGAAAACCGCCGTGAACACGCGGCCCACCATCCGCCCTCCCGGATTGACCTCGCGCCAGCCCCCCTCAAACTGGTACTTGTAGCCGTGCGCCTGCAACACGCCCCAGGCTTCCTCGGCGTCCACATCGCTCAAACCCGCGAGGATGGAGTCAGGCACCTTAGGGCGCCCGTCCGGGAACCGATCCCCTTTCCATTCGCGCGTCATGTCAAGGCGCTGCTCATTCGAAAACATGCCTAACTGCGGAAACGCTGCTTCCGCAAGGGTCAAAATCAGAGTTGCGGCAAAGGCGATTCGTAGGATGGCTTTCATCTTCTTTCCTCCTCATATGAGAACTGCGCCTAATCACGGCTCAAGGCGTGCAAGCCTACCATAAATAGGAATCGCACTGAACCAATTTCAAGGGAGACGGACTCGAAGTCATCTGTCGCGACGCCGATGCTCAAACTCTGCTATTCTCCGAGGTTTCGTCGCGCGCTTGCCGGGATTTCTCCGCAGGTTAGAGGAAGGGCGGGGGGGAGTCCGCACTCCCAGGAACAGCGGACACCACCAGGAGGGCAGGGAATGAAATCACACACCGAGTATCTGTGGTTCAATACGAAAAAACATCGAGAGTTCATCAATATCACCGATGAGGTTGAGAAGGCGCTGGCCAAGTCGGAGATCAAGGAAGGCTTGATTCTGGTCTCGGCCATGCACATCACGGCGGGCATCTACGTCAACGATGCGGAGGACGGCTTGATCGCCGACATCGACGAGTGGCTCGAAAAACTCGCGCCCTTCCGCGCCGAATATCGCCACCACCGCACCGGCGAGGACAATGGCGATTCCCACTTGAAAAGTCTGCTGATCGGTCACCAAGCCGTGGTGCCGGTCACAAACGGCAAGCTCGATTTCGGCCCCTGGCAGCAGGTTTATTACGCTGAGTTCGATGGCCAGCGCCGGAAGAGGGTGTTGATCAAGGTCATCGGCGAATGAGGGTGAAGGCGAATTGAAAAGTCGAAGAGTTGAAAGTCGAAAGTTGAAAAGTGCCTAACCAGGCTATGGCTGAAAACCATATACATTCGGTTAAAGCTGTGGTCTTGCTCTTCTCGTTCTCGGCGAGCAGGCGTGCTCTATAACCACCGTGACTCTGCTAGAATTCCAAGCGCGGGGTTCGCGTCCACGCCGCTGAGGAAGATATCGCAGCATGGCACCCATTATTGAAGTTCAGGACTTGATAAAAGAATTCCGAACCTTCCGCCGGCGCGAGGGCGTTCTGGGCGCTTTACAAAACCTCTTTGTCCGGGAATACCTGACCGTACATGCTGTGGACCGCATCAGCTTTTCCATCGAACGCGGCGAGATGGTGGGTTATATCGGAGCCAACGGGGCCGGAAAATCCACCACCATCAAAATCCTCACCGGAATTCTGTCTCCGACGGGCGGGCGCGTGGTTTCGAACGGGTTCGTTCCTTACCGCGAGCGGCGCCACTACACCAGGCATATCGGCGTTGTTTTCGGCCAGCGTACGCAACTTTGGTGGGATATCGCCGTCGTTGAATCCTTCAAACTGCTCAAGGAGATCTACGAAATCCCCGATCAGGACTATCGCTGGCGCCTGGATGTTTTCAGTGAAATGCTTAACCTGAAGGAATATTTGCACACGCCCGTCCGCAAGCTGAGCCTGGGCGAGCGCATGCGCTGCGATTTGGCCGCATCCCTGCTGCACAACCCGCCGCTGCTTTTCCTGGATGAACCCACGATCGGGCTTGACGTGGTGGCCAAGGAGCGCATCCGCGAGTTCCTGAAAGAGGTCAACCGCACCGAAGGCACCACCGTGTTGTTGACCACGCACGACCTCTCCGACATTGAAGAGCTATCCCAACGCATCATCATTATCGACAAGGGGCGCATCCTGTTTGACGGCGACCTGGAGCAGATGAAGAAGCGCCTGGCCAAGTACAACCAGGTGAAGTTCTTTTTGAAGGACCGCACGCAGGTCCCGCGCCTGGCGAAGATCGAAACGGACGGAATCGTTTGCCAACGCGTCGATGAGCTCACCTATTTGATTCGCTTTGACCGGGAGCAGCATTCCAGCGCCGACGTGATTCGCGAGATTGTGAACAACCTGGAAGTGCGCGACCTTCTGGTGGAAGAGGAACCCATCGAAGAAATCGTCAAGCGCATCTATCTGAGCGGCGAGGTGGCCTGATGCCCGCCGCGGCCCTTGCCACCCCGCCCGCCGGTGAAAGGCCCGCCCCCGTTTTCTGGAAACCCTTGCGAGTTTATCTCGAGTTCGGCCGCGTGGGCTTTGTGAATGCCCTCGCTTACCGGCTGCGCTATTTCACGGGGATCGTCACATATTTTATATATGTCTCCGTGTATTACTTCATCTGGAAAGCCATTTACGAGCACAGCGCCTCGATTGAAGGGTTCGACTTTCCGCATCTCTTAACCTACATCGGGGTGGGCTGGATCATCCGCTCCTTTTACTTCAATACCATTGACCAGGAGATTGCCTATCAAGTCATTGAGGGGCGGCTGGCGATGGACCTGATCAAGCCCGTCAACCTTCAGTGGATGTATTTGGCGCGGGCAGCGGGAGAGTCGGTTTTTCGCCTGGGCATGCTCACCGCGCCGACCGCCCTCGTCCTCTTTCTGGTTTATCCCCTGCGGCGGCCGGCCACCCTGGGGAGCGCCGCGGCATTCCTGGTCAGTGTGATTTTGAGTTTTCTGCTTGTGGCAGCCATCAACTTTGCCGTGGGGACCTTCGCCTTGCGCTTGCAGTCCATCCTCGGCTTGCTGCGGGCCAAGTTTTTCCTGCTGGAGCTCTTTTCGGGACTCCTCCTCCCGATCTCTTTCTTCCCGCATATCTTTCAAAAGATCTTGGGCGTGCTGCCCTTCGAATACATCAGCTACATCCCCATGTTGATATACTTGGGCAATCTCCACGGGGCCGGACTTGCCCGCGCCCTCGCCTTGCAGGTTTTCTGGGTGGCAGTCCTGCTGGCGATGGGTGACGGCATGTGGAGATGGTCGAGCCGCCGGCTCACCATTCAGGGTGGCTAGGCGGCGGTAGGAGATCCGATATATGTTACGGCAACCTTTATTTGCAGTATTGCTCGCGCTGGTACTAACGCCCGCACTGAAAGCTGATGACGCGCACCCGATTTTACCCCTAGGGGCGCAAGCGCCGGACTTCTGCTTGCCCGGCATTGACGATAAGACCCATTGCCTGAAGGACTATGCCTCCAGCCAGATCCTGGCGATCGTCTTCACCTGCAACCACTGCCCGACGGCGCAATTATACGAAGAGCGCATCAAACGGCTGGTCGCGGATTACCAGGGCCGCGGGGTGGCAATCGTGGCCATCGAACCCAACGTTCCCCTTGCTGTGCGCCTCGATGAAATGGGTTATACCGACGTGGGCGATACATTCGCGGAGATGAAGATTCGCGCCGCCTACCGACACTTCAGTTTCCCCTACCTCTACGACGGCGAAACGCAAAGCACGGCTCGGGCCTACGGTCCAAGCGCCACCCCCCACGTCTTTATCTTTGATTCGGAACGCAAGCTCCGCTATGAAGGGCGGGTCGACAACAATCCCCGCGAGCAATACGTTACCGAGCAGGACGCCCGCAATGCTCTGGACGCCTTGCTGGCGGGTAAACCTGTCGCCGTCCCCAAGACGCCTTCCTTCGGCTGCTCCACCAAATGGGCGGCAAAGGAGGAAGGCCGCAAGGCGGAAATGGGCGTCATCGACCGCGAGCCCGTGGCGCTGAAACTTGCGAGCGCCGAGGACCTCAAAGGCCTGCGCAAGAATTCCACCGGCAAGCTGCTCCTGGTCAACTTCTGGGCGACTTGGTGTGGGCCCTGCGTGAAAGAGCTTCCTGAGTTTCAAACCATGTACCGCATGTATCGCCACAGGAAGTTTGATCTGGTCACCGTCAGCGCGAACTATCCCGACGCCAAGGAGGGGGTGACGCAGGAACTCGCGCAACAACACGCCTCGAGCACCAACCTGCTTTTCGGATCAATGGATATTTATTCATTGATGGCGGCTTTCGATCCGGATTGGAACGACGCCTTGCCTTACACCGTGCTGATCAATCCCGACGGTCAGGTGGTTTATCGGCACCAGGGTGACATCGATCCGCTGGAGATTCGCCGCTTGATTCTGGCCAATCTGCCGGACGACAATTACATCGGCCATCAGGCGCTTTGGCAAACGCGGTGAATTCCCTCAAACGACACCTCCGGCTTTTTTTCCTCTACTTCGGCCAATACGCCAAGGTGCGCATGGCGTACAAGGCGGACTTCATCATCGCCTTCTTCTCATCCATGGCGGCGACGGTGCTGGGGTTCGGCTTTGTGCTGGTCTTGTTTTCCAAGATCCCGCGCTTGGAGGACTGGTCCTTCAACGAGGTGATGTTTCTCTACGGCTTCTCGCTCATCCCGCTCGGGTTTTTTAACGTGGTGAGCTGGAACCTCTACGAGTTTGGAGAGCTTTATATCATCGAGGGCCGATTCGATCGAGTGTTGCTGCGGCCCATCCACACTCTCTTCCAAGTTATCTTTGAGAAGTTCCGCCTGGAGTCTCTCCAGGAGGTTGTGACCGGCTTCGTGGTGATCGCCATCTGTATTCGCCGGTTGCATCTTGCCCTGGGCGCTGTGGATTACCTGTGGTTTGCGCTGATGATCGTGTGCGGAGCTACCATCTATATGGCCGTGTTCCTGATTCTAACGGCGGTCTCCTTTTGGTTCGAGGACCGGGTGGGGATTGTGCCGCCCGTTTTCAATATGCTCAATTTTGGCCGCTATCCCCTGACGATTTACAACGTTTTCATCCAGTTTATGCTGAGCTGGATCATCCCCTTTGGGTTTGCCTCTTTCTACCCCACTACCCACTTCCTGGGACGCAACTCTTTTGCGTTGTATTTCCATCTGGTGCCCGTGGTCGCAACGGGATTCTCTGTGCTGGCAGTGGTCGTATGGAACTGCGGGGTGGCTAATTACAGCAGCACGGGAACGTAGCGGCCTTGTGTGGGGACAGCAGGGTAGCGCGGACCTGTTCTGTAGGTCCGCCACGCACACCATGGGGACCCTACAGGATCTCATTGTAGACTGCCAGCGTCGCCTCGGCGGTGCGGCGCCAGGTAAATTCACTCGCCCGGGCGAGACCTTTTTCCACCAGACTCGCGCGCAGCGCCGAATCCTCAACCGCCTGGACGACTATCCGCGCAATCTCCGCGGGGTCGTGCGGGTCCACGTACAGAGCTGCTTCCCCGCCGACTTCCGGCATCGACGAAAGGTTGGAGGTCACAACCGGCACGCCACCCGCCATCGCCTCGAGCACCGGAATGCCAAAACCCTCCTCCAGCGATGGAAAAAGAAAGACGCTCGCGGCCTGGTAGAGGCGGGCGAGTTGCGCGTCGTCGATGAATCCGAGCAACTTTACCCGATCTCCCAACGATTCAGTTCGAATGAAGTTGTGAATGGCCTCGCTGCCATAACCATTGCCCCCGGAAAGAACCAGCCGGTATTTTGCCGGAAGCGTCTTCAGCGCCTTGAGCATATTGAGCGTGTTCTTGCGGGTCTGAATCACCCCCACGCTCAAGACCATCTCACCCTCGCCGCCGAGGATGCGAGCGCGCTCCTGCAAGCGTTCGGCGGGCGAAAGAACAACGGCATGGGGATCGACACCGAGGGGAATCACCCGGATTTTCTTCGGCGCCACTTGCGCATGCGAAATGAGCAGGCTTTCCGTGGCGTGCGAAGACGTGATGACCCGAGTCGCCCGGCCCACAGCTTGCAAAAGGAGTTCAGAGAATTTCTTGCGAAAATCCGCAGTGGAATAATTCTCGCCGGTGATAGGAAAAATATCGAAGACGGTCACAATTTCCTGGCGGAAGTGAAAAGCCGGCGGGCGTTGGGCGAGGCTGTGAAAAAGTTGCGCCTGCCAGGGCAACCAGAACGTGACCGGCTCCTGATACACGCGCACCGAGAATTGCGCCCGAGCGCCGGGTACGGATCCCGGTCGCAAAAAGCGCTGCCGCCGGCGTAACCGCGACAGGCGGTAACAAAGCAGAAACCGGTGCGGCGTGTCCAAAGTGACTAACGTTTCGATGAGTCGGCGCGAATACACGCCGATGCCGGTCAGTTGCGGGTCGGCGCTGTAAGTCGCATCAAGGGCTATCGTGGCCATCGTTCGAGCGAATCCTGCGGTTCATTTGCATGAGACTTTCGCCCTTGAATCCTATCTTGAAAAGAGAGGGATGTCGAATCACACGGAATTAGCGTGCCGTTTTCCGATTGCCCTCCACACATCCACGATGCGATCGCTCCACCGATTGACTTCAAACCTGGATTTGTTTATTGTGAATTCGTGCGCGAAGGGCGCCTCCAGTCCGCGGAAAGGGCCGTGCCCACCTCCTGTTCGACAAATTGACGAATCTTCTTTCCAGCCTGACGCGTGCGGACTCCAGGCGAGTAGCGAAAGGAGCTTCGTATGCCTGGCAGAGACCTACCCGCGCGCCCAAACCTCGAACAATACAAGAAACAGGCGAAGGATCTCGCCCGGAGTTGCAGCCTTCCTGACGCTCTCAATCGTATCAGGCGCCACCATCCCCGCTTCCACAAACTACCGGAATCGGATATTCAGAGCGCACGCTTCACCCTCACCGATGCGCAACTGGTCATCGCACGTGAACACGGCTTTGAGAGCGGCCGAAGTTTGCGAAGCACATCGAAACTCTCAATCTGATCCGTTCCGTCGCTTCTCTCACAGATCCGGTTGCAGCTTTCATCGAAGTGGCTTGCGTACCCCGGCACTCCTTTCACGGCTCCGGCACGCTCGAGCACGCCGAGCTGATCCGTTCGCAATACCCGCACGTTGCAGCCAGCAACATCTACACCACGGCGATTCTCGCGGATGAATCCGCCGTGCGCGGTTTTCTCTCTCGCGATCCGCGGAGCGCCACAGCCAAGGGGGGACCCCACGGCTGGGATGCGCTGACCTATCTTTGCTTTTCGCGATATCTCCGGCTCGATCGGGCGCGCTCGGAGGCGTTCGTGCGCACCGCTCGCACGCTGCTCGATGCCGGAGCCAGCGCGAATACCGGCTGGTACGAGATGATCGACCACCCCAACCCTCGGCCTACATTTGAGAGCGCGATCTATGCCGCGGCGGGCATCGTCCAGCATCCGGAACTGACCCGCCTGCTGCTCGAGCGCGGAGCCGATCCGAACGATGAGGAGACTCCCTATCACGTGCCGGAGGGGTACGACAACACGGTAATGAAGATCGTGTTGGAAAGCGGCAGGCTGAATAACCTTAGCCTTGCCTGCATGCTCGTGCGCAAAACCGACTGGCATGACGAGGAAGGCCTTAGGATTTTGCTCGGGCATGGCGCTGATCCAAACATCCAGCCGGCGTTCGGGGACAATGCACTGCACCATGCTTTGCGGCGTGACAATGGCCTGAAGGCAATCGAGCTGTTACTCGATCATGGGGGCGATCCGGCGCTGAAAAGTACCCGCGACGGCAGATCGGCCACGGTGATGGCCGGGCGCCGGGGACGAGGCGATGTGCTCGCTATGCTTGAAAAGCGGGGCATTTCAATTGAACTTCATGGCCTTGACCGGCTGCTTGCCGCATGTGCCAGGAGCGACCGTGAAACTATCAGTTTGCTCGTCACACGTGAACCTCAACTTTCATTAGATTTCATTGCCGAGGGCGGCACAGCGCTGGCTGAATTCGCTGGGAACGGTAATGTTGAGGGTCTCCGGTGCCTGCTTGACCTCGGCGTCAGGCCCGCTTCTCTTTACCGGGAGGGCGATCCTTATTTCGACATCGCCAAGGACAGTACGGCATTGCACGTGGCGGCATGGCGAGCGCGGCCAGCCGCGGTGGAGGAGCTGATTCAGCGCGGGGCGCCGGTGAATGCTGTGGATACTAAGGGTCGTACGGCATTGGCTCTCGCTGTCAAGGCCTGTGTCGATTCCTACTGGACCGATCGACGCTCACCTGATTCTGTGGATGCGCTGCTCAGGGCTGGGGCCTCGGTCTCTGGCATCGATATTCCTTCAGGCTATGAGGAGGTTGACGAATTACTTCGTCAATGTACCTCGTGAACGGAACCGAATACGATCGACGCCTGGGGGGGGACGACACTCGGCTGACCAACGAGGGCTGCAACTTTGAACGCCAAACGCCCCAAAGATTGGTTCCGAGTGACGCGCAGGGAAATGACCAGCATGCCTTGCACTTCTACACGTCGCGGTGTTAATATGTAGAAGTAGGAGGTATAAGCGATGACGGCGGTGAAATCGGATCTCCCTCAAGGCACCCTGGATTTGTTGATTCTCAAAATTATTGCGCTCGGCCCGGTCCATGGGTATGCAATCGCGCAGCGCCTGCAACAGGTGTCGCGCGATGTGGTCCAGGTTCCACAAGGCTCGCTCTACCCAGCCTTGCACCGGCTCGAAAACCGCGGTCTTCTGGCGGCGGACTGGAAACAGACCGAGACGGGCCGCGAGGCCAAGTTTTATCACCTGACGCGAAAAGGGCGGGCGGAGCTCGAAACGGAGGCGGCAAGCTGGCAGCGGTTGACCGAGGCCGTAGGACTCATCCTGGAGATGGCCGAAGGAGGTGCGCAATGACGTGGTGGCAGCGACTGTGGCGGCGAAAGCAGATGGAAGAACAACTCGAAAAGGAACTGCGTTTCCATCTTGACCAACACACGACCGATCTCATCGCGCAGGGCCACGATCCGGCGGAAGCGCGACGGCTCGCCCGACTCGCTTTCGGCGGGCCGGAACAGGTGAAGGAGGAGTCCCGCGATGCCCGTGGCACACGCTGGTTGGAGGACCTGTGGCAGGACTTACGCTATGCCGTGCGCGGGCTGCGCGGCAAGCCGGGGTTCTCGGCCGTCAGCGGCATTACACTAGCGCTTGGCATTGGCGCCAGCACGGCGATCTTCAGCGTGGTGAACCCAATCCTGTTCGAGGCGCTGCCGTATCCGCATGCCGGCCGCATCATGATGATCTGGGACATCTTTCAGGGCTCGCGCTCGGACGTAACTTTTCACAGCTATCGTGAATTGACGGAGCGGAACCATTCCTTCGAGACACTTGCCGTGATGGATCCCTGGCAACCCACCATGACTGGAGCCGCCGAGCCCGAACGATTCGACGGCCAGAGCGTGAGCGCGGGCTTCTTCCGTGCGCTCGGCGTCGAGCCTGCGCTCGGACGCGACTTCCAGGCGTCTGACGATCAGTTCCAGGGGCCCAAGCTCGCGATCCTCGGCAATGGGCTGTGGCGGCGCCGCTTCAGCGGCGACCGCGCGATCATCGGGCGCCAGATCACGCTCGACGGCGACCTCTATACCGTCATCGGCGTGATGCCACGCGGGTTCGAAAATGTTCTGGCTCCAACGGCGGAGATCTGGTCGCCCTTGCAGTTCGACCCATGGCATATCACCGACCTCGACACAACGGAGTGGGGTCATCACCTGCGCATAGTGGGGCGGGTGAGGCCAGGCGTCAGCAAGGACCAAGCCTGGCGTGACCTCAACCTGATCGCACGCACGCCGGTGCCGGAGTTTCCCAGGGCGCGTTGGGCTTCGCTTCAGCACGGGTTGATCGTCGATTCGCTTCAGGAGGACGTCACGCGCGGCGTCAAGCCGGCGCTGCTCGCTATCCTCGGCGCCGTCATGCTGCTCCTTCTGATTGCCTGCGTGAATGTGACGAATCTTTTGTTGGCGCGCGTTGCACAGCGGCACGGCGAACTTGCCCTGCGCGTCGCGCTAGGGGCAGGACAATCACGGCTAATCCGGCAACTGCTCACGGAGAGTTTGTTACTTGCAACGATCGGCGGCGCACTCGGGATGCTCGTGGCGGAAAATGCTGTACGGGCATTAGTGGCGCTCAGTCCACCCGGACTGCCCCGGGTGGATGCCATCGCCGTCGATGGCGCCGTATTCGCCTTCGCACTCGGCGTTACTACTCTGATCGGCCTCGCGGTCGGACTGATTCCAGCGCCCGCAACGACCTGCGCAGCGGACTCCAGCAAAGCTCACCACGGACCGCTGGCGGGCACCAATTGACTCGCCGTATGCTCGTCGTCACGGAGGTCGCACTTGCGCTAGCCTGAATTTCCACGGACAACCATTCGCCTAAGTATTAGGCCGGCTGTTAACCGATTTTTCAAGGGACACTGGCAGAGCCGGATTAATCTATTGGTGCGCTGATAATTATGGTTGAAG
>JBEKLF010000227.1:0-14076 GCA_050010335.1 Terriglobia bacterium
GCCCATAACCGCATCTTACAAGCCTTTCCTCCATTGTCAATAATCAACCCCACCCTCCTCCCCAAAATCTTGAGACTTGATCTGTGGGGAGCCAAAATCTATCTCCGACAGGCTCCTAGCGACAAGGCGGGATCTATTTTCTTGACCGCCGTTTTGGGGGATTCATGCGGCCCAGCACTTATCTGCTTGGACGGTCAAGTGAGTTGAACCTTGCCATCCACCACGTTCTCGATATAGTGCGGCCCGTCGCGGCCTCGCGGTACGGCACCACCTTATGGCTGGCGCCACCTTCGCCCACTGGCTGCCCTTGTTGGGGTTCTGCTCGATGACCACCACCGGGCACCCCTCAAAGGAAAACTCGACGCGCAGGAGTCCCTTCGACGGGGTCTTCCCCAGCGATACCAGCCCAGGAGGCGTCTCGGTCGGCTTGGCCTCTGAAAGGACCTGCCGCACCGCGCTCACCAGGATTTCGCCAGGATCCACGGCTCACCTCCTCAGCCTTGACAAAGGCCTATCGGGGGTTAATACCTGGTATTTCCCCTTCAATACCTGTCAAGCCTGCCGACAGGCATAAGGGGCGGGCATAGAACCTCGCGCAAAATCAGGGCGAGCGACATGAAGCAATCAAATTCTTGAAAGGGACATAATGTCTCTTGACACAAGATACTTAACTAGGTTTATATTTCACCTGTTTAATTATTCTGCAAGTTTTCCCGATGTGGGGGAATTTTTTACCGAAGGACGTGCATCGTGGAATTCCGCATCGCTGGACCGCTGAGCAATTCCACAATCCTTGCACGTCCACGCAGCCCCTCCTCTGACGAGTGCTTTCTCAGTGGAAGACGCAAGGCAGTCTGTAATTTGCTTCCTGCTAAAAACCTTACCCCCACAAAAGTGATTCTATCCCGCCGGCTCAGAGATGATGAGGTGTCCGCATGAATCCGAATCTCTCACTAGTCAGCGACGGAAAGAAGTTCATGTGGGACGGGCGGCCCTACGCGACAAGAGAGGAAGCCTCCACCGTGCAGGCTGCATGTCAGAACGACGGCTTTGAAGTCCGGGTAGTAGAGGAAGGCGGGAAGTTCCTCATTTACACGCGAAGGACTGTGAAGGGGGTTGCGGCCACCGCCCCCTAGCAGGCGGTCGCGACCAGAGGATTGAGGCAGGAAGAGCCTGCGGGTGAACAGCCATGAAGGACCACGGCAACGTCCGCATTCTTAGTGATCCAACCTTACTCGCTGACATTCGGCGTTACGGCAAGTTTGACACCACGGGCTGCTACCAGTGCGGAAGCTGCACCATTTCCTGCGACCTGGTCACGGACACCGTGAGCTTCCCGCGCAAGATCATCCGCTATGCCCTGCTGGGATTGCGAAAGCCGCTGGTCGAAAGTCTGGACCCCTGGATTTGCCACGACTGCGGCGACTGTTCCCTGATCTGCCCGCGTCAGGCGGAGCCGCGCATCTCGATGATGACGGTGCGCCGATTCCTGACCGCGCAGTACGACTGGACGGGCCTCTCCTCAAAAATCCTCGCCTCAAGGGCCTGGTACGTTGCTTCTATAGCCGTGGCGTCGGCCTCGGTCCTGCTCCTCATCGTGCTCTATCACTTGCTCCATGTAAAGCTATCGGTTCACGACTTCGCGACGACCCCCATCGGCCTCGAACACATGTTCCCCACCATGACGTACTTCACGCTCACGGTGATTCTCTTTCCGCTGATCCTTTTGCTCGCCCGCATCTTCCGCATCTGGCGGCTCACCATGCGTGGGGAGAAAATCCCCGGGTCGGCATACTTCGTCGAGGCAGGGACGTACGTGTGGCAATCGGTGACCCACACGCTCATGCGGAAGTGCCCGGAGAAAGGGCGGTGGGCGGGACACTGGCTCCTCGCTTTAGGTGTGACCATGATGCTCGCCATCAAGGTATTCGCGCTGCGCTGGTTCCAAACCGACAATCTCTATCCTCTTTACCATCCCCAGAGATGGCTGGGGTATATGGCCACCGGTTTCATCTTGTACGGCGTCGGAACCATTCTGGCCTGCCGCATCAAGGGGGATAAGGAAATCTGCAAGACCAGGACGCTCGAGGATTTGATGTTTCCCATCTTGCTCGTGCTGACGGCGCTGAGTGGGATTTCCGTTCACATCCTCCGTTACGCCGGTTTCGAGATGGCCTGCCACTTCGTCTACGCGCTCCACATCGTCATCGCCACGCCGATCCTCGTGGTCGAGATGTCGTTCGGAAAGTGGTCGCACATGATCTATCGCCCGCTCGCCCTGTACTTCCAGGCGGTCAAGGAGAGGGCCAGGCAGCGGGCATCCGCCCAGGAGGTGGTTCTCGATGGCGTCTGAGACACCCCAAACCCATCCGGTCGGCGCTGCCCTGGTGGTGGGAGGCGGAATTGGCGGCATGCAGGCGGCCCTGGATCTCGCCACCGCCGGCATCAAGGTTTACCTGGCCGAGAGCAAGCCCGGCATCGGCGGGGTCATGGCCCAGCTCGACAAAACTTTTCCCACCAACGATTGCGCCATGTGCACCATGGCCCCGCGGCTGGTCGAGATCGGCAGGCACAAGGACATCGAACTCCTCACCTTGAGCGAGGTGCAAAGCGTCGAAGGACAGCCGGGAAATTTCACCGTCACCCTCAAGAAGCGCCCGCGCTTCGTGGACGAGACGAAGTGCACGGGCTGCGGCGCCTGCACCAGCGCCTGTCCGGTCACCCTGCCCTCCGAGTTCGATCAGGGACTGGGAGAGCGTAAGGCGATCTACCGGCCCTACCCGCAAGCGGTTCCCAATATCTTCACGATCTCCCGGCGAGGGACTTCTCCCTGCCAGGCCGGATGTCCGATCCACCAGAGCGCCCAGGGGTACGTCGCGCTGATCGCCCAAGGGCGCTTCGACGAGGCGCTCCAGGTGATCTTGCGCGACAACCCGATTCCCGCCATCTGCGGCCGGGTTTGCACTCATCCGTGCACGGTCGGCTGCACACGCGCGAACGTGGACGATCCCGTCAACCTTCCCGCCCTGAAGCGCTTTGTAACCGACCGCGGTTCTGGCTACGCCCTGCCCAAACCGGCGGCGGAGCGCCCGGAGAAGATTGCCATCATCGGCGCCGGCCCGGCAGGAATTCTGTGCGCCTATCATCTCCGCCAGAAAGGCTATTCGCCGACCATCTTCGAAGCATCTTCGGTGGCCGGGGGAATGCTCTCGGCGGGTATCCCCTCCTACCGTTTGCCCCGGCCCGTGTTGAATGCCGAAATCGATCGGCTCCGTGCCCTCGGGATCGACATCAAGTTGAACACGCCGATAGGCCAGGGCCTCACCTTGGACGAGCTGAGAGCGAGCCACGCGGCGGTTTTCATCGCCATCGGGGCACAAGTGGAACGGAAACTGCGTTTACCCGGGGAGAATTTGCCGGGAGTGACGGGCGGGTTGGAGTTCCTGCGCCACGTGAATCTTGAAGGTCCGCTTACCCCCGGCCGCCGCGTGCTGGTGGTGGGGGGAGGAAACTCCGCTCTCGACGCCGCCCGCAGCGCCCTCCGTTGCGGCGCAGAACAGGTGACCATCGTCTACCGGCGCACGCGAGCGGAGATGCCTGCCGACCCGCGTGAGGTCGAAGACGCCGAGCGCGAAGGCATCCGCATGCTCTTCTTGGCCGCCCCCAAGTCATTCCAGGCGGGCGCGGACGGGCGAGTGGCGGGCCTCGAATGTGTGAAGATGAAACTTGGGCCGCCCGACTCGAGCGGCCGGCCTGCTCCTGAACCGATCCCCGACTCGGAGTTTGTCGTTCCTGGCGACGCGGTGGTGGTCACCATCGGCCAAGTCCCCGATGTGAATTCCTTGGGAGAGCGGCTGGGGCTTGCGATCACGAAGTGGGGAACACTCGGCGCCGATCCCTTGACGCTCGAGACCGGGTTGGCCGGGGTGTTTGCCGGCGGCGACTGCGTGACCGGCCCCGACGTGGTGGTCACGGCGATGCTTTCCGGCAAGAAGGCCGGGGAATCTATTGACCGCTGGCTCAATCACCAGGATCTCCGAGTGGGACGCGAGCTCGAAGGCCCCTTTCACACCCAGTACGTTGTCGACACGGCCGGCGTGCTGATGCAGCGGGAGATTCCGGTCCCGTCCCTCGACCCGGGCACGCGCGGCAGGACGTTCGACGAGGTCCACACGGGCTACACTCCGGAGCAAGCGATCGCCGAGGCCAAGCGCTGCCTTGCCTGCGGCATCTGCTGCGATTGTCATCTCTGCGAAACCGCTTGCCAGGCCAAGGCCATCGATTACGAGCAGAAAGAGCAGACGCTGGAACGGAAGGTGGGTGCGATCATCCTCTCGCCCGGATATGAGATCTTCGATCCTCGCATCAAAAAGGAGCTGGGATACGGCCGCTTTGAAAACGCCCTTACCGCACTGGAGTTTGAGCGCATCCTTTCTGCCTCGGGACCCTTTTCCGGCCACGTGCTGCGGCCCCACGACCACAAGGAGCCGAAGCGCATTGCCTTCATCCAGTGCGTGGGTTCGCGCGGTGCGGAGCGGGATTATTGCTCCTCGGTTTGCTGCATGTATGCCACCAAAGAAGCCATTATCGCCAAGGAGCATCTGGGCCAGGGCCTCGCCTGCGACATCTTCTTTATGGACCTGCGGGCCTTCAGCAAGGGCTTCGAGCAGTATTACCAAAGGGCGAAGGATCTCGGGGTCAAGTACATCCGCTGCCGCGTGCCGAGGGTCGAGGAGATACCCGGGACCAAAAGCCTCACCATCCAGTATCTGGCCGAAGACGACCGGAAGGTCTCGCAAGAATACGACTTGGTGGTCCTCTCTGTGGGTATGCAGCCGCCCAGGGAAGTGGCCGCGCTGGCCGCAAAATTTGGCGTCGAGTTGAACCAATTTAATTTCTGCCGGACATCTCTCTTCGCACCCGCCGAATCAACCCGGGAAGGGATCTATGTGGCGGGCCCATTCGCGGAGCCTAAGGATATCCCGGAAACCGTCATGCAGGCCTCGGCGGCTGCGGCCCAGGTGCTTTACCTTTTGAAGGATGCCCGAGGCTCCCTGATCACCCCCAAGACCTATCCACCTGAGCGCGAGGTGATGGGAGAGGAGCCCCGCATCGGAATCTTTGTGTGCCACTGCGGAACGAACATCGCCGGAGTCGTTAACGTCCCCACCGTGGTGGAGTATGCGCAGACGCTTCCCAACGTGGTGTTCGCGGAGAACAATCTCTACACCTGCTCCAATGACTCCCAGGAACGGATCAAGCAGAAGATAACCGAACACAAGCTGAACCGGGTGGTGGTGGCCTCCTGCACGCCCCGGACTCACGAGCCTCTGTTTAGGAACACCCTGCGCGAGGCAGGGCTCAATCCCTACCTCTTCGAGATGGCGAACATCCGCGACCAGTGCTCCTGGGTCCACATGCACGAGCCGGACCGCGCCACGGAGAAATCCAAGGACCTGGTGAGAATGGCGGTGGCCAAGTCGCGACTCCTCGAGCCACTCCCCAGGCGCTCCATCAAGATACAGAAATCCGCCCTCGTCATCGGCGGAGGGCTGGCGGGCATGACCGCCGCCCTGGAGTTGGCGTCTCAGGGCTTTGAGGCTTACCTGGTGGAGAAAACAGAGGAGCTGGGCGGCAACCTGAGGCACATCCACTACCTGCTCAACGGAGAGAAACCTCAGGTCGAGTTGCAGCGCTGGAAAGACATGGTCCGGCTGCACGATAAGGTCCAACTGTTCACGGGGGCGACCATCGAGAGCATCGAAGGCACCATCGGCGATTTCAAGACCAGGATTTCAGCCCATGGCGAAACTGCCGAGGTCCAGCACGGGGTGGTTATTGTTGCCACCGGCGCACGCGAGTATCAGCCCAAAGAGTACCTGTACGGGCAGGACGGAAGGGTCTTGACGCAGCGGCAACTCGAGGCAGACCTGGCTTCAGGAAATGGCTTTTTAGCGGCGGATGGGAAGCGTCCACCGAAGAGCGTGGTCATGATCCAATGCGTCGGGTCACGAGACAGCGAGCGGCCCTACTGCTCGCGAGTGTGCTGCGCGGAAGCCATCAAGAATGCCCTGCGGATCAAGACCCTCTCGCCAAACACGCCGGTGTACGTCCTCTACCGGGACATCAGGACGTACGGGTTCAAGGAGAGCTACTACACGCAGGCGCGCCAGCAAGGCGTCATGTTTGTTCGCTACGAGGAGGACCGCAAACCGGAGGTGTCACGAAACGGCCACGGGCTCGAGGTGTCCGTCTTCGACCAGACCCTGGGAATGACGCTCGCCATCTCCGCCGACCTGGTGGTCCTGTCGGCAGGCATTTGTCCAGATGAAGGTAACCGGCAGATCGCGCAGTTCCTGAAGGTCCCGTTGAACAGCGAGGGGTTCTTCCTGGAAGCCCACATGAAGCTTCGCCCCGTGGAGTTCATGACCGACGGCGTCTTTCTCTGTGGCCTGGCCCATTCCGCGAAAGGGATCGACGAGTCCATTCTCCAGGCGCAAGCGGCGGCGGCCCGGGCGGCATCCATCCTCTCCCAGGACAGCCTCGAGCTGGGCGCCAACATATCGCAGGTCATCGATGAGAAGTGCGACGGGTGCGCCTACTGTGTGGACACTTGTCCCTTCAAGGCGATCACCCTGCTCGAGTACCAGTGGCAAGGGTCGGTGAAGAAGGTCGTGGAGGCGAACGAGAGCATCTGCAAGGGCTGCGGGTGTTGCCAGGCGACCTGTCCGAAGTGCGGAATCCTCATCAAGGGATTTACGCTGGACCAGATCAAGGCCCAGATCCACGCTGCTCTGGGAGCCGCGTCATGAACGACACCTTCGAACCTTTGATTATCGCCCTATGCTGCAACTGGTGCTCATTTGCGGGCGCTGACCTGGCGGGAGTCTCCCGAATCCAGTATCCCCCCAGCATCCGGATCATCCGGGTGATGTGCTCGGGCATGGTCCACCCCAACCTGGTCATCGAGGCCTTCACGCAGGGGGCGGATGGCGTCCTCATGTGCGGCTGCCATCCGGGAGATTGCCACTATCAGGAAGGCAACCTGAAAGCGGAAAAGCGCGCTGAAGCCATTCGCATGATGCTGCCGGACTTCGGCCTCGAAGAGGAGCGCTTTCGCCTGGAATGGGTTTCCGCGGCAGAAGGGGCAAGGTTTGCGCAAGTGGTGCGGGAGTTTACCGAACAAGTACAGAAGCTGGGGGCCAGCCCCTATCGGAATTCATAAGGAGGTGAAACATGGGAGTACGAGTGAACGAGGAATGGTTCTCCATATGTGGAGGGTGTGAAGTCACGATCCTCGACATCGGCGAACCTCTCCTGGATATCCTGGCAAAAATCGACATTGTGCATATGCCCGTTCTTATGGACCACAAGCTCTTCGGTCAAACTGGTGAAAAAACCGAAATGGAGGTCCCCGAGGCGGACGTGGGCCTCATCTCCGGCGGCATCCGCAACGAGGAGAACCGCACGCTTGCCAAGGAGATGCGCAAGAAGTGCAAATTCCTGATCGCACTCGGCTCCTGCGCCTGCTCCGGCGGCGTCCCCGCGCTCGCCAACCTCTCTACGACCCAGGAGGTGCTCGAGAAAGTTTACCGGGGCAGCAAGACCACCGACGCGAACGGTATACCGAATCAGCAAATTCCGGCCCTCACCGACCGGGTGTACGCGCTCAGCGAGGTCGTTCCCGTGGACATGAAGCTTCCGGGCTGTCCCACTACCCCAGAGATGGTCGTTGGAGCGCTCACGGCGCTGCTGGAGGGCAAGCCCTTCTCGCCTCCTTCCAAGAGCGTCTGCGACGAGTGCCCAACGATCCGGGAAAAGAAGGCGACGGGCACGCTGAAGCGACGCCTGGACGCGCCGGAATTCACGCCCGGTCGGCCCCTGTCGGAGATGCGTTGCTTGATGGAGCAGGGCATTCTCTGCGACGGACCGGCCACCCGCTCAGGCTGCGGGGGCAGCGCCGGCACGCCGCGCTGCATTCGCGCCTATATGCCTTGCGAGGGTTGCTTCGGCCCCCTCTCCGATACGGCCAACCCGATGGTGGACATGATGGGAGCGCTGTCCAGCATCGGCCTCGACCCCAAGCAGATCCCCGATCGCTCCGCAACATTCAACCGCTTTGCTGGCGCTGGCCGCTTACGACCCGCGCCCCGGAGGTGAGCTATGGGAAAAACATTAGTGATTCAACCGGTCACGCGCATCGAGGGTCACGCCAAGGTGACCATCCAACTCGACGACGCCGGGAATGTGGATACCGCCCGCGTGAACGTGATCGAGTTGCGGGGTTTCGAACGCTTCTGCCTGGGCCGGGCCGTGGAGGATATGCCGCGCATCACGCCGCGCATCTGCGGGGTCTGCCCCTGGTCGCACCACCTAGCGGCGGCCAAGGCCTGTGACGCGGTCTTCGGAGTCGTACCCCCGCCCGCGGGCGCCAAATTGCGCGAACTCTGCAACAGTATCGCCTACATGGAGGAGCACATCCTGCACTTCTACTTCCTGGCTGGCGCCGACTTCCTCCTCGGCCCCAACGCGGACTATTCCGTGCGCAATGTCATCGGGATTCTCCAGGCCGCGCCGGACGTGGCGCGCCGCGTGGTGCGCGTGCGCCATATGTGCGCCCATATGCTGGAGGTCATCGCCGGCAAGGCCATCCATCCCCAGGCGGCCGTGCCCGGCGGCTTTTCCAAACCCCTCGCCTCGAGCGACCGGGACGATTTACAGAAGATGGCGGAAGAGGCTCTGGAACTGGCGAAGTTCTCCATCGCCTTCGCCAAAGAGAACATCTTCCCCAAGTACCTGGACGTCGTGAAGTCCCTGGGAGTCATTACCACCGGCTTCCTGGGCACCGTCAACGACAAGGGGGCACTCAACCTCTACGACGGCAAGCTCCGCCTCATGAAGCCCGACGGCTCTTTCGAGGATTTCCCTTACGACCGCTACACGGATTTCATCGCGGAGCACATCGAGCCCTGGACCTACCTGAAGTTCCCCTATGCCAAGAATTGGGGCAGCTTCTCGATGGACGAGGGCAAGACTGGGGCCATCTATCGCACCAACACCCTGGCTCGCATCAATGTGTGCGATCACATTGACACTCCGCTGGCCCAGGCGGAACTGGAGGAGTTCCGCCAGAAGTTCGGCCGGCCCGCCCAACTCACCTTGCTCTACCACTGGGCGCGGCTGATCGAGCTGCTCTACAACGCGGAGAACGCCGCCCGCCTGCTCGCCGACCCCGAGATCACCAGCACCGAGACCCGCGTCAAGGTGACGCCTCGGGCGGCGCGTGGCGTGGGGTGCACCGAAGCCCCGCGCGGCACGCTTATCCACGACTATGAGACGGACGCCGACGGCATGCTGACCAACGTCAATCTCATTGTAGGCACTACGCACAACAATGCCCCCATCAACATGTCGGTCACCCAGGCGGCCAAGGGATTGATCCGCGGCGGCAACTACGACCAGGGCATCTTGAACACCGTGGAGATGTCCATCCGCGCCTACGATCCCTGCTTCTCCTGCGCGACCCATCGGCTGGATGGGAAACTCTGGGTGAAGGTGGACATCAAGGGAGCGAATGGCAAGATTCTCGACTCGTTCGCGAACTAGCGTGTTGTAACATCCAATTCGTGACAATGGTCACGCGGCGCTGCCCGCTTGTAGGGGTACGGCTTGCCGTAACCTCTGGGTTCTGTCGCGCGAAGAAAATGAAGAGGGTACGGCAAGCCGTACCCCTACAACCAAGGCGGCAGAGCCAAATGGCGAGATAAACTCGCCCCTACAACGTCAAACTAGCCACTGCCGGGAGGAACGCGACGGTGCTGGATCTGGATCAAGATGGACTCCCCGACTATTGCCGTAAGCCGACCCTGATTCTCGGTTGCGGCAATACTCTTTTCGGAGACGACGGATTTGGTTGCGCGACGGTGGAGTACCTGGAAGCCCACTACGCGCTGCCCGAGGAGGTCTGCCTTCTGGATGTCGGTACGGGCGTTCGCAAACTCCTTTTTACCCTCTGCTTGAGCCCCGCGCGCCCCCGGCACCTGCTCATCGTGGATGCGCTCGACGTCGGCCGTGCCCCGGGCGAACTGTTTAACATCGCACCACAGGACATTCCAGCCATCAAGATGGACGATTTCTCCATGCACCAACTCCCCACCTCTAACCTGCTGCGTGAGCTCGAAGAGCAGTGTGGGGTGGAGGTGCGCGTCCTCGCCTGCCAGACCGCGCCCTTGCCCGAGGAGGTGCGCCCCGGCCTGTCGGAGCCGGTACGTCGTGCCTTGCCCCAGGCCGCCGAACGGGTCGCTGCAGGCTACTTTCACACTGGACAGAAATTTATTTAACGTAGTAAATTATTTCTGGAGGAAATGATCTAAGGGATGGCCAGCGCCCACACTGCCGAACTCCTCAACGACTTCCTGGGGAGCACGCACGTCTTCGCCTCTTCCGTGAACGACGTCATCGAAGAGCGCTTGCTTCGGGAGGTCGGGCCACCGCAGCTCACCTTTTCCCAGTTCAAGCTGCTCAAACTCGTGGCGCTCACCGATGCGCAGACCATCGGCGACGTGGCGGCATTTCTCCGCGTCAGCAACGCCGCCGCCAGCAAGGCCGTGGACAAACTCGTCCGCCAGGGGTTGCTGGTTCGCGAGGAAGCCCAGAGCGACCGCCGCGCCATCCAACTTTCCCTCACCGCCTCCAGCCGCAAGGTGCTGGCCGCCTACAATGCGGCGAAGGACCGAAAGCTCGCCAGCGTCTTCCGCCAGTTCTCGGCGCAAGACCTGCAACGCACTGCTGACTTGCTGGATCGCCTTACCGCCGGTATCGTGGACCACACGGCCCGGGAGGAGGAGATCTGCTTGCAGTGCGGCATCTATTACCGCAAGAAGTGCCTGGTGAGGCAACTGGTCCGCCGCAACTGCATCTACCACCGGCAACGGAGCCGCAAAAACACCCCGGCCGCTTCGCGGGGCAACGGGGCCCAATAATCCCCTCGGAACCTCCGTGCGCGGAGTGAGCGCGCCTCGGGAGAGCCCTCATGTGCCTGGCAGTCCCCGGTAAAATCCTGGATGTGGAAGAGCGCGACGGCAGCCGCATTGCTCGCGTGCAATTTGGCGGCCATCACCCGCCCCGCCTACCTGGAGTTCGTACCTGAGGCCGCCGTGGGCGACTACGTCATGGTCCACGTGGGCTTCGCCATCAGCCGCGTGAACGCGGAGGAAGCCGCGCGCACCTATGAGCTGTTGGAAGAGATGGGGCTATTCGAGAGCGAAGGGCTGGGCCCGGCGTCGAGCGCAGATCCCGGGGGAGGTGCCGCGTGAAATACATCGACGAGTACAGCGATGCGCGCCTCGCTCGTACCCTGGCGGCGGACATTGCCCGACAGGTTACCCGCCCCTGGGTGCTGATGGAAATCTGTGGCGGGCAAACCCACACGCTGATGCGCTACGGCATCGACGAGATGCTCCCTTCCCACATCGAACTCGTGCACGGCCCCGGCTGCCCGGTCTGCGTGACGGCGCTCGAGACCATCGACCAGGCCATTCAGCTTGCCTCCCGCCCCGACGTGACGCTGGTCTCTTACGGCGATATGTTGCGGGTGCCGGGGTCCCATGCTGACCTCTTCCAGGTGAAAGCAAGCGGCGGTGACGTTCGCGTGGTTTACTCGCCCGTGGATGCGTTAAAGGTCGCGCATAAGCACCCGTAGCGCCACGTGGTGTTCTTCGCCATCGGCTTTGAGACTTCCGCTCCCGCCAATGCCATGGCCGTCTGGCAAGCCCGGCGCGAAGGGCTCAAGAATTTCTCTATGCTGGTGTCGCAGGTGCTTGTTCCCCCCGCCATTCGCCTGCTGCTCGGTTCGCCCGCCACCCGCGTCCAGGGTTTCATCGCCCCGGGCCACGTCTGCACGGTCATGGGCTAAAGCGAATACGAGGTGCTGAGCCGAGAATTCCGCGTGCCCATCGTGGTGGGCGGATTCGAACCTCTCGATCTGCTCGAAGCCATCTCTATGCTCGTCGCCCAGCTCAAAGCCGGACGCGCCAAGGTCGAAAACCAGTAGGTGCGCTCCGTCTGCTACGCAGGGAATCTGCCTGCACAGCGCATCATGGCCGAGGTCTTTGAAGTCTGCGACCGCAAGTGGCGGGGCGTGGGCTCCATCCCCGCAAGCGGCCTGCGGCTGCGGCCGGAGTTCGCCCCGTACGACGCCGAAAAGGTGTTCGAGTTGTCGGAGATGGCGGTGGACGAACCAGCCGAGTGCATCAGTGCCCAGGTGCTGTAAGGACTGAAAAAGCCCGTCGATTGCCCGGCCTTCGCTCGCACCTGCACGCCGGAGAACCCGCTCGGCGCACCCATGGTTTCTGCCGAAGGCGCCTGCGCCGCTTATTATCAATACCGCCGGCACGCCGTCAAAGCGTAAGGAGATCCGCCGTGGGCAGCGAACATGAAACCGTCCCGCAGTTCAGTTGTCCGGCCCCGTTGCCCGCAAAGGATCAAGTGCTGTTGGGCCACGGGAGCGGCGGCAAGCTCTCGGCGGAGCTGATCCGCGACCTCTTCCTTCCCGCTTTCCGAAATCCCATCCTGGCGCGGCTCGACGACCAGGCCGTGTTCACCGTCAACGGTGTGCGGCTGGCCTTCACCACCGATTCTTTCGTGGTCAAGCCTCTGGTCTTCCCGGGCGGCGACATCGGCTCGCTCGCCGTGTACGGCATGGTGAACGACTTGGCCATGGGTGGGGCGCAGCCGCTCTTCCTGAGCGCCGCCTTCATCATTGAAGAAGACCTTCCGCTTGCGACCCTGCGGCAGGTTGTAGCCTCTCTGCATCAGGCGGCCGCGGTGGCGGGAGTGCAAGTCGTGACCGGCGATACGAAGGTGGTGGAAAAAGGCAGCGCCGACGGGCTGTTCATCAATACCTCGGGCGTGGGGCTGGGGCCGGAAGGCATTCTGCTTTCCGCCAACCAGGCGCGCCCTGGCGACCGCGTGCTGCTCAGCGGCCCCATCGGAGAACACGGTATCGCCATCCTGGCCAAGCGCGAGGGGTTGGAATTCGAGAGCCCGCTGGAGAGCGATTCGGCCTCCCCTTATACCTTGGTCGCCGCCATGCTCGCCGCCAGCCCCGGGCCGCAGTCGATTCGTTGCCTGCGCGATCCCACCCGGGGAGGGCTCTCCAGCGCCCTGAACGAGATTGCGGCCCAATCCTGCGTGGGCATTGAAATCGACGAGCGGACCATTCCGGTGCGCGAGGAAGTCAAGAGCGCCTGCGAACTCCTGGGCCTCGACCCCCTTTACGCGGCCAATGAAGGAAAACTGATTGCCTTGGTGGAGGCGGCCGCGGCGGAGACCCTTCTCAGCGCGATGCAACATCATCCTTTGGGCCGCCACGCACAGATGATAGGAACAGTCAGCGAGTCCTCTCCCGGCCTGGTCACCATACGAACCGTCTTCGGGACCACGAGGATCGTGGACATGTTGGCCGGGGACCGGTTGCCGCGGATATGCTAGTGCTTACTTGTAATGATAAACGATATATTGTATAGTGGCGGGCATGGCAAGGAATGCACCCCCAATAAGTTGCGGTCCGGAAGACCGGCGAGAACTGGCACGGTTGGCCGGGAGTCGGACCGAATCTCGACCGAGGGTAGAACGGGCTCAGATTATCCTGGGCTGTTTGGAGGGTAAGCGGGTGAAAGAGGTCGCTGGCGCTTGCCACACTCGCCCCAACACCGTCATCAAGTGGCGACAACGTTTTGCGCAACAGGGTTTGGCCGGGTTGCGCGATGCGCCGCGACCGGGCGCCCAGCGGGTTTATGGCGAGGACTTTCGCAAGCGGGTCTTGGCCTTGTTGGAACAACCTCCCCCTCCGGGGCAAGCTTCCTGGGACGGCCCCGCAGTGGCGGCGACGCTCCAGGGTTCGGTGCATGCGGTGTGGCGGGTGCTGCGCCAGCAGGGGATCTGCTTGCAGCGGCAACGCTCCTGGTGCGTCAGCACCGACAAAGAGTTTGCGGTCAAAGCGGCCGACATTGTGGGGTTGTACCTCAATCCCCCCGAGCAGGCGATGGTGATCTCGGTTGACGAAAAACCCAGCAT
>JBEKLF010000228.1:0-14048 GCA_050010335.1 Terriglobia bacterium
ACCCTACGACACAGCCGCCACCCGTCTCAACACGCCCCCATTCCTGCGCCCAATTCCCCTCGTCTCGCCGCTCCTGCCTCCCGCCAGCCTCGCGCCCTCCCCCACTGTCTGAATCGCAGGCTCTGGCTATGTCCGCTTGCATTGTGGTCCGAAGAGGCGTATACAATCGCGCGAATGAATCGGTTAATTTTCGGTCAAACTTCCAACCGTCTTGCAGGGGGAGACTTATGAAACAATTCATTAGGCTTTTTGTGTGTGTTCTTTTTGCATTTACCGTGGCCGCGGCGCAAGAGAAAGCGAACCCAGCAGCGGATCAGGGCATCAAGGTGGAAAAGATTGTGGCCGCCAGTTCCGTGGATAAACTCGAGCCCGTAGGCGAAAACACGCAATTCGACGCCTCTGTGGGCACCGTTTGCGTGTGGACAAAGGTCACCGCCAAGACCGTTCCCGCCACTATTAAGCACGTATGGTACCTCGGCGACAGAAAGGTCTTTGAACGTTCGCTCGACCTCAAGTTCGCCTCCACGCGCACGTGGAGCAACAAATCGATCGAATCGGGAAGCTGGAAAGTCGACGTCACCGACGACGCGGGCGTGGTGTTGTCTTCCGTCAGCTTTACCGTGAAATAACACGATGGGCGGAGAGGTGCGGGGAACGGCAGGCACCAAGGTCCAATATCGTTGGCCGGGGGTGAAACCCACCAGGGCCGCGAAGAGATCCCTGCATAACATGCGCAACCGCACTTCCCCTACATGTCAAGGCAAAGGCGAAAGTTCCTTCCCCCCACATGGACATCGAAGGCCGCCGGTGCTACTCTTGCCCCCGCAAAAATCGCTTCATAATCTGGAGGTCACATATATGAAGAATAAATCGGAAATGTCCAGCGCTGGGGAAGGCCGGGGCGGCCTGAGCCGGCGCGAATTTTTTGCGGGGGCCGGCGGCGCGGCATTGTCATTCAGCATCATGAAGCCGGAGCTGGCCCGCGGGTCGCAAGTGAGCTCCAAAATCTCTCTGGGCTCGATCGGTTGCGGGAGTCGCGGCACCTGGATCGCCGATCTTTTCCGCAAGCATGGGGGATACGAAATCACCGCCGCCCACGATTATTTCCCCGACCGGGTGAACGCGTTTGGCGACCGGTACAACGTGCCCGCAGCGCGGCGCTTCACCGGTCTGAAGGGTTTCCAAAGAATGCTGGAGGCCAAGTTGGACGCGGTGGTGATTGAGAGCCCACCCTATTTTCACCATTCGCAGGCCGCCGCCGCGGTTGATGCGGGAATCCACGTTTACCTGGCCAAGCCCATGGCGGTGGACGTTCCCGGCTGCCATAGCATCGAGGCCAGCGCCAAGAGTGCCGGGGAAAAGAAGCTTGCCTTCCTGATCGATTTCCAGACGCGCACCGATCCTTTTTACCAGGAAGCCATCCGGCGCGTGCAGAAGGAAGCGGGCATTGGCCGCATCGTCAGTGGCGAAGCGTCGTACGTTGCCGGCCTTCCCTGGGCGAAAATGGTTCCGGACCTGGAGGCAAAACCTCAGGATCCTGAAACCCGCCTGCGCGCGTGGGGACTCATCCGTGCGCTCTCCGGCGATATCATCACCGAGCAGAACATCCACTCGATCGACGTCATGACCTGGGTCCTTGACCAGCATCCGGTGAAAGCGTCGGGCACGGGCGGACTGAAATCCCGCAACGTCGGCGACATCTGGGACCACTTCTCGGTGAATTTTTGGTTCCCCGAAGACGTGCTCGTGACTTTCTATTCCAAGCAATACGGCGAGGGCGCGGACGATATCCGCTGCCAGATGTTCGGCACCGAAGGCTCACTCGACACTCACTACGCCGGCGATGTGGGTATCAAAGGCAAAATGAATTACGCGGGAGGCCGCGACGGCATGCTGTACACCACCGGCGCCGTCCGTAATATCGCAACCTTCTACGACCAGGTGACCTCCGGGCGATTCGATTACTCCACCGTGGCCCCCGCAGTGCGAAGCAACCTCACCACCATTCTCGGGAGAACCGCAGCATACAGGCAGGCGGAGTTCACTTGGGATGAGTTGATGAGGTCGGAAGAAGTCCTCGACCCGCATTTGCAGGGGTTGAAGGACTAACGCCCGGAGTGCGCAGCGGGTGGAGGAATTCAGGCTGACGCAGAGGCGGCTTTACGCCGCCGTTTGGCGAGGTAAACTCGCCGCTACCTGCTCAAATCAGTGGCCTAACAACACTTGATGGCAGGTGCTAGATTATGCAAAACTGAAAGGAGAGAACGGCAGCTGGCGAGGAGGCCTGCGTATGCGCACACCTTTTGAGGAAATGGCGGCAGAGGCCATGAAGCTCCCGCTTCGAGATCGGGTAAAACTCGCTCAACGGCTTGCCTCCAGTCTGGACGATCAAGTAGAGAGCAACGTTGAAGAGTTGTGGCTGGCGGAAGCGGAACGGCGCCTGGAAGAGCTTCGAACGGGCAACGCCGAGGGCATCGATGCCGCGGAGGCTTTCGCCAGAGCGCGTCGAGACCTCAAAAGGTGAAAATCAAATTCCACCCTGAGGCGTACGAAGAGATGCTCTCTTCCGCGCGGTTCTATGAGGAAAAAGCCGGAGGTCTCGGGGCCGATTTTCTATCCGCAGTCGAAGAGACAATTCAGAGAATCAAACAGTTCCCGCAGGCGGGCCCAGTCGAACGCGGTGCCATACGCAAGCGGATTGTCCTGGGTTTCCCTTTCACAGTCCTTTACGAAGACCAGCATGATCGAATCTTCATCGCCGCTGTCATGCATCAGCACCGAAGACCTGGATATTGGAAAGATCGATTGCGCGATTAAGCGCGTAGCGCGGATCTGCTCGGTAGGCCCGAGGCTTTTTGTTGTCAACGGGGACGGGCGTTCCAAACAAGTCTGCGCTTGCTCGACCGACGTATGGCGGAACTGGGGGAATGAGGCGGGGCTGCGCAGTGCAGGAAGGATTTTAGGCTGACGTCGAGGCGGCTTTACGCCGCCTCTGCTTAGGAGTCCCGTGGAGGTAGTGATCGTGTTGCGCGGCAAAATCTCGAGGTAAACCCTCAACGCTCCCGATCACCGGCTTCAAGCGTTTCGCTAGAGTTTCCTCTTTCAGGGGCTCAACACGCACATAAGCGCCTTCGGGGAGATTTACACCCGGAGGGATATTGATTTTCCCATTTGTGACTTTACTGACAAAACCCACGATTCTCCCCTCCACCATTTGAAAGGTAGTAGCGCGGACCTGTTTTGTAGGTCCGCGGCTCTTCTCGTATCGGTAAGGAAAAGCCGCGGACCTACAAAACAGGTCCGCGCTACGATTCTTCCGCATTACACTGTCAGCGATACCTCAAGCGGCTTCTCGGGCGTCACTCCAAATTCGTGGTCAAAAACAACGACGCGACGAGTGGTTTCGGTTTTCACACTTGCCTGCAATACCTCCGTCCCCAAGCGGGCTGTGGCCTTACTAAACGGGCCCTTGGAGAGGCCATTCAGTGCCACGCGCTGCACGGCGATTGAGCCCTCGGCCACTTGGACCTGCACGCTCTGGAGCTGTGGTTTGAGCGTATGCGTGAAGCTGCCCCATCCTGAGGGGACTGACCAGAAGCAGCGGAACGCCTGCCGGCGCGTGCGCGGCATGAGGGTGAGTTCGCGCTGCGGAGCGGAATAGCGGAAACCGCTCCAGGCCATAAAGCAGCCCCAGCTTGCCATGGCGCGCGCGTAGTGATGCCCGCACTCGGGCTCATTCCAGGGATTGCGCCGCTCGCCGTCAAAGCGCCGGCGCGTGGATTCCACAACGTTCAGCGCCTCCGCGGTCATCCCCTCAAATGCCAGCAATGCCGCGAACTGGTAGTCAATGCCCGTCCAAATTTCGCCAAAGTAAGGGAACGGAATCTCCGGACGTTTGCCCAAGGGATAAGTGGCCACCACAACTCCACCCTCGTCGTTCAGGGCGTAGGTGCGCTGAAGGTCAACGTGGTCGCTCAGGTTTGACAGGTAGTTGTATTTGTAGATCGACTTCAGCGTGGCGCGCACATTCGCTTCCTGCACCAGATATCCCAGGCCCGCCACGTGAGCCTGAAGTTGGCCGAGCAACTGGTCCGCCAGGCAGGCGCCGCCCATTTGATAATCCGGCTCAAGAGTATTCCCTGCTCCCATGCCAACTCGCGTGCCAGCGGCAATTTGGCTCTCCGGACGCCCTTCAACCTTTTGAATGTAGTACTCGCCATTAAAGAGATTTTGATCGACCCAGCGGCTGCCGCTCTCAAAGAGCCGGTGATAATCCGCCGCCGAGTCCTGGTCCCCAACGACGCGCGCGATCTCTTCGCCCGCGCGCAACGCTCCCAGGTAATAGACTCCGCACAAGGGATTGGGGCCGTAGAACTCGACGTCGTAAGTATTATGCTGAACGCCCTCCGCAACCCCGTCGCGATTGCCGTCCCAACCGTTTTCAATCCAGGCGAATTCCAAAGCGCGCTTGGCGCCGGGCCACAATCGGCGCAGCCAATCCGTGTCGCCAGAGAGCCGCCATTCGCGATAAAGTTTGATGAGGCAGCCCATCTGTCCATCCGCGGCGGCCATTTGCCAAATCTGCTTTCCGTCCGGCAGGTAAGAACGGAAGCCCATCAGACCGTTGGTATCGGTGTTACGCAGAAATTCCGACTCGCGCAACGAGTGCGCCATCTTGGGAAAGAGCTGCGCGGTGGCTTGCTCGTAATTCCACACGTGGGTGCAGCTTCCGTGGCAGCAACCCTGGTGGTCATTGCACCCTTCGAATCCGTGAAACTCGCCATCCGGCGTGCGGAAGCAGGTATTCGTGCGCAAGGTAGAAAGCGTGCTAGTGACGGCGTCGAGTACCGCCGGCGCGAGCGTGGACGACTCGATGGCCTGGGAGAAGGCGCGCGTGCGGGCTTCGAGGTGTGCCAGTTGGGAGGCGGCTTGCCGGCTCGCGTCCCAGGCGTCCGTAAAGCGCTCAGTGTAGAAATTGCCGACCACCGTGCTCTTGGGCACACTTTCCGGGGCCAACCAGCCACAGCGTTCCGGCGTGCGATTGGGGAAGTGCCACGCGAGCAGGAAGGTGACGGCTGCCTCCCCCCCCGCAGGTATGGTTTGCGTCACCGCCAGGGAACCCACCGGCATGGCAACCCGGGAAGCAGAGTCCAACGCACCATCGTCGCTGAAGTCGTCCCAGAAAGTCAGCACTCCATTCCACCACTCGGCCCGCTTCCAGCCGCGCAGATAGGAAACGCTTCCCTCGGGTGCTCCCACGGCGCACAACGCGAAGGTGCCTTTCAAAGGATGGGACGGCGACAGGAAGGGATTGTCCATGTGCAACCCTGCGAGACCTGGGCCTTCACGAAAAGCCGCTTGCCTGCCCTCGTGGCCCACGGGATTTTCGAGGCTCCACGCGATGCCAACCCGGGCGGGAGCGTTATTTGCATTGCGAACCGTGTAACGCAGAATCGCAATGGGCCAACCGGAAGCGTCAGCGTCCAGGGGAACGAGCGGATTGAATGCTTCCAGGCGGACCTGCACCGGCAACTCGGGATCGGTGAAGGCAATGCGCGCAAATGGATATGCACCCGTGAAAGTGGCTTCGGCAAGACGCGGCAGGCCCGGAGCATTGTCGGAGCCAAGGCCGCTCTCGTTCAATTCATAAGGCGGCTGAAGGCGCGATTCTAGTACGCGGACGACAGGTTTGCTCTCTCCCACCTTTGCCCAAATTGCCGGAAAGGCGTAACTCAACTCGTTGCCTTTGTCGGGCCGGTTGAAAATTTCCCAGTCGCGAAGTTGCCCGCGGCCACCGAGTGAGACGGTACCCGTGCCGATGCCTCCCAGCGGAAATCCTATCCTCTTCAGGTTCCGCCCCGTGAAGGTGCGGGGAAAGTCAATCGGGGAGAGCGGCGTGTGAGACGATTTTTCAGCCGCGCCCCCTCCCGCGCTTCCGGCACCTGTCTTGTTGGCTTGCCCCGGGAGCGCCGACGTCCCGATCTTCGACGCCAGCGCGCCTCCGGCTGTGACTTCTTTTAGGAAATCCCGCCGTGCGTATTTTTTCCCTTTGCGTTTTTCTGCCATATTATCTCCCGAGCTGTCGCGGCTTTCGCGCCCTCGTGCTGCGCATGGATTCTCGCTCAGCAATAACCTATGTCAAGAGAAAAAGCGGGCGTAGCGCGGACCTGTTCTGTAGGTCCGCGGCTTTTCCCTCCCCGCCGAGGACGAGCCGCGGACCTACAGAACAGGTCCGCGCTACACTTCACAATTCATCTCTGGACCGCTCGTTGCAATCATGTAGAATGGTCGCTTAGGCATATTTCCACGAAGTTCACGCTCCAGGAATTCAATATTCTCCTGGTCGGCATTCAAGCGGACGCAGGGAGCGAGGCGCGCATTCCCTTGTTTCGTGAGAGGCGGACGTCACACGAATGATTAACCGGAAGATCAAAGCCTTGGCGATCGCCACCCTGCTCGTGCTTTCCGCGGGGATCGCTCTGAGCCAAGAGAAAGCGTCCTTCCGTTTGGAAGGAATCATTCATGACAGTTCGGGCGCGCCCGTGCCTGGCGCCGAAGTCACGCTGAGCAACGCGCGCTTCCGCACCACCCAAGTCACTGACCGCGAGGGCCGGTTTCACTTTGACGACCTGGCTATTGCGACAGGCACACTCACCGTGCGGAGTGGCTCCTTCGCGCCCGTTCAGCAAAGCTGGGACGCGCACACCCAGGGCGCGAAACCGATTGAGATCACGATCGCTCCCAAGGCTCTCAGAGAACGAGTCACCGTCACTGCCACGCGCACCGAGCAGCGTGTCAGCGATTCGGCATCGAGTGTAGCAGTGTTAGCTCAGGAGGATCTCGCGACCAGCGGAGGCATCACCCTCGACGATGCGCTCGGGCAAATTCCCGGGTTCATGCTCTATCGCCGCAACGGTAGCCTGACGGCCAATCCCATTTCCCTCGGCGTCTCGCTGCGAGGCGTGGGGACCAGCGGGGCCAGCCGCGCCCTGGTGATCTCCGACGGCATTCCCCTTACCGACCCCTTCGGCGGCTGGGTTTATTGGGACCGCATCCCGGCGACCTCCGTAAGCGCGGTGGAAGTGGTGGAAGGCGGCGTTTCTGATCTCTACGGCGGCGATGCGCTAGGAGGCGTCGTTAACGTCATTCCGCGCCGCCCTGTCGTTTCGTCTCTTACCCTCGAGACGTTCTACGGCAACAAACAAACGCCGGATTTATCCGTCACCGCCAGCCTTCGCCGCGGCTCTTGGCTGGGCCTTATCTCGAGCGAAGGGTTTCACACCGACGGGTATGTTTCGGTGCTGCCTCCCTTGGAAGGCACCATTGATAAACCGGTGGCCTCAGAGCACTTTGACGGGCAGTTCATGCTGGAGCGCTTGTTCTCCGACCGGGGGCGGGCATTCGCCAGCGGGACCATCTTCGAAGAGGCGCGCAAGAACGGCACGCCGCTGCAAAACAACGACACCCGCCTGCGCCAACTCGCCGTGGGCGCCGACTGGCAATCCGCCGCGGCCGGCGCGGTGACCTTTCGCGCTTACGGCGGCCCGGAAGACTACGATCAGTCCTTTTCCTCTGTCGCTGCAAACCAGAATAGTGAGACCCTTACCGATGTCCAGCGTGTGCCCTCGTACCAGGCCGGACTTTCGGCGCAGTGGACACGCACGGCGGGTGCTCACCAGACGCTCGCCGTCGGCTTCGACGGCCAACAAGTGCGGGGCGCTAGCAACGAGCTGATGTATTCTTCCGGAAAGGTTTCTAACGCCGTGGGCGCGGGCGGACGGCAGCGCATCTGGGGACTGTACGGAGAGGACATCCTCCGCATCAACACACGCTGGCTCATCACCGGCGGCGCGCGCGTGGACGACTGGAACAATTATGATGCGCTCTCCGTCAAACGCCCGCTCGCCACACCTGGGCCATTGCAAGTCACCAATTACGTGGAGCGCAGCGAGCAGGCTTTCAGCCCACGGCTATCCACCGTTTTCCGGGTGAAGGAGAACCTGGCGCTTCGGGCCTCCATGTATCGAGCCTTTCGCTCGCCCACACTGAACGAACTCTATCGGAATTTTCGCCAGGGTAATACCCTAACCGAGGCCAACAGCGGCCTGACCGCCGAACAACTGACCGGCGCGGAAGCCGGCGCGAGCTACGGCGCGTGGCATGAGCGGCTGAGCGTGCGCGGCACACTTTTCTGGAGTGACATCAGCGATCCCATTGCCAACGTGACGCTCTCGACAACCCCGAGCCTGACCACCCAGCAGCGGCAGAATTTAGGGGAGACGCGTTCGCGCGGCGCCGAACTCGAGGCGGAAGCGCGGCTGACCAGCTCAGTGACGGTCAACGGAGGATTGCAATATGTGGACGCCGCGGTGACGAGCTTTCCCGCGAACACGCAACTGGTGGGTCTGCTCGTGCCGCACGTTCCCCGCCACGACCTGAATTTCCAGGTCCGATATTCCCGCCCGCATCGGTTGACGGCCGCACTGCAAGGAAATTTTGTGGGCTCCGCATTCGACAACGATCAGAATACACTTTTGTTGAATCATTATTTCCTGCTCGATGCGCTGGTTTCACGACCGCTGGGGCACGGGATGGAAGTCTTTGTGGCGGGAGAGAATCTCGCGAATCAGCGGTACGATGTGGCCCGCACGCCCTTCCTCACCAACGGACCTCCTATCCTATTCAGAGGTGGTTTCCGATTAACATTCCGATAGCCGTGGCAGGAGGAGTCATCGTGCCAAAGGAGATTTTCCATTCATGGCCAATAGATTAAACCGCCGCAGATTTCTGAAGCAAAGCGCCACATCGTTGCTGGCTGCCTCGGCATGGCCTGCGTCGCTTCCCGCCGCCCAGCAGCCAACGGCCAATCCCGACCACGAGTGGCGGGTTTACGGCGGCAATCCAGCCGGAACGCATTATTCACCGCTCGACCAGATTAACCGCGCCAACGTGCACAAACTCAAGGTTGCTTGGACGTATCACACCGAAGACAGCCGGCGCAAACCCGCCACCACCATCGAATGCAATCCTCTGGTGGTAAATGGCGTGATGTACCTCACCACCGCCCAACTCAAGCTGTGCGCCCTGGAGGCGAATACGGGCAAACTCCTCTGGCAATACGATCCGTTCGAAGGCGTTGATGAGGACAAGCCGCACGGAGTAAATCGCGGCGTGGCGTACTGGGAAAACGGTGATGACCATCGCATTCTTTTTGTCGCGCGCGCCCGCCTGTGGGCGTTTGACGCCAAGACCGGCAAACTCATTCCGGATTTCGGCCAGGGCGGGAGCGTGGATTTGACACGCGGCTTGGGCCGCGACATCACCCAGTTAGAGTACGATGTCACTACGCCCGGCATCGTTTACAAGAACCTGATCATTCTCGGGTCGCTGTGCGGCGAGGGCCCCGAGCCGTCGGCGCCCGGCCACATTCGCGCCTTCGACGTGCGCACGGGCGTGATGGCCTGGATCTTCCACACACTGCCCCGCCCCGGAGAGGTTGGCAACGACGTGTGGCAGGGCGAATCCTGGCGCACTACCGGCGGCGCCAACGATTGGGGAGGAATGACGCTGGATGAGAAACGCGGCTGGGTGTTCGTTTCCACGGGATCGGCGGCTTTCGATTTCTATGGCGGCCAGCGTCTGGGCTCAAACCTCTTTGCCAATTGTGTGATTGCGCTCGATGCCGCCACCGGAAAACGAATTTGGCACTACCAGGTCGTGCATCACGATTTGTGGGATCGGGACCTTCCCTGCCCGGCTTCCCTGGTCACGCTGAATATTGGCGGCAAGCATGTGGATGCTGCCGTCCAGCCCACTAAGTTCGGCCAGCTCTTCGTCCTCGACCGCGAAACCGGTAAACCTCTGTTCCCGATTGAAGAGCGGCCCGTCCCGCCGTCGGACGTTCCCGGCGAACAAGCTTGGCCGACGCAGCAGCAGGTGCTGAAGCCGCCGCCGTACGCGCGCCAGGTCTTCACCGAAGACGACATCACGAATATCTCGCCGGAAGCGCACGCGTATGTTCTGGATGCCTTCGCGAAATCGCGCAGCGGCACCTGGCAACCTCCCAGCTTGCAGGGAACCATCATCTTTCCGGGATTTGACGGCGGCTCGAATTGGGGCGGCGGATCATTCGATCCCGCGACGGGTTGGTATTACATCAACTCCCACGATGAACCATGGATCCTGACGCTTGTGCCCGCCCCGGAGGGCGCCGGCTATCCCTACGCGCACACCGGCTACAACCACTTTGTTGACCAGGAGGGGTATGCGGCCATCAAACCGCCCTGGGGGCAGCTCACCGCATTCAATTTGAACCGGGGAAGCATCGTGTGGCAGGTCGTGCTGGGTGAGCTCAAGGAATTAACTGAGCGCGGTATTCCCCCCACTGGCACACAGAACATCGGCGGTTCCATCGTTACGGCCGGAGGGATCGTCTTCATCGGATCAACCCAGGATGAAATGTTCCGCGCCTTCGATAAATCCAACGGCAAGCTGTTGTGGAAAGCGCAACTCCCCGCGGGCGGCTACGCGACCCCTTGCACCTATGAAGCGGCGGGCAAGCAGTACGTGGTTATCGCCGCGGGCGGCGGAGGCAAGCCGCGGACACGGTCGGGAGATGCCTATGTGGCGTTTGCCTTGCCGTAAGCTATTCCCCGAAGGGGAGGGCCACGTTATAAGGGAGCCACAGATTTGCTATCACACTTGAGGTCGACAGTGTCCCTGGCGCTTCTCGCCAGCACCATGGCCCTGACTTTCGGTGTGCTCACTGATGGCACTGTATTGCGCGCCCAAGACAAGACGCCACCGCCGCCGGCCGCGAAGCCGCAACCTCTTCCTTTTAGCCACAAGCTCCACACGCAATTCTTCAAGGAATGCCAGGATTGTCACCAAGTTTCATCCGACGGCTGGACGATGAACTATCCGCCGGAGGAAAAATGCATGACGTGCCACGCGACCATCGCGGCGGACAGTCCCGCCATCAAGAAGCTGGCCGAATACGCTGCGCAGAAGAAGCCCGTGCCCTGGGTGCAAATCTACCAGGTGCCGGACTATGTTTACTTCTCCCACCGGACGCACGTTCAGAAGGCGAAGCTGAGTTGTGAAAACTGCCATGGCCCCGTGCGCGAGCGCGAAGTGGTAATCAGAGAGAAGCCCATCTCGATGGCCGCCTGCATCGCTTGCCATAAAGAGAAGAGTGCCCCTACCGGCTGCCGCACCTGTCACGATTCGATTTGATCTCTGGGGGGCATTGTGGATATTCCGCCGATCCCCGTAAATTCCCACGACAGGCAGAAGTGGGACACGGTGCGCCGAGGCGCGATTCGGCGCATCACCGCTTCGAGATTCGGACAATTTGGCGATGTCCGCGAAGGACATCCCGCCTCGTAACGGGCGCTTACCACCCAGGAGGTCCCCCGCACGCTTCCTTCGCAACCGGGGGCTTTCCCTTCGGGGCCGACCCAAACCTCAACTTCAAAGATAGAAAGGAGTAAGCCCTGGCTGGTTACTTACGCTTGTAACCGGCCACACCTTCGGGAGAGTACATAATAATTGCGCTGCGCCGCGGCTGGCAGGGGGTAAACCGGCGGGAGGACGAGAAGAATCCGACGGAAAGCGCACCTAAGCACACTTCTTCTCATTCTGCGACCTCACGAACCGGTTGTTTTAACTTTTGACTTTTAACTTTTGCCTTTTGCCCTTTGCCTTTTGACTTTTGACTTGTCGCTGGCCCCCGATGGTTCCCGCGCCTCGCACTCGTTACCGGCTGCTCGGGCGGGCGGAGCTTTAGAGTGCGGCAGCTTGCTGCCGCACTCTAAAGCTCCGCAGGCATGCCCGCACAAAAGCCGGTTTCCCGTCCCGGGGCGACTTATCGGGACAGGCACTTCTTAGCGAGTGGTGAGGTATGCGGGTTACGGCCGTGCCGGATATGTCTTGGTCTTCCCATTGCGGCTATTGGTCACGGTAAACCCGCCATCGGATCCTGCCGAGAGCTTGATCCAGCTCACGCTCGCGTCCTGGTCGACGTTCACGATAAACGGCTCGGGCGCGTTATTCTCCTTGGCCGCATTCTGGGCGTAATGCAACTGCCACACGTCCTCAATGCCCGGCGAGGTGCGAATGGTGTGCATCGCCTCCTCTGACCCGCCTTTCGTCGCGCCATTATTGGTGATGGCCACGCGCGGGTGGAGCACGTCGACCATCGCCGGCGCGTTGGACTGATCGAGCCCATGGTGCGTGCTCAGGTAAACGTCCACCGTCCCAAGTTTGTTGTTCGGGCAGACCAGCCCCAGTTCCTTATTCCAGGTCAGGTCGCCGAAATCGACCATGCGAAACTTGCCAAAGCTGATCAGCATGGCAACCGACCGGGCATTCTCGGAAGGATCCACCTCACGCGGTTTCGTGGCCGCGCAAAAGGGATTCGGCGCGCCCGCTCCCGCAAGGGGCCGCTGAAGACCCTCGCCGGCGGCGCTCACCACCCGCACCTCGATGCCCTCGACAGGAATCTTGTCGCCCGCCCTCACGATCAAATGGGATGCACGGTCTCTCGCCTGCGCGTAGGCATGGAAGAGATCGTCGGCTTCCTTCCCGGTTTCCACGTTCCGGCCGTGATCCACATAGGTACCGATGGGAATGCGCTCGGCGAGTTGCGGCACGCCGCCGACGTGATCCGTGTGGTAGTGGGTGATGACCAGGTAATCGATGCGGGTAACGCCCGCCGTCTTGGCGACGCTCGAAATGCGCTCCGCGTCGCGGCCATTAAAGCCCGGCCAGCCCGTGTCCACCAGCATCGATTTTCCCGATGGGGTGACGAAGAGCGTGGATTGCCCGCCCTCCACATCGATAAAGTACACATCGAGAGTGCCCGCCGCCCGCAACGGCGCGCTGAGAAGTACCAGGGATGCAATCAGAAGGAGTTTTCGCATGGGGGGAATACTAACACAATCCCAGGCGAGAGGACGGCAGAGCGCTACCTTGCTTCCTTCCTTGCGAAGGCGTGGTTTGTCGGGTACCATGGACTCCATGAGCAAAACTATCGAAACGACGTATCGAAATGGGTGCATCCGACTTCCTGACGGCGTGCATCTGGCCGAGGACACGCGCGTCACAGTAATTCTTCCCGACAACGCTCTGCAGGAAGCGCCCGCCGACTCCGCTTACAGCATTCCCGACCTCGCCAGTGACATCGGGCCAAGCGACCTGGCTCGTAATTTCGAACACTATTCGTACGGACAGTCCAAGCAATCATGAGTTCGTCGCCCAGAGGCCTCACTTTTGTTGACGCCTCCGGCTGGATCGCCTTGGTGAATCGAAACGACGCCTTGCATCAGCCAGCCGTGCGCCTTTTCCAGCAAAGGCTGGATGAGGAAAGAGGATTCGTGACTTCCTCGGTCGTTCTGTTGGAAGTGGGCAATTGGCTTTCTTCCATTCCTCTGCGCCGATTGGCAAGCGGTCTGTTGGAGCGCATTGAGCACTCCCAGCGCATCGAAGTTGTGGAGTTGACTTCGGAGCTGTGCAGAAAAGGCTGGCAACTTTATGGCCAGCGGTCGGATAAAGAGTGGGGAGTAATCGACTGCATCAGTTTTATCATCATGCACGAACGCAACGTTTTGGAAGCACTCACCGGCGATCGCCATTTCCAGCAAGCCGGCTTTGTCGCTCTGCTTTAGCCACAACTATCAGTTGATCGAAGGAGACAGGACAGACACCACCGTCCCTAATGTTCAATGGTCAATGGTCGAAGAGCGGCGGAGCCTGGACAGTAGGTTCACGCTACTTGCTCTACCATCGGCATGACGCCAAGTGGAGAAACCGGGAAACGTGGTGACTGTCCCCGTCCCCCATATGTTTCAATTGACCAAGGAGGAGTACGAAATCTTGAAGTCACAATTTGTGACTTCAAGTTGGGGCGGTGCGCGACGCGCCACGCCGTACGCCTTCACGGAACAGGGGGTGGCGATGCTTTCCAGCGTGCTGCACAGCGAGCGCGCCGTGCAAGTCAACATCGCCATTATGCGGGCCTTCGTCAAACTGCGGGAAATGTTGGCCTC
>JBEKLF010000229.1:0-13941 GCA_050010335.1 Terriglobia bacterium
CCGAGTTGCTTCCCGACCAGTGGAAGACGGCCCGCCAACCAGCCCCCACATCCTAACCTTCCTTCACCCCCTGCCCCGAGCACATCCCTGGCCTCGCCGGAATGGGTCTACAGGACGGATACGAATATACGACGTGGACCCAATCGACCGGCGAACTTTGGCAGCAAGTGATTGATATCGGGGACGTGACCAACCCGGACGTGCCCTTGTGGATGCAGTACATACACCCGCCGGTATCCCAGGCGGCCATGCTTCAGCAGCTCGATACTGAAATCGGTGTGATCCAACAAAGCGGCGCGGCTACCAACCAATCTGTCACTCAGCAAACCGTATCATCGATAAACATCACAGAACAAAGCCTCGTCGCTTTGATGTGCTATTACGTCACTTTATCAATTTCGGTACGGGCGGCATCACAGGCATGTTGGGAATCGAGATCGGATCGATCTTAAATCTTCTGTCATACCTGGCGGGATTCGTAATATCCTCGCTCTCGGTAGATCGCCATGTAAAATTGCAGGTGCCACATATATATACTTCCCAGGCATTATCAACAGGCGCCTTCACCAGCAGATCCGCGGCGTTGGAATCGCATCTCGGGCAAATCATGTTATCTCTCCTTTCTCATGGCTTTTTTCAAATAATCCATCCAGAACTCAGTCTTTTCAGGCACCTCCAGAAGTTCTGTCTCTCTCCCCACATCAGGGGAGACCGGGGTGGTGGCATCTATTATCACCTTGGTCTGGATGCCGGCCGGTTCTGAGGATGGATCCAGGGGCATGCCCGGAGCATTCGGGATAAGCACAACGTCCTTGGAAGGCCGGACCCTTGTCGTCATGGCCCACATCACCTGCGGCAGATTAAAGGGATCAACAAATTCGTCGACTATGATTACGATCTTTGAATAGGGCATGCCGTGAGGAGTGGACAAAAGCCTCATTGCTACGGCCTTGCCGTATCCGCCAAACCTTGATTTGGTGGAAACTATAACCCCGATTCCATGGGTATACATCGCATTCACGGCAACGACCTCAGGGAAATCTTTCTTGAGCTGCCTGTAGAGAGGGATGCTGGTGTTCAATGCAAGTAGATAGTCGATCTCCGTCCAGGGTATACCCAGGTAAAGGTTTTCGAAGATAGGGTTAGTACGATGAGTGATCGTATGGATCTTTATCTCGCACTGCAGCCTGGCGCCTGAATAGGTGCCAGTGAATTCACCGAATGGGCCCTCGATCTTGCGCACTCTGGGCAAGATATTTCCCTCAAGGACGACCTCGCTTCTTGCTGGGATGTCCAGGTCGCCTGTCTCACTCTTGACCAGCTCGATGGGAGCACTCTTTAGGGCGCCGGCAAAATCATATTCGGACTGTGCATACTCAATAGGCGTGCTCGCCATGAAATTAAGCACAGGGTCATTGCCGATGCATATAGCCACGGGCAGTGGTTCATTCCTTTCCTCTGCCTTTCTCAGATGAATCGCTATGTCATGGAAAGGCAGAGCCTGAATTCCCACAAGGTCCTTCCCTTTAACCTGAATCCTGTATATGCCGGCATTTTCCTTGTTGAAATCATTGGGGTCTTCAGGATCCTTAGAGACAACGAGCCCCTTGGAAATAAAAAAACCTCCATCAAATTTATTTACCCTGAAGAGCGGGAGGATATCGAAAAGGTTGATGTCCTCTTTAATTTTATTCTCTTTGATAGGTGCATCTTTCTCCGTTACCCATACAGGCTTTACCGGATAATCGTTCCACAGCTTGTCCAGTGCAAAAAACTGTTCCTTGATCGATGTGTCCTTTGGTAAGTTCAGCATGAGGGCGTGAGTCTGCCACGATCCCTGTACATTCAGTGCAATGCTGTTTTTGTAACCCTTGATCTTTTCAACAAAAACAGCCGGTCCGCTATCCAAGTCGGGCGCCGCCCGGCCTATGGCGCTCAAGTCAGGTTCCGGCATGACCGGATCCTTAATCCTTACGAGTTGGTTTTCCTGTTCCAATAACGACAAAAACTCCCTCAAATCCCTGTAGCGCATAAGCATCTCCTGTGATGGTTCATCTATCCTGAGGTCCCGAGCATCGTGTCTAAGGGATTTGGCGCAAGTCATGTCTGCCTGTGCGTTCTGGCACTGAACCAAAATAGAAATCCCAATCGAAGTCCACGACGTCTAGCCGGAATTTCCATTATCCACTCCGGGCCGACTGACAATGTACGCCTGGCCGCCCCCGAATGCAAAGGCCGGTCGGGTTTCCGACGTCCAGCATCTCCAGCGACCACAGACAGAACCCTTTCTCCCTCTCTTGAGGGTCCCGCAGCCGGGAGTTATCGCTTCTCCCACCGATGTCGCCCACACTTTTCCGTCCCCTGCCCTCTCCGCGCTGAAATCCGCTCGGCCGGCGGCTCGCCTAACCCTCTGGAAAGGACAGAGCAGCGATCCTACCCAGCATGGCTCCAAACAGCCTCCGTGTCAGATGACCCTCTGCCAGGAGCAACCAATGGTACCGAGCGTGCTTGACCAATCGACCGCCGGTTTTCACCAAACGCTGCTGCAGACTCGTCACGACCAGTTATCAATTCTGCCAGGCAGCGCCGAGCGCCGCCCTAGGTTTCCCAGGTTATAGGCGATCAAGCTCAGCCATAGGCGCACCTCGTTCGACCCAAACCGGTGGCAGCTCAGCTGCGGCCTCTTCGTCGCGTTCACACCCGCACGAATATTGATAACGGCGACGATCCGAAAATTCGGCGGGAGAGCTCAAAACGGAAATGTGGGATGTTTCCTGTTTGCTGAGGAGAAACGGTGTCAGGAGGAGAAACGGTGTCAGGGAGGAGAAACGGTGTCAGGGAGAAACGGTGTCAGGAACCGTTTTTCTCCTTTCCTCTGGGGAAAAGTGTCAGTGGGGAAAAGGGGGAAAAGGAGGAGAAACGGTGTCAGAGGAGAAACGGTGGGAGAAACGGTGTCAGGAACCGTTTTTCTCCTTTCCTCTGGGGAAAAGTGTCAGTGGGGAAAAGGGGGAAAAGGGGTCAAGTAACTTTTTCGTTCAGGAATGATGCGCTAGAAGGGAGAAACGGAGGGAAGCGGCGCCAGGGAAACGGCGCCACGAGCAGTTCCCCTCCCGAAAGAAGGCAGGAGGATGGCGTGTGTTACTTCAGCGCTTCGTTAATCTCGATGTCCCGCTTGAGTACATCGGTCAACAGTTCCGACAAGTCCACACCCTTCTGCTGGGCCTTGGCGGAAAAGTACTGCCACACACTTTGCTCGATGGAGGCAGGCAGAAAGACCTTCGCGTCCGGGGGAATGTGGTGCAATCCCCGGACTCCCTTGCGGAAGTCGATTTCCTCGGGCATCTGATCGTCGTTGATGGTGGTCTCACTCATAGGTTTTCTTCGTAGAAGCGGATTTCGCTTCTTGTTGCTCGGCGAGCCGAAATCAGCCGGATTTTCGTTATCGCCTTTGCCATTTCTTGCCAGATATAAACAACGGAGACAATCGCACCGTTAACCGCACATCCGACGGAAAACCAACGCTCCTCAGCTTCGCTATGCTCTAAATCGGCCACGCTGAGCAGTCGCGGATCAACAAATACGGACGAGGCAAGCTCAAAGCTCACACCGTGCTTACGGATGTTGGCGGCAGCCTTGCCCTCGTCCCATTCGAACTGAAATTGCCGGTCGCTCAATGCCGGATCCCGCGTGCCATGCAGAGGCCTTAACGGCACCCGTGGAGGATTTTAACACAGTCCCTCTTCCCATGTGCCTCCGTGCCGCCGTGGTGAAGGTTGGTCTGGGGGATTGGGTGGGTCGCCCCTCCAGGGCTCGGGGGTTGATGGGGAGGAAAGGGTGTCAGGGGGGAGGAAAGGGTGCAGGGAGGAAAGGGTGTCAGGGAGGAAAGGGTGTCAGGTACCCTTCCACGAACCAGGAGCCAACCGCTCAACCGCGACGTAGGGGCAGGCCTCGCGCCTGCCCACCCAGGGGCCGTTTGGCCCCCCGATCGGGCACCCACGAGGGGTGCCCCTACGAGATTAATTCAACAGAAATTCCCTCCCGCCGGAAGATTTGTCCGTATCTCCCTAGCCTCTGGTCGCCATCATGCTCCATATCTACCGGAGTATTGGCGTGTGGGTAAAACGGCGCACCGCATGCCGGGTTTTGGGGAGGCGGCCGGCTACCCAGGAAGGCTCGGTAACTCAGCACCTAGCCCCCAGCACCCAGTCCCCAGCCCACCGGCGCTGAGGGCCCAGGAGGTCTCCATGTCACTTGTTGAGAAACCCGTATGCCAACATACGGGAAGTCCGGCGGCTCACCCATCTGAAAATCCAGCGCCGAAAGCGCGAAGCGCAACCGCCGCAAGCGAGCGACCCCGAGGTATCCCACGATATCTTAGAAAAGGAAGGTACTTAGGCGCCGAGACAGAGAAATTCTAAAAAATGTATGTATGTGATAAAAAGATATTTAGTTCGCTTCACAGGCGCGGGCGGAGGGGAAAAAGGGGAATTAAAAATAAAGGATGGTCCCACGATGTTGATGAAAACAAAGGAAGAAGGAAGGGACAATTTGACTAATGCCACGATGTTTATGAAAACAAGCGACTTAAGTCGATATACCCACGATATTCATGAAAATAAAGGTAGTTGTGCGCCGGGATAAACCGTCAGGAAACAGCGGATGAGAATAGTCGAAAAGCAATAGGGAGAGCGCCCCATGTCTCGCGAAAGCAAACCGGAATTGCCGAATGCGTAAGAAGCGAATGCCCCCAACGCCGGGATCGACGCCGGCGGGCCGAAGTCGTTCCCCCCATGGCCCAGTTCCGGCAGGGGGACGAGAAAAAAGATGTTAAAAAAATACGAACGAAGCCGGAATGTATATGAAAACACACAAATCTCAGACACAATGCCCGGAAAAAAGTCGGACATTTGTGTATTAGATTCGGACATTTACGTCTAACCGACGCGAGTTTTGCAGAAAACCACCGCTTTGCGACTACAATTTGCCAGATCAATTCGGTTTTTCACGGGCTTTTTCGAGCATGATACGCCCCACTTGCCAATTATGCGCCGTCGTAATCTCAGGCGGCGTGTCTCGACGCGCTCCCAGAATTATCATCTTTCATCGGAACCTGCTGTCCTGCGATATACTTTTGATTTCAGGGTCACCTTATGTTCAACCCGCAATCGACTTATTTTCAGCACAACGCATCATTAACACGTTGCCCAGCACAGGGAGCGGCCCGCGGTGCCGGCCAGCGAGTTGCCATGGATGCTGAGCGTCGGCCTCGCCGCTTGCTGGGCGGAATTATCCTGGCCTCAGTACTGATTTTGGCCGCGTCCTCGGGCGTCGTGGCATTCGCGCAGTCTCCTTCGCGAGAAATGATCACGCGCGGGGAGAGCCAGTTCAAACAGTCGTGCGGCTTCTGTCATGCGCCCGACGCCACCGGCGCACGAGGCCCTGACCTGATCCGGTCCAAAGTAGTGGCGCATGACGTCAACGGGAATCTGATTGGTGAAGTCATTCGCAACGGACGGCCCGACAAGGGCATGCCGCCACTTCCGCTCACCGCGGAACAGATTACAGCCATCGCCGCGTTCCTTCACGACCGCGCGCATGAGGCGCTGGAGTCCGCTCAGGTTCCTGAGAAATATCCGCTGGTGAAACTTCTCACGGGCAACGCGGAAGCAGGGAAAACCTACTTCCTGGGAGCCGGCGGGTGCAAAAGCTGCCATTCCCCAACGGGCGACCTGAAGCGCATCGCCGGCAAGTATTCCCCCCTCCGTCTCCAGACGCAAATGCTATGCCCGACCGGAGGTCCCGCCCACTCAACCGTAACCGTGGCGCTCCCGACGGGTGAGCGCGTGGAAGGGCCTCTTGTGCATCTTGACGAGTTCACGGTGGCCATGCGAGATGGGTCCGGCTGGTATCGGTCTTTTTCGCTCGACAACGTCAGCATCGAGGTACACGATCCGCTCGCTGCACATCGCAAGTTGCTGGACGAAATGACGCAGGAACAGTTCCACGATCTCTTCGCGTATCTCGAAACCTTAAAGTGACAGCAATCCTTTCGACTCGCACAAAACTGCCATTATTTGGGCTTGATCTATGAATCTTCAAACCTACTTTCGCAATCACGCAATGAATCAGTTGCGCACCGTTGAGGGTCGGACGCAAGGAATGCCCCCGCGTGCTGGCAGCGGGTTCGCTTCCAAGTTGGGCGGACTGGGGTTGCTGTTGGCTATCTTTCTCGCACCGTGCGCCCTCACGCCGCAGCTCGCCGCCCAAGGGCTTGCCCCCGAGACCCTTTTGCAACCACCCACTTCGAGTTGGCCTACTTACAATGGTGAATATTCGGGTCGGCGATTCAGCACGCTCGACCAGATCAATTCCCAAAATATCGGCTCTCTCACTCTGGCTTGGAGATTCCGGGCCAACGTCACGATCAAGTCGACACCCCTGGAAGTGAATGGCATTCTCTATCTCACCACCCCGGACAATGTTTGGGCGGTTGACGGACGAACTGGCCGCACGATCTGGCATTATCATCGCCCCTCGGCGGGTGACCACATTGGACACCGCGGGGTGGGAATGTTCGGAGACTGGCTTTACTTCACGACCCCGGACGCCCACTTGGTAAGCCTCAATGCGCGCGATGGTAAAGTCCGTTGGATTATCGAGCTGGCCGACGCCAAGCTCGGATACTTTTCCACCATGGCGCCGCTCGTGGTGCGCGATCATGTGATTGTCGGCGTCTCGGGAGACGTCACGGATATCCCCGGCTTCCTCGAATCGATCGACCAGAAAACCGGCGCAGTGCAATGGAAGTGGTACACAGAGCCACGACCCGGCGAGCCGGGGTCGGAAACCTGGCCGAAGAACTCCGACGCCATCCTCCATGGTGGCGCCATGACGTGGATGACGGGGACCTACGACCCCGAGCTTAACCTCCTTTACTGGGGCACGGGCAACCCCAATCCGGTTCTCGCCGGCGACGTGCGCCCGGGCGATAATCTCTATTCGTGCTCGATCGTGGCTCTCAATCCTGATACGGGAAAGCTGGCCTGGTACTTCCAACCTTCACCCCACGACGTACATGACTGGGACGCGGTCGAGACTCCCACTATTTTTGACGCGGAATTTGGCGGCGCGCCACGCAAGCTTTTGGCCCAGGCAAGCCGCAACGGGTTTTTCTTCGTGCTCGATCGGGCCACCGGCGAACACCTGGTCACCGCTCCATTCATCGATATCAATTGGGCGTCAGGGATTGATTCACGCGGGCGTCCTATCATCAAACCAGGGTACGCTCCGAGGCCCGACGGCGCGCTGGTCGAGCCCGCTTCCGATGGCGCCACCAACTGGCTGGCCCCCAGCTTCGACCCGCAAACCGGGCTTTTCTACGTCAGTGCGCGGCGCGTGTTCAGCATTTTTTACCTCACAACAACGGGTAAACCGGAGGGTTGGGCAGGTCGCGATGCGGGCCTGTGGGCCAATTCCACGATCCGTGCCATCGATTATCGGACCGGCAAGGTCGTTTGGAATCACGAACTCGGTGACGGCGAAAGCGGGGCGGGTATCCTGACCACGGCGGGGCATCTGCTGTTTACCGCCGACGTGGATAGCAATCTTATGGCCCTCGATCCGGCGACGGGGAAAACTTTGTGGCACGTGAGCGTCGGGGATAGCACCGAGAACAGCCCCATGACCTACGAACTCGATGGGAGACAATACGTGGTCATGGCGGTTCACGACGAGCTCTTCGCCTTCGCGCTACCGGAGAGTACGGTGCGTCCCCGGCATTGACCCTGCAAACCCACCTGGGTAAACTCCCACCGTCATTTCGCCGCCTCAGCCCTGGAGGAGTGGGTAGCGGTAGAATCGGAGCGACATCATGTATAAACCAAGCCCTGGCGTGCTCCGCAGATTATGCGCAGCCTGCATAGTTATGTGGGCGATGACGGCAAGCCCCTTTCGTGCGGGACAAAACCCAAGTCCACCCGCCCCCCCACCGAAGGACAGCGGCGGCGCTTACAACGACAGCCTGGACTGGCAGATGCCTACCAAAAGCGTAGAGGTTGGCTACGACGCTGCTAAATGGTGGGGAGGATTCCCTAAAGTATTCGATGCTTCCCACTACAAATCGCCAGACTGGATCATCGGCCCTTTCACCAAGTATGCCGGCAACCCCATCCTGGAGCCAACGCCGGGGAGTTGGGATCGGGGGCACTATGGTGGCGGCGTTCACAATGGTTCAGTTCTGTTCGTCGATGGCCAATTCTGCTATATCTACCGTGGCGAGCGTGAACTGGGTCGTAAGCCCGGCTATATTTGTGACATCGGCTTGGCCACCAGTAAGGATGGAATCCATTTCACCAAGGACACCGTTCACAGCCCCTTCTTCGGCAAGGGCAAGGACAAAGATTTCAGCTTCGAGGATGTGTGCCTGGTGCGCTTCAAGGGCATGTACTACCTCTTCTGTAATGTCTGGGATTGGACGCGGGAAGGGGATCCGAAGGCAAGCGGTGCGTTCCTGGCAACATCCAAGGATTTAGTCAACTGGACCAAGTTGGGTCTGATTTTCCCCGACGCCAAGGAGATCCACCGTAATCCGGTTGTCCTGCAAAACCCCGACAACGAGCCCGTCAAGGCGAACGGAAAATACGTGATGTACCTCGATTCCGGGCTGATGGCTTTTTCCGGCGACCTGGTGCACTGGACGTCCAAAAAGGTGAGCAACCCTTGGCCGGGTGGAGAGAATTGCGTGGCGCTGGCGGATTGGAACCCGAAATACGCGGACAACATCCTCCTCTTCACCAGCGGCCACCACTCAGGGCACTTTTATGCAGTGGGGGAAGTTCTGCTTGATCGCAATGATCCGGAGAAAGCGATTGCATGGCTTCCCCGGCCGATTTTCACTGCTGAGGCAAAGTATCCCTGGGAGGATGGCAAGGCCGCTCAGCCGCCGCACGCGCGCATTTCGTCGTTCCATGACACCATCTTCTTTACGGGATTCATGCGCCACGCTGGGCAGTGGTGGATGTACTACGGAGGCAGCGAATACTACACGTGCCTTGCCACCTGCCCTGCGCCCGCGAAAAAGTGAAGGCGCACAACGACGAATCTGCCGGCATTCTTCGAACGCACCTGAGTTTTTGGTGGCGACATCCTCCGAGGCCCGGCGAATATCAATGAAAAGGAGAAAATGACGATGAAGCTACTCACCTACCTCAACTATGGCGGCAATTGCGCGCAGGCTTTACGCTTTTACGAACAGCATCTCGGCGGAAAGATTACGATGATGATGACCCATGGCGAACAGCCGGATCCCCACAACGTACAGCCCGAATGGAGGAATGCCATTCTTCATGCCCGCATGACCATCGGCGAGACGGAGCTTCTGGCGGCCGATGTTCCGCCGGGTCGATTCCAGCCGATGCGCAGCGCCTATCTTTCACTCTCCGTAAGCAGCACCGGTGAAGCGGAGCGGATTCACGCCCTGCTCTCCGACGGCGGCCAAATCTTCATGCCGATGCAGGAAACGTTTTTCGCTTTCCGCTTTAGCATGCTCCGGGACAAGTTTGGCACGTCCTGGATGATCATTTACGAACGCCCGATGCCGCACTAAGCCTGAGGATCGGCAGATCCGGGTCAATCGTGACCCCATTATCCGCCCTCGACGGTTTTCGCAATTCGCGGGCCCCAGCGAGACATGAGGAGACCGTCCTACAAAACGGGCTCCCCGTCTTTGTGGCATGGCCATCTTGGCCATTACTCCACGCGGGCAGGATGCTCGTGCGACTTTTGCGACGCATTCCCAACGGTTTGCGTTTCCGGCTTCGCCTTCGCGGGAAGGGCCGTATTTGGGAGCGCCCGTGTCTCGCAAATGACGCGATGACCCATCGGCGCCGCGGCTGAAGGCTGTCATTCTATGGTATAATCAGGTTTTGGGCTCCTTATCTCAATCCACGACAGACCCATGCAACCAAACTCATGCCTTGAAGGAGGCAAATATGCGAATACTTCTCCGCGTTACGTTTCCGGTCGAGCCTTTTAACACCTTTGTAAAGGACGGCAGTGCCTCATCCAAAATGAAGCACATCCTCGACGATCTGAAGCCGGAGGCAGCCTACTTTACGGAACTCGGTGGCCGCCGCAGCGGGATATTGATTGTCCATTTGGAAAGCACTTCGCAGATTCCGGCGATTGCCGAGCCCTGGTTCCTCACGTTCAACGCTCAAGTAGAGTTTCATCCGGTCATGCTCCCCGAGGATTTGGCCAAAGCCGGCTTGGACGCCCTCGGCAAAAAGTGGGTATAAGATGAGCGGCGGAGTCGGAGTGCTCTCCATTTAAGCTGACCGTTCCCAGTATCCGACGCCCTCACCCACACGGCTTGCAAAACGTGGGGGTAAGGGCGTCGCTCGGGAACTAATTCATAGACAATCCCCTCGATCCTCATTCGCACTTGGTCCTCCTCGCCAGAGGGGAAGTGCACGTGAGCAAAAAACCTGAACCAACCCTCAAGCGCCGCCGGCAGAGTAGGAAGATGCTGGCCAGGAACGTCTTGCGGCATTCGCCGTGTTCAGAATCTCAACGATCTTAGCCCCGTATTTTTGTACCCGCCAATCACCGAACCCCGTGATTTTCTTGAGGTCATCCAATGACCTCGCCGGTATTCGAACCATGTCTTCCAGCCATTTGTTCTGGGCCACCATGTAGAGAGGGACGCCCTCCAGCGCAGCCTGGTCGCTCCGCCATTTCTTCAAGGCGACGATCCACCTTACCTGCTCGCCGGTTAGGGGGGTCCCGGAATCCAGCGCAGCGCCGGGGCTGGCCGGGGTTTTCTGCGGCACCGGCGCTCCATCCTCATAGAAGAGGAGGACAGACCACATGGGACCTTTTGGCTGATTGGCAAGAGATGCAAAAACCCGCTTCACGTTTGTCGCACCAAGAAAGTCATTTACCTTCCGCTCCTTATCGAGCGCTTCTTCGGACTCAAGTGGAACACTGAAAATCTTGCACTGCATGATGCCTCCAATAATCGAAAGATTCTGCATTTCCATCCGTATCATCGGCGGGTAGGGAGGAGAAGATGAGGGAATTCTCATCCGAGGTAGTGAGGCAATTTGATGCTGGAGCGGCGAGTTTATCCGTCAGCTGACGGACCAAATGGGGGAGTAAAGCCGCCTCTACATCAAATTGACCCACCACCCTCATCTGAGTGCGGTTGTGCCGCCGGGGCAGTCGGGCTACAATGAACTGAATGGGTGATTTGGTACAAATCGGTTTGCCACAGGCGGCCGTCCGGCGGCCCGAATGGCTGAAGGTACGGCTCCCCGCGGGCGAGAACTACTTTGACCTGAAGCGCCTGATGCGGGGCCTGGGGTTGCACACGGTGTGCGAGAGCGCGCGCTGCCCGAATATCGGTGAGTGCTGGCAGCATCGCACGGCAACTTTCATGATTCTGGGCGAACTCTGCACGCGGCGATGCGGCTTTTGTGCCGTGCCCAAGGGTAAGCCGGCAGGTGAGGTGGACTGGGCGGAACCCGCGCGCGTGGCAGAGGCCGCCGCAAATATGGGATTGAATTACGTGGTGGTAACGTCGGTCGATCGCGACGACCTGGAAGACGGCGGCTCGACGATTTTTGCCCAAACCATCGAAGCTCTGCGCGAGCGTATTCCCACCTGCCAAGTGGAAGTGCTGATTCCGGACTTCCGCGGCTCTCGCGAGGCGCTGGAAATTGTGCTGCGCGCCCGGCCTGACATCCTGAATCACAACACGGAAACCGTGCCCCGCCTGTACCCCGTGGCGCGGCGTGGTTCGCGCTACGAGCGGTCGCTCGGCCTGCTGCGGCGCTCGCGCGAAATTGCCCCCGCCATTCCCACCAAGTCCGGGCTGATGGTGGGCCTGGGTGAAACCTTCGATGAGACCTGTGGGGTGCTAAGGGACTTGGCCGCAGCGGGAGTCCAAATCGTCACCATCGGCCAGTATCTGCGTCCATCGGGCGAACAGTTGCCCGTGGCGCGCTTCTACTCGCCGGATGAATTTGCCGCCCTCAAGCAGCAAGGCGAAAGCGCCGGGATTCGCTTTGTCGAATCCGGGCCGCTGGTCCGCAGCTCCTACCACGCTCATGAGCAAACCCAAAGACTGAACCGTTGATTCACGGAAATTTCTGCTCGGGATGGAGCCGCTCCAGGGCTTGGCTTGCGGCGCGGTGTACCGCCTTGTCCACCTCGGAATTCTTCCCCGTGGTCCTTTGATAGACCTCACGGTAGGTTTCTTCGCCTTTTTGGGGTTTTCCCAAACGATAATGCAGGCTGCCAATGAGCATCGGCCAAAGGGGGTTATGGGGAAATTCCTCTTGCAACTCCCCGAAGAGGCGGATGGATTTCTCGTACTGTTTTTCGCTGCCGCGCGAGTAATCCTTGGCGAGATAAAATTTCGCTTCCGGCCTCCCCACCTCTCCCTTCTCGGCACAGTGCTGGAGCTGCTTAAGGCCTTCCGTGCGGCTGCCGCCGGGGAGCATAATGAACAGGCTAAGGAATTTAACGATGCCTGGGAGCGTATCGACAAAGTAGTTGTAAATGCCGATACCCAGATAGGCATCCGTAAGGCTGGGATCGAGCTCTAACGCCCGGAGGAGGTGCGAGCGCATCTTCTTCCCCGCACGAGCGGTAGGCAGGTCGCGGTCGTGCAGGCCTTCCAGCCGGGCGCGCAAGGCATAGGCGTAACCCTCGTAAAGATTACTACGCGCAAGTTCCTGGTGCAGATGAATGCGGGCTTCGGCTTTGTGTATCGCCACATTGTCCAGGTCGTCGAAGTGAGAATCGTAAGGTGTGGCTTCCATGTTCGCGACGTCGAAGACGTCTGGATCGATCAGGTTGGCCGAAATATAATAGATCCTCCACCAAGTGGCGTCCGCTTTCAACACATAGCCCAATGGTGAGTTCGGGTCTTTTTGCTCGATTTGCTGAAAAACGGCGGCGGCGCCGTCGAGGTCGCCATCCATCATCAATTCGACGCCGCGCACAGCGGAATGACGGTCATCCTCGTCGTTAGGGGGGGCAGGTCCGGCCAGCGCGGGTCGGGTAGCCGCAAGGCTCGACGCCAGAATGGAAATCACGAGCGGAAGTATCTTCATCATCGCGCTGGGATTCTGCATGAAGCTGCCTGATAGATAGCGAATCATTTTACACAGTGTTACCCAAAGCCCCAAGTGTTTTCCCGAGCCTGGAAGACCGTAAGAGTGGAGCCCGGATAAATAGTATATCTGGACTATTCATTCCCACGCGGGCGTGTGTGTCAGGGGACTCGGAGAACTAGTCCTTCTTGTTCTGATTCGATTGACTCATGTATTATGATCGGCTATTGAGTCGAATATTCCTGGCAGCTCATGGAGAAATGGGTCATGCCAGAGGTCAAGGTTGGCCTTCAGAACGTTGTCATTGCCACGTCGGAGATCTCTGCGATTGACGGGCAAGAAGGAACACTCGTCTATCGCGGCTACGATATTCACGACCTCGTCGAGCACTCGACATTCGAAGAAGTTGTGTATTTGCTATGGTATGGCCGACTCCCCAAAGCCGAAGAGCTAGAGGAATTCGAAGACCAATTGGCCGGGAACCGGTCGGTTCCACCGAAAATCCTGAATCTGCTGGAGCACTTCCCGCTTTCGCAGCCGCCTATGGATGTTCTGCGCACAGCAGTGTCAGCATTGTCGCTCTACGACCCTGACGCGCACGACATGTCGCCGGAAGCGAACGGGCGCAAGGCACTCCGCCTGACCGCCCAAATGAGCACGTTAGTGGCGGCCTTCGGGCGAATCCGGCAGGGAAAGCAGTCGCTATACATCCGCGCATAAATAAAGGGACATGATGGCTAGCAAAAAGGTAGCAGCCGGGGTCGGATCAGCTCCGGGTAGGATTGCATATCCTCGAAGACCCGGGTCAAAGTGGCGACCAATT
>JBEKLF010000230.1:0-13729 GCA_050010335.1 Terriglobia bacterium
ACAAAGAGAATGCGAAAGTTCACCGTCGGTACCACGAAGAAATCCGTCGCGACCAATTGCTTCAGGTGACGGTCGAGGAACGTCCGCCACGTCGGTGAGGGTGGTTTTCGGTGCCGCTCCATGTACTTGGCAACGGTGGCTTGAGATAGTTGAATTCCAATCTTCAGGAGCTCGCCATGGATGCGCGGCGCTCCCCAGAGCGGATTCGCCAAGCTGATCTTCCAGATGAGGTCTCGAACTTCACGAGACACTTGCGGTCTTCCCGGCCTACCCCGTCTACTGTTCCAAGTCCAATACAGCCGGAATCCCCTGCGGTGCCAGGCGATCACCGTTTCTGGCTTGACCATGGCGAGGGCACAGCGCCAACCTGACTAAAGGTGCATAAGCCACATCCAGAAGAGACGGTCCGTTGTCCTCAGGTGAACACGCCCGCGCTGCGACCTCCGCAGCACATTGATCTGGTGGCGGAGAGCGAGGATCTCCAATTGCAAAGCGGCCCGCGTCCGGAAGGAGGAACAGGGGCGGTAAAAGCGGAAACCAACAGACTGAACATAGGAATGAGAGCTTACCAGCGGAACCGCGCCAACATCAATTGATTCAATGTGGACGAGGTTTTTGGTAACCACCGCCAGTAGGAATATCGGGAGGGGCAGTAGCACAACGCGGCCTTGTGGTCGCAACCAAATCTATTCTCTTTTGGGTAAGCATTTGGCCCGTCTAAAGCCTCTATTTATACACCTTTCGTAAGGCACGTCGAGAAAATCTTGTCAAAAGAACAAGATTTTACGGCGTGGCATTGCAGGGCAGGTGTATCCTCAGGTTGTCGAATGCGAGTCTGGCCCGCAGTGGTCAACAGGGAGACACATCATGAAGCGCCGTAAATTCCTTCATGAAATCTCTGCCCAGGCCCTCGCCGCGGCTTCCGCCGTTGCCGCCCTCCGCGATGGCGCACGGTTCGCGGCCGCGGTTGAGCGACCGGCCGAGTGGATCGACGCGGCCACTGCCAAAGACTGGCAGGCGCGCTGGGAGAAATCCATTCTCGGATATTCCGCCAAGAAGCGTTACTGCGATACGGAAATGTCCGAGGGATTGGGCTGGCGCGTCAGTCCGTTCATCAACGGCTACTACTATGGCTATCTCGTCACGCACGATTCGAAGTGGGTGGAGCGATTCGTCGACTGGACAGACTCCTGCATCAAGCGGGCCGTCAAGGAACCGGATGGTTTCCTGGGTTGGCCAGAACTTATGGACGAGTCATTGGGTTTTAACCAAGATAGCATGCTGGGCGAAGCCATGCTGCTGCGTCCCATCGTCTCAATGGCGGACGAGATCCTGAAGACGCCGGCGCTGAAAACCCAATGGGGCGGAAAGGCTGAGAGCTATCTGGAACTGGCCGAGCGGACTTTCGAGAAGTGGGATTCACGCGATGCCTGGCGCGACAGCCAGGTGGGGGGGCTGTGGGTTGTGCAATACTTTGGGATCGATCCCAAAACGAACATGTGGACAGAAGGCTATGCGCGGCGGAAGACCGAAGCGTTCTCACACCCCGACAATAAAGAGCACCAGATCGCGCGCTGGCTCATCACCTTGTTCGACGTGACGAAGAAGCCGATCTACCAGGTGCGGGCCGAGAAATGGTGGCAGCTCATGAAATCCCGCATGAAGACACGGGAGGATAGGAAGTTCTTCGTCTGGGACTACTGGGATCCTGCCGGACCCTGGGACTACAAACCGGATGGCACAACCAAACACTGGGTGGGCGTGCATCCCAACGGCGGCTACTACGCAGATGATCTGGAGGGCATCGTCGCGGCTTTCCAGCACCAACTGGTCTTCAGCCGCCAGGATATCGACCGCCTGATTGCCACCAATCGCGATTACATGTGGAATCAACAAATCCAGGGCGCAAATTTCCAGCGCATTGACGGCGGCACACCCGACCCGCGATGGCCGAACTCGCCCGGCGTCCTGTGGGATGCGCTCATTCCCTACGACGAGACACTGCGGAAGATCTTCGTCGCCAACCACAATCCGGCGGAGAACTGGGGCGGGTTGAGCGCCACCCCCTGGTTTCTTTCGCTCGCGCGCCAACACTGATACCTGGAAGACGGGCCACGGCTGACTTCACGCTGGCGCCGCGCCCTCCCCGCCCCGTCCACCGCTACTGCGTCACCTTCAATATCCCCTGCAGGGGAATGTCCGCCGACGACTTCCCTACCATGATTTCAAAGTCGCCCGGCACGACGCGCCAGTGCATGTCGAGGTCGAGCAACTGGAGATCCTCAGGGGTAAGGGTCAGCGTTACGGTTTTTGTTTCGCCCGGTTCGAGCGCCACCCGCTCAAACCCGTGCAATTGCTTGACCGGCGTTGAAACGGGGGCGTACTTCTCATGCGTGTAAAGTTGCACCGTCTCGACGCCCGGCCGGCCGCCGGTATTCTTGACGTCTACCAGGACGCGCGCCTCGCCCGCCGGGTGGATCTCCGCCGGCTCAATGCGCATATTGCTATACTCATACTGGGTATAACTTAGTCCATGACCAAAGGGGTATAGCGGTGTGCCGGGCATATCCACGTAACCTTTGTTCTGGGTCCATCCCCGGTTAAGCCAATACTCCTTGCCAGGCTTGTAGTTGTAATAGGCGGGTAACTGGCCGGAGTGGCGGGGAATGGTAATGGCCAGGCGGCCGCTGGGGTTGTAATCCCCGAATAGCACATCGGCCACAGCAGTGCCTCCCAACTCGCCGGGCCGCCACGCCTCGACGATCGCCGGCACGTGCTCGGCCGTCCAGCGGGTGGAAAGCGGCCGGCCATTGACCAGCACCACCACGGTGGGCGTACCGATTTCATAGACGGCGTGGACCAGGTCTTCCTGGACGCCGGTCAAATCAAGGTTAGCGATGTCATGGCCTTCCCCATCCGTGGGCGGGTCTTTATCTTCATCCACGTCATTCTGGCCCTGGTTTTCGCCTACCACCACAATCGCCACGTCGGCGTTCTTGGCCGCGCGGATGGCTTCGGCGAACCCGCTCTTGTCATCCCCCAACACTTTGCAGCCCTTCACAGCCGTCACCTTGGTTGGCGACCCGACTTTGGCTTTGATGCCTTCCAGAATGCTCACAACGTGCTGCGGAATAGCCTTGGGCGAGTAATCGCCGAGCTGGTTCATCAGGTTCACGGCGTCCGGACCGATCACCGCCACCGACTTGAGGTCCTTCTTGAGTGGCAGCAGGCCCTTATCGTTCTTCAGCAGGACGATCCCCTCGCGGCCGGCGCGCAACGCCAACTCCTGGTTCGCCTGGGAATGCACGAGGGTCGCGGCGCGGTCCACGTCGACGTAAGGATTCTCGAACAGGCCCAGTTGGAACTTCAGTTTCAGGACGCGGCGCAGCGCCCGATCCAACAGCGCCATCGGCACCTCTCCTTGTTCCACTGCCTCGACCAGCGGGCCCATGTATGCGGGTTCATAAGTGATGTTCAGATCAACTCCGGCCTTGAGCGCCAACGCACCGGCTTCCTTCTGGGTGGGAACGATCTTCTCGTAGGTCAAGGTTGAGAAGCCGCCGCCTTCGCTTTCCACGACGCCCTCGAAGCCGATATCCTTCCGCAGAATATCGTTCATCCACTTTTCCGAGCCGTGGGCGGGAATGTCTTCGACCTCCGGGTACCCGGCCATCACGCCCAAGCCACCGGCCTTGGTGATTGCGCCGATCCAGGGGAACATGTCGTTCTCGCGCAAAGAGCGTTCGGAGAGTTCAATCGCCCCGCGCTCAAGACCACTGGCGGGTGAGCTTTGCGTGGGGAAATCCGTTAGCACCGCGATTACCCGATCCGGGTCGGCGAGGTTAGTGCCTTGGGTACCGTGGACGATCTCCTCACCGATGCGCATGTAGAGATAGGGATCTTCGGTGTAGGCTTCCTCATTCCGGCCCATGCGTGGATCGCGGTCCAATTCCATGACCAAGGTGGATAACATGTGGATGCCGACGGCCCGGGACTCCGCGGCGGCGGCAGCGTAAATCGCTCGCACTAAATCAAGATCGAACGAACTGCCAATGGCCAAGCCCTCGGGAAAGATCGTTGCCCCGGGATACATGGCGCCATGCGTGCCCTCCTCGTCTTGCATCAAGGGGATTTTCAGCCGCGTCTGGGTGAGCGCGATCTTCTGCAGCTCATTGAAATACTCCGCGGCGTGGCGGGCGTTTCCGTCACGCAGCACCTCATTGGCCAGGGTAAAGAATCCGCAGGCCGGACCGATTTCCTGTGTGTAGGTTCCGGCCGCGAACCGCTTGCACGCTTCCCGCTTCGCCGGAATGGTGGTCCCCAGTTCATCCACATAAACGCAGGGCAGGTTGAGCTGCCCAATTTTTTCCTTAATCGTCATGCGGCCCATCAGGTCATTGACGCGCTCGTCGATCGTCCGCGTATGGTCGAGGTAGATCGGCGATGGGCTCCCGGCCTGCGCGAAAAGCGCTGGACCTTGTGACAGCACCGCGGCGGCTGTCGCCATCAACAACCAAAGGGATTTCTTCTTTATCATTTCTCACCTCCACTGGATCATATCTTAGGTACCTGAAACGTGTACTGGCCGGAAGCTACTTCGAATACCAAGGCTGCGCCTTCCTGCCGAAGGTAACGAACGCCCGCCGCTTGGGCCACAGGACGGCCGCTTTCGGAGACCTGCTCCCGCGAGGGGGCCGGCAAGAAAACCGTGGCGGTAGCGTTGGCCGGAATACGCACCGTCAACTCGAAGCCCGTACCCTCCTTCTTCCAACTGCTCTCCACACGGCCGCGCGCCGTGTCGTGCCAGGCTTTCACCCAGGTGAGATCGCCGACCGGTTGCGGTTTGATCGAGATGTGAATGAAATCCGCTTCGATGCCTGCCAGACCGGCGTAGAACCACTCCTCGATATGGCCGAGCATGCAGTGGTTCTGTGACGAAGCGGGGTCCGCGTCCCAGGCCTCGGTAAGCGAAGTGGCGCCGCGCTCGAGTTGCGCACCGTAGCTGGGCGGGTCGCGGCGATTGGTCATGGCGAAAAGCACGTCGGAGCGGCCCGCGTCCATCAGCGCGCGGACAAGATAGTGATAGCCAATGTCACCCGCGGTCTGCTGATTCCCGCGCCGCGTCACATCGCTCACCAAATGCTCCACCACTCGGGTGCTCTCGGCGCGGGAGCAGATGTCCATGACCAGCGGCATTGCTTGCGCTGTCTGGCTGCCGGTGGCGTACTGGCCCGTCTTGGGGTCGAAAAAAGTATGGTTGAACGCCTCCCGCGCGCGCTCCGCCAGCGCCCCATAGTGATCTGCATCCGCCACGTGTCCCAGCAGGCGGCTGGCTTGCTCCACGACGCGCAGATCCTGATAATACGTTGCCGTCGCCGTCACCCCCAACGGGGTGAGCTTTGAAACTCCCGGCTCACCCGGCCCGATGTCATACCAATCGCCCAGGCCATAAGAGATGATGTGATCCCGGGCCTTGCTTCCCAGGTAATCAACGTAGCGTTCCATGGCCGGCAGGCTCTCTTCCAGCGTGTGCCGGTCACCGTATTGGAGGTACGACCACCAGGGAACCATCACCATCGCACTACCCCATTCCGGGGAATCTCCGAATCCGTATGCGTGGACCGTATAGTTGGGTGCGGTATCGGGGATGAGCCCCTCGATGGTCTGCGCATCCCGCATGTCACGTGCGATTTTGGGGAAGTACGAGGAGAGGTCGTAATCGAACCCGATGCTGGACGCCATCAAGTAGGGAACTTCCAGCCAACCGAGCTTTTCGCGGTGCGGGCAATCGGTGACCACACTCTGGAGATTACTGCGCACTGCCGCGTTGATGAGTTTGTGGATGCGGTTGAACAGGTCATTCGAACAGGAAAACTCGCCCGCCTGGGGCGCCGAGGAGTAAAGGAATTGCCCCTCCAGATCGGTCACCTCGGCGTCGCCTTCCACCTGGACGTAGCGGAAGCCGTAATAGGAAAAGCGCGGATGCCAGGTCTCGCGGCTACTGCCCCGCAACGTGTAGGTGAAATACTCGGGGCCGCCCGAGCTTCTTTGGCTGACGAAACCCTTGCCATCCAGCAGTTCTCCGGGGGTAAGGCGGACCTGAGCGCCGGCTTTGCCGCGCACGGTAATCTGCGGCCAGCCGGCAAAGTTTTGACCGAGGTCGTAAACATGGATTCCCGGTCCCGGTTCGCTGACTTTCACCGTGTGGAAAACCTGCATTACTTTAATGGGCGGCTGTGATTGGGAAAACAGGCGCTCCGTCGAATCATCGACGACGTCGGTCGCCTCCCAGCCCGTCCCAGCAAAACCCGGCTCATTCCAACCAGGTTGTTCGTCGCGAGCGTCATAATCTTCGCCACCGTATATGCACGAGAAGCGGGTGGGGCTCGGCGCGACCTTCCAGCTTTCATCGGAGACGATGGTTTGCGTTGTCCCATCGTCGTACTCGATGCGAAGATGCAGGATAAATTTGGGGCGGCCAAAACTCGCGGTGAATTTAACGTAGCGGCCTCCCGCCACGTTGTACATGCCATTCCCCAGAAGAACACCGACGGCGTTGGCCCCTGGGCGCAGAAAATCTTCAACATCGTAGGTCGCGTATAAGTTGGTGCGGCGGTAATTTGTCCAGCCTGGTTCCAAAACGTGGTCGCCGACTCTACGGCCATTGAGGTAGAGCTCGAAGAACCCCAGTCCGGAGATGTAGGCCGTGGCGCGGGTCACTTTGCGTGCGACCGTAAACTCCCGCCGGAACATGGGCAGCGGGCCAGAGTTAATCGCCGTGCGGCTCCAGGCGATCCAAGTTGCCTGCCAGTCTTCGGGCTTCAGAATTCCCATTGACCAGCTTGCCACCGGGCTCCATTCCGAGGGCGCGTCGTTCTGGTCCCAGGTGCGTGCCTTCCAATAGCACCGCAGGTGGGAGGACAGTGGTTTGCCGCCGTAAGCAATACCTACAGTCTCGTGGCTGGCCACCTTGCCGCTGTCCCATTCATCCGCCTGACCCGCGTCTAGGGCCGTGCGGGAGGAAGCAACGAGAATCTGATAGGCAGACTGCGACTGGCCCCGCTCTGGAGACTCCAGCGTCCAACTAAGGCGCGGCTGGAGAGCGTCGACCCCCTGCGGATTCACCCGATATTCGCAGCGGAGGCTTGCAGGTGTGACACCCGGGGAAGCCAGCAGCGCCGCCCACAACAACAGCATGACCATGGAACCTCCCCTCTCACGGTGGCTGCGCTCGCGCGGTTTGAGGCTCCGCGTGGCCTATGGCACCGGCCGGAGGACGCTCAGCGACGATAACCGGCTCGACAGACTACCGGAATTTCTTCCTTTATTCCAAGAATTGTTTGGCCGTGGGGTCGAGGTTTTCGACAGAACTCCCCGCTCGGTAACGGCGCAGACTTCGTAAGCAATATAACGCTGATACACAATTTCTTTCAGGGAATTGAAAAAACTGTCTGTAGATGTTTCGGCCGCCGGGAGGGAACGCAGATTCTTCGCTTGCCGCGCTCCATCAGAATGAGGGCCCCTGCAAGTCTTTCAGCAAACCCCTACACGATGTCTTCCGTCTTGGGGTCCCAGCGCACCGCGCGCTTCTTGTGATATGAGGCAATCGCCAGCTGGCAAACGATGGCCGAGCGGTAACCGATTTGGAAGGGGCAATTGGGCCCCTGGCGGCTGTGTATACAGTCGAAGATGTTCTGCATGTGCACGGCCGTGCCGTCGAAATAGCCGCCTGCTTGCCCTCCTTCAGGCGGTACGGTGGAGATTGTGGCGCCCCCCCAAAGGAACGTTTCCGCGATTTGTTGGGCCGTCCACGCCGAGGTGGGATGGGCTGTGATCAAGAATCTCAATTTGCAGTGCTGCTCGAGTTCGGAACCAAGCTCGGAGGCTGAACAACGCGAAAGGAGGGAAGCGAACATAGGGTCGGAAGAGCAGCAATGCCTTTCGACAAGATCAATGATGTCAATCTGATCGAGATTTCTGGCAGGGACAGGAGGCAAAACCGGCCCGTTCCATGGCCCTTGGAAGCGCCTTGCACTGCAAATCCGACTGACAATTGCCTTCAGCGGCGGTCGGGTGTACGTTATCGGTCGGACGGGAAGTCGGTAATGGGAATTCCGGTCTAACAGCTCTGGCAAAGGTTCAGAGGAATGTTGCAACGTTGTAGGATTTCGAGGGCGGGCCGACCCGTGGATTCAATGGTCGCGCCAGCGGGGGCCGACGGCACGGCCCCAACGCATCTGGTGCAAGCAGGAAAATGCAGCAGAGGTCGACGTGGTGCGAGAAGGTTTCCCCAAAAACCGTGGTAGTGTACATCCTGTGAAGCTCGAACCCAGCGAACCCGAACGGATAATACCTCAAGGTGGGGAGGTGCGTATGAATCATCCATCGAGTACTCGAAGCGGCAATCATCCCCTGCTTGAAGCTGAAGGCATAACTCGACGGAAGTTCCTGGCCACGGCGGCGGGGTCCGCCACGGCTGGATTGCTGGCGAAGAACCGTTCTATTGAAGCAGCGGCCCCGATGGCCGGCTCAGATCCCACACTTCGGTTGGCCATCGAGGGCGGGGCTCCCGTCCGACCTACGGAGCTGCGAGCGAATTTCCCCGGACCCCTTTACTACGATCAAGAGGAGCGCCGGGAAGTGCTGGAAGTGCTGGACGGGCGCAGTCCCTTCCGTTGGTACGGCATCGGCCCCGCAGGCGGGTCCCCCAACAAATGTAACTTGTTTGAGAAAGAGCTGGCTGTGCATCAAGGCACAAAATACTGCCTGGCGGTAACCTCGGGTTCGGCAGCCCTGATTACCGCCGTGGCCGCGCTCGAGGCCGGGCCCGGTGACGAGGTCATTCTTCCGGCCTGGACCTGGTATTCATGCTACAACGCGATCGTCGCCGCCGGTGCAACCCCGGTTTTTGCTGAAATCGACGACTCGATGCATCTTGACCCATCAGACATCGAGCGCCACATTACCCCGCGTACTAAGGTCATCATGGTGGTCCACATAATGGGTGAATCGGCCGACATGGACCCGATACTGGCCGTCGCCCGCCGGCATCATCTAACAGTGCTGGAGGACTGTGCTCAAAGTATGGGGGCAACCTACAAAGGCCGTGCGGTAGGTTCAATAGGGGATTGCGGAATTTACAGCTTCCAGGTGTGCAAAACCATCTCCGCCGGCGAAGGGGGAGCTTTGGTGACCAACGATCCTCACCTCTTCGAGCGTGCGGCGAGGGTTCACGACCTGGGCCTGCTGCGCGACCCTCACGCCGAAGCTCTTGGCCAGCCTCCCGGCCAAGAGGAAATGAGGATGGTGGTCGGATGGCAGTTTCGTATGAACGAGTTCACGGGGGGAGTGCTGCGCGCCCAATTGCGCAAGCTCGATCGCATTGTCGCAGACTTTCGCGATAGGGGGAAGCGGGTGGCTGAGGGCATCCGCTATCTTCCGGGCATTCAGCTTCGCAAGAGCAATGACCCGGACGGCGCGCTCCGCTCCTCCGTTTACATCCGCACAGGGGGTCTGGCTGAGCGGGATCGTATGATCTCGGCCCTCGCCGCGGAAAACATTCCGGCCGATGCCATGGAGGGATCTGTAATCCTGCCCCTCGCACCCCATATTGAGAGGAAAGAACCGCCGGAAGCGAATTGGCCGTCATTCGCGGACCCAGAGGAAAAGGATCTCCATTACGGCGCAGGCTGCTGCCCACGTACGATTGAAATCCGGAACCGCTATGTTGGTCTCCCTATGGATCCCAAATATTCGGATCAGGATGTTGCCGACATCATTGCCGCCGTCCGTAAGGTTTATCCGGCCGTGGTGAAAGGTCAACCAGAGGGAATTTCTTAAATCGAGAGGTGGAGTATGCCATTATCGCAGAACCTGAATCGCCGCCATTTTCTCCAAGCCTCGGCCGTGGCCGCGGGGCTGACGTTCGATACCCTTCCTCTGAAGGCTCAGATGGAAGCGGGCGGGCCCGCCAAACTGAAACCCGCCTCGGGGGGGTTGCCCACCGGACGAATCGGGAAACTCGAGGTGACTCGCCTGATTTGCGGGGGTAACCTCTTCAGCGGATTTGCCCACAGCGGAGAGCTGCTTTAGGTTGAAAGCCTGCTACAACATTACTTCACGGACGCCAAGATCCTGGACACGCTGCAATTGTGTGAGGAAGGCGGGATCAATACCACCATTCTTCGCACCGACGAGCAGATCGTTCGCGTCATCAACCGCTACCGCAAGGAGCGGGGTGGTAAGCTCCAGTGGATCGCCCAGACCTATCCCGAACCGGACAACCTGAAAGACAACATCAAATTGGCGATCGACAATGGTGCGGTGGCCGCGTTCTGCATGGGCCAACACGCCGACGAGGTTTTCGTAAAGCCTGGGAAGGCGGAACTCATCGGGGCGGTCGTCTCATTCATCAAGCAGAACGGTCTGGTGGCGGGGGTCGGGTCGCATTCGATGGAACTCCCGATCATCTCTGAACAGCAGAAATTTGAGCCGGACTTCTATTTCAAGACATTCAACAGTGCAGGTTACTATACCCAAGACACGCGCGACGTTGCCGCCCTCATGAAAACCATCCGCAAGCCCTGGATTGCATTTAAGGTTTTGGGCGCGGGCCGAGTGCTGCCGAAGGATGGCTTCGACTTGGCGTTCAAGAGTGGCGCGGATTTCATCAATGTGGGGATGTACGATTTCCAGGTAGAGTCCGACGTATCCTTGGTCAGGGACGTCGTGAAGCGTCACGCGCAGCGCGACCGCCCCTGGGCGTGAGCGTGAAGGCTTAACGGAAAACGTCAAATCGCGTTAAGAGTCCCCGCGGCAATTTTCGTCCCGTCATTCAGCCTCGCGAACAACGTAGCTGAGCCTTGGTAGGGTCGGGAACTGGCGCGGGGGCGCGCGGAGACTACCGCAGCCCCGTTTCCAGCTCCCGCCACATCACACGTAGCGTGCGGATTTCCCGCACTACGCGTTCCTGCACACTTCACGACAAGGGTTATGGGGCCGATCAAGTCGGTTCAGCCTTCACCTTGACTCAAAGTCTTCGCCGCAGGTCTTGCAGCTTAAAGGGCGCTTTTATCATTTCACCCCTGCCTCCCGTGTTGGCCAAGACTTGCTGTGCAGCAAGGCCCCTTCGCTCCATGGGCGTTACCCCACTTCGTCGCTACTTCGAGCCTAACCGCCTCCGTCTCGCCGTCAGCCGATTTTCCGTTGTCTCCGGTTATACGGCCTACCCTGCTCCACCGATCTCTCGATGGGACGAGGACGGTTTCTCCAGTTGCTTGACATGCCCTTGCCACCGTGCTGCCCCTACCACCCCGCCGGAGTGACATGACGTCTCGGTCAGCCCACGTCATGCCATGCTGCCTTCGCCCCGAAGGAGAGAGCTCGGCCTCCGGATCTATTTTTTTGTCGAGGCCACCTATGGGTTCACTCGCGTTACGGCCCGGTGACTCGCTCACCATCCCTTGGATGGCTTTGTCGGTCAGCTTCATCCGCTTCGTTTCCTCCACGGATGCGACCCGAGCTACAAGGCTCCTGACTCTTGCCTTGGTGGGACTAACTCCCACTGAACATACCAGCCTTTGCTGGACACACTCCATCGCCAAAAATTCATCGGCTCGAATTCCGTTGATTATTCAGGTTGTTACCTCCACACTCCAACTCATGACCGAGACAATGCGCTGGCTGGCCATTTTCATAATTGCAACTCTTAGACAACATCGTGACTTGGCCCTGGAGAATCTGGCTTTGCGACAACAGCTGGGAGTGCTGAAGAGAAAGCATGGAGTTCCCAGACTGAAGAAGGGCGACCGATTGTTTTGGGTGGTGCTTTCCCGAATCTGGGCCCCTTGGCGACAGGCCTTGCACCTGGTGAACGGTGATACGGTCGTCGGCTGGCAGCGAAAGGGCTTCCGAATCCATTGGACCAGGACTTCGCAACGGGGAAGTCCAAGTCGACCACAACTCAATTCCGAAGTCCGAGCCCTGATCCAGCAGAGGGCGACCGCGAACCCGTATTGGGGCGCGCCTCGCATTCACGGGAACTGCTCAAGCTGGGAACGGAGATTTCCGAGCGCACGGTTTTCCGACTGATACCCAAGTACCGGAAGCCACCTTCCCAGACTTGGAAGGCCTTATTGAATAAACATGTCCAGAGTTTGGTCTCGGTTGACTTCTTCACGGTGCCCACAGTCAGTTTTCGAGTGTTATTCGTTTTTGTCGTGCTAGCGCATCATCGCCGGCGCGTCATGCATTTCAACGTGACGGAGCATCTGACGACGGCTTGGACCGCTCAGCAAATCCTGGAAGCGTTCCCCGAAGCCACGGCGCCACGATATTTGATCCGAGACCGGGACCCGATCAATGGGGAATGTTTCCGCAATCGTCTCAGAGACATGGACATCACCGAAGTCCTGACCGCACCGCAGAGCCCTTGGCAAAATCCGTTTGCGGAAAGGCTGGTGGCCTCCATCCGATGCGAGTGTTTGGATCACGTGATTGTGTTGGGAGAGAAGCATCTGCGGCGAATCCTGAAAGGTTATTTGATTACTATCTGGGTTCGAGGACTCACCTCCCTTTAGACAAGGACGCTCCGACCACTCGCGTCGTGCAGGGGCCGGAGGCGGGCCAGATCGTGGAGATCCCGCTGGTCGGTGGCCTCCACCATCGCTACGAACGGCGCGCTGGGTAATCGATTGCAGGTTGGGCCCGCCGTTCCCTTACCTCGAAAACTGCGACCTGCCTCGCGCAAGGCGGGCGCTTGTCGGCGCAAAGGTTCGACCAGCCCGGTGACCTCTCGGACCAGAGACCGAGGCATAGAGCGACGAGCGGTGACTGCGGTCTTTGGGCGGCTGCTTTTGCAGCGAATGCATTATTATCGCGTTTTGGCGAAGGACAGGATTCGCGCAAAACCTGGGTCGAGGCCGGGGGAATTGGCGGTTACTACTATTTCACCGGGTTGCCCTATAGTTTGTACATTGATAGCGGCCACGCCCGAAACAGCGTCAATGTGGGTAGTGCCGCCCAGCAACCGGCCCGGGCCTTCCACAACGAAGTGAATCCACGGCCGCGCCTCGGGGACCAGCACGCCTTGCGCGTCCACCACGTCGGCCTCGATGAAGCTTACATCTTCATCGTCGGCAACCAGGCTCTCCTTTTCCGCCTGCAGCTTGATCCGCACCGCGGGTCCCGCCGTGCGCAGTTCATCGCGCACGGTAGCACTGCCCTGGTGGCCGACCGCGGTAAGCGTTCCGTCCTCGTAGGGGACGTCGTCCCATATAAAGGGCGCGTGGCGCAAACTCGCTCCGGGCAAGGGTTGCTGATTGAACTGGTCGGAGACCTTATAGACCGCGATGGCGTCGTGAAAATCCTTCCAGACGCGCTCGGGCGTGGCGGGTTGTCTCACTCCCAGGCTGTTGCCATTGAGGAACAGTTCGACAGTGTCGCAGTCGCTATAGACGCGCACGCGCCGCTTGTGCCCGGTCTCTCCCGGCCAGGTCCAGTGGCCCACGATGTGGACCATGGGCTTATCCGTCCATTGGCTCTGGAGGAAGTAGAAGCCCTCTTTGGGCAAGCGCCACATGTCACAGACGCCCAGGTAGTCATTGAAAGGCCAGCGGAAGGTCACCGTCTTGTCCGGGAACGGCCCGTCCGAAATTTTATCGGTGAGCGCCGCGTTGACCTCGCCGCAATCGAACATGCACCACTTCGCCGTTCCCAACCAGGGCATGGT
>JBEKLF010000231.1:0-13603 GCA_050010335.1 Terriglobia bacterium
GGCTGCGGCCGAGTTTCAGAAAATCCTCGACCACAGCGGCATAGTCTGGAACTGCTGGACGGGAGCGCTGGCGCATCTGGGCGTGGCACGCGCGAATGCTTTGCAGTCGAAGACTTCGCAGGGCGCGGACGCCGACGCCGCCCGCGTGAGAGCACTTGCCGCTTACAAGGACTTCCTGGCACTTTGGAAAGACGCCGATCCCAACATTCCCATCCTGAGAGAAGCCAAGGCGGAGTACGCGAAATTGCAGTAGTTACCAGTGAACGGCAGCTTATCTATTGGGCTAACTCCTGAAGTCGGGTACCTGGAAAATGGCCGCCGACTAGAAGAGACCCTCTGTAACGCCGTAGGGCTTACCGATTCCCTGTCATTTGAATGTATAGTCGCGAAGCCGTTCTTGTGACGTGGAGGTTAGCGACGACGGGCCTTAAGCACGGTTCGGCCATCTTACGTCCAAGTGGAGCGGAAGCTTCAACGACCGTGGTTCAGGCGCAATCGTGTTTTCTTGTGGTAAGGGCGGTTATTGACGGCTATTGGTAAACCCTTGGCGGCTACCGGGAGGCGTTGGTTCGGACGCCGTATCTGGACAGCGGAACACCCTGAATGGTGAGCGGCCAAGTGACCATGCAGGACCCGTACTCCCGAGCTCACGACAACCGGCAGTTGAACGACGTCGCTCTACCGAACTGCGTTGTCAGGCCACATTCTCCCGGAAATTGCTTGAGGTCTACTCCTTCCCCTTTTCTTTCTCTTTGTCTTGGGGAGGCTTAGCTGTCTTCTTATCCTGTTTCGGCGGCGGCTGGGCTGCTGCCGGTTGAGCCGTCCCATGTGGTGGCGCAGCTGGACGGTATGCCGGCTGGACCGGCGGGTTCGGCACAGGCGGAGCCGCTGGCCGGTTGACCTGCGCTGGCGCGGGTGCCGGACGGTATGCCGGCTGGACCGGCGGGTTCGACACGGGCGGAGTCACCGGCCTGTTTACCTGCGCTGGCGCGGGTGCCGGACGGTATGCCGGCTGGACCGGCGGGTTCGACACGGGCGCAGCCGCTGGCCTGTTTACCTGTGCTGGCGCGGGTGCCGGACGGTATGCCGGCTGGACCGGCGGGTTCGACACAGGCGGAGCCGCCGGCCTGTTTACCGGCGCAGGCGCGGGGGCCGGACGGTATGCCGGCTGGACCGGCGGGTTCGACACAGGCGGAGCCGCCGGCCTGTTTACCGGCGCTGGCGCGGGGGCCGGACGGTATGCCGGCTGGGCTGGCGGGTTCGACACAGGCGGAGCCGCTGGCCGGTTGACCGGCGCTGGCGCGGGGGCCGGACGGTATGCCGGCTGGACCGGCGGGTTCGACACGGGCGGAGCTACCGGCCTGTTTACCGGCGCTGGCGCGGGGGCCGGACGGTATGCCGGCTGGACCGGCGGGTTCGGCACGGGTGGAGCCTCCGGCCTGTTGACCTGCGCGGGTGCGGGCGGCGCAGACGGCTGTGGTCCGCCGGGACGGGCTTGTATCGCGTTTTGGGGCGGGCGTGGCGCCACCACGGGTTGAACCACGTGTGCAGCCGGCGGAGCCTGTCTCACGACGATCGCTCGACTAGGTGGCGCGCTCTGGCGAATCTGCTGCATCTGCTCCGCATTCAGCGGAACGCCGGGGTTACTTTGAAGCGCCTGCTGCCTACGTGCAAAGGAAACGGGCGAAGGCGGCGGAGGTCTTTTTACGACCACCGCCTGGTTGGCAATGCCAGCCGGGGGGCGACGGACATTCACCGACGCGTTGCCATGGCCGGCAACGGCCTGCAACTGCGGCGCAACCTGCGCCGACCGCATCACCTGCCCGGAAGCGAGTGCCGCTGCCGGAACGGGCCTTGACACTTCATGCACGGACCGCCCTGACCCCATCGTCTGCGCCGACACGGCGACCACAGCGTTGGGAGCGCGCGCATTCACGTAGTTCACGGTCGTTACGTTGGTCGTGTTGTGGATGTTGGTGACATTGACGATGGTGGTGGAGTTGTTGACGTGGGTTACGTACGTTGGGCTGGTGTGATACGGAGGCACATAAGCTTCTCGCGGCCCCAGGGGAACCCAGGCTACTGCTCCATCGCCAAGGGACATCGAAGCGCCAAACCGCCCGCCTCCGACCCACGCCACCAGCGCCGGCGCGTATACGGGACGAGCCTCAACGGGGCCAGGAATCCATACCCAGTTGTTGCTCCAGTATGCCCACCGCCCATAATGAAACGGCGCGAATCCCCATGCGGCATCGTCCACCCAACTCCAGCCCCAAGGGTCGATCCACGCCCAATGCCCATAGTGGTAGGGCGCCCAGCCGTTGGGCACGTTGCGCGGCGACCATACTTCCCCATACGGGCTGCTTCGCCAATCGCCGTTTTCGTCGAGGTCCGCGTAGCCCGTCATCCTCGGCGACACCCAGCGCAAAGACGCTGAATGCTCCTCGCGCGTCTGCCGGTCCCTGCACCAACTGTCCCAATCGTCGGGATCGGGAGCTCGGTAAACGTTATAGTTGATGGACTGATCGCCCGTCACCGAGGCCTGCTCTCCCGGATGGACACTGAACGCCTGCCCACCGCCCGTGATTTCTCCCGTCCCGTCCCGGACGGTGACCAGGGTGGTCTGAGAATCGGGTTGCGTATCGATTCGGTAATCACCGGGACGAAGAATTGAGAACGCCATATTGGGCGTGTCCACTTCTACGGACTCGCCGTCATCCAAAAATCGAAGATGGATATTCAGCGAGCCGGTGCTCAGCCGGATCTGCGTATTCGCATCATCCAGGTTTAGAAACTGAAAAGCGGTCTGTGACCCCAGGCGCAAAGCCGTTGACCCCACGTGCATCTCGGCGCTCGACCCCTCATCAACCCAAAGTTGGTCACCTGTCGTGATGGGGCGGTTTGGCGATGCAGGGACCCAGTCCTCTACCCCTGCGGGTTGGAAGGAAACTGAGCCCGAAGTGTATCCGACTCGGCCTACCCGGTCCGGAGGGTCTGCTTGGCCGAGCAATGGAACCACAGTGACGAGCAGGAGAAGCGATAATGTGGCGCTCTTCACCTTTGCCTCCAAAGTCATTGATTAGCGTTGCGAGAAGTTCCTACACTAAAAGTATAGCTTTTCCAAGGCCAGTGTCTGTTCAAAATCGCTCACCATGGGAGAAATCGGCAGGTGTAACTCAGACCTCGTTTGAATGTCCGAGGTAAGGTGTCTGTAAAACCGGAATACCTGCCTGATCCCTAACACGTAATACCTAACATCTGACACCTTGCCCCTAGCCCCCAACCCCTGACACCTGACACCTGGCACCTACTCCCGTTTAAGCTTCTCCCCAGGAATCCGATATGCAACAGTGGCGGCCCACCTGCTCAAACAGGCAGAGTGGGCACCTGGGGGTTCACCGTGGATTTCGCCATGACGCCGGGGGGGTTACTCGTTCATTCGTGTGACGATTGGCCGTGTGCGGTCTGCCGTCCCAGCCAAATCTCGGAAAGTCGCGCCTATTGCCTGTGCCTGAACTGCGCCTATGCTATTGTGGCGGCGGCGAGTGCGGGCGAGCAGGGTGCGCGCGCCATGCTTGACGAAATCTCCGATGCCTTGAGCCTCTTGGAGGCCCAACAGCCGGAGCCGCGCTTGCCCGCCAACTAAATCCCCGCGAGTTTACTCATCGAGAACTGGAAAATCTTCCCTAGTCAAGGTAATATCTGCCCATCGATGGTGTGGTTCGCCGTCCGGAGGATTTGTCCATGGCAGAGGTTCATACCCGGCGTAGTTGCCGAGTGGCAATGTCGGTGCCGATCCGCGTTTACGGAATTGATTATCGTGGTGTCGATTTTAGCGAGGATGCCCTCACCCTCGTCGTGAACTTGCATGGGGCCAAGATCCGCATGACCCATCAACTGCTGCCGGATTCGGAAATCCGGCTATGCAGCCAGCCGACAGGGCGAGATTCGGTTTTTCGAGTCGTGTCCAAATTGGAAGGTTCTGAACTTCACTTTACTTACTGGGGCGTCGAGAATCTGCACCCGGAAAATAACATCTGGGGCGTGGATATTCCTCCGGTCAGGCGAAGGGACCAACTGAAAGTGCAAGTTACGCTCGAGTGTCCACACTGCTCCGTACGCGAGTCCCTGCCTGGGGATGAAGCCCTGTTGGCGGGGCTTCTGGAAAGAGGGGGAGTGGAACGGACTTGCAAGGCCTGCGATACCCCGGGACTTTGGAAACTTCAGACCTTCCATGCGGCCTAGAAACTCCAAGACAGGCAGTCCCTGAGCCTTTTATTGCTCGCGGTAACCCAGAATTTCCGCCACCACACCTCGGAGTACCCGGCCTTTTTCCGGCGCATTCTTGTCAATGCGCGAGGCATACTCGATGCGCTGGATCATCAGCCGGTACTTTTGGAATTCACATTCCTCCGGCAACACCAGGTTATCGCTGCCATTAATCTCGGCAAAGTGAATCTCCCGGGAGTCCCGGCGTATTTCCGGCTCCCGGACGCGAGCCACAACTTTGCCCTCCTGGTAGATCGCGTCTGCTTCGTAACTGATCTTCTGCCCGGCCGGGGCAGTTGCCGTTGCGGCTGATTTGGTTTCTTCGCTCACAGTGTTGTTGTGCTCCTCCATAGGACAATTTCTCAAGAACTCAACCCGCGGTCAAATTGTGGGTGTGCGACACAAAAGTGAAAAAGCGAACGTAGCGCGGGCGTCCCGCCCGCTGGTGCGTGGGCATCCTGCCCGCGCATTCTTGGCGGGAGCGGGACGCTCCCGCGCCAGCGGGCGGGACGCCCGCGCTACGTCCAGGGGATTTCCGCTTTCACTTCGGTCTCGCACACTCTCAAGCTTGTAGCAGCGACTTTATCTCGCCACAGTCTGTGGCGACGAGTTTATCTCGCCACCCTCAAGCTGTAGCGGCGAGTTTACCTCGCCACAGGGCGGCGTAAAGCCGCCCCCACATCCGCCTCACCGCCCAAACGTCCCCACCAATTCTGCCTGCGCCAGAACATGACCCTTCATGGCCGAATCAACATCCGTGCGGTGAGCGGGAGCGTTCAGTGCTAGAGTTTTATCCAGGGCATAAAGCCGGAAAAAATAGCGGTGGCGCTTGCCGCGTGGAGGACAGGGCCCGCCATAACCATTTATGGGGAAGTCATTGATGCCCTGCTTGCCCCCGCCAGCAATAACCTCGCCCGCGGGTATATGTTCGGGCAATTGCCGCGCCGCGGCCGGCAGATCGTACACCACCCAGTGAACCCAAGTTCCGCCGGGAGCGTCCGGGTCATCCACAATCAACACGAAGCTCTGGGTGCCGGGCGGAGGTTGGGTCCAGGAAAGAAATGGCGATCGGTTTTCCCCGCTGCACGTAAACTGCGTGGGAATGGTACCGCCCACGTGGAAGGCGGTGGTCATTAATTCCAGCCTCGCGGCAGAATCCTTGGCTACAGAAATATTCGCCGCCAGAAAAGCGAAGACGACGGGTAACATCACATCGGCAATGCCTCGAAAGTCTCTGCGGTAAAATGGTTCTCGGCATCCCGCCGTTCGGGAGACTCGCCGGCCAGCAATATCAAATTGAATCGAGCATTCCGGCATGGCGCGCGCCCTCCATTTGAGATGAGCGGTGAGACACCCGGGCTAGCGCCCTGAGAAGAGGAAGGACTCCAGCATGTCGGCCCGCGCCTTCTCATCGGAGGCGATGACCCGCAGCAAATCCTGAACGGAAATCATGCCGTGGTAAGTTTCACTTTCATCGACGACGGGCAGATGGTAGATGCCGTGCTTCTCCATCAGCAGCACACACTCATCCAGATTCGTGGCAGGCGGCACGGTGATGGGGTTGGGCGTCATGACTTCGGAAACCCGCATCCAGGCCGGGCACTTGTTTTCCGCCGCCACTTTGTCCGAAATGTCGCTTTGCGAAACGACACCCACCAGCTTCCCTCCGGGCTTGAGGACCCCCACCGCACGCACCTGCCTTTCGCGCAGGTAGCGCGCCACATCGTAAACCGTAACGTCTTCAGTGACTGAATAAACTTCGCTTCGAGAGCGGATTAGATCCTCAACCTTCATGTGAGCCCCCCCCACATATCCCAATCTAGGGCCATGTTAAGCCGGAATCGCCAAAATCGCAATATGATTTTCGGTAGAAATATCGGTAGAAATGTCGCTAACCGGCGAGCGGGAAGTTGCGCCCAGCATCGGGGATTGGTGGTTTATCCACAATGCGGTTCCCCTTTACCTCAGGAAGACAATATTCGCCGGTGTGCCAATCGGCGTGTACTGCCCGGTGAAGGTCAGCGCTCCGGTTCGCCGATTGACGCGGAAAGTGGTGATGGCATCGGCGCGCTGATTGCAAGAGTAGAGAAAACTTCCCGTGGGATCGATGTTGAAGCTGCGCGGGTAATCGCCGCGAGTCCATTCCTCCCCGCCAAAGGAAAGCGTGCCCGTAGCGCTGATGGGAAACCACGCGATGCTGTCGTGCAACCGATTCGCGGCGTACAGGAACTTGCCATCCGCGGAGGTCATGACTTCGGAAGTGAAGTTCGTGCCGACAAAACCCTTGGGCAGGCTGGAGAGGGTCTGCTTTTCCGTGAGCCTTCCACGGCTCGCGTCATAGTCATAGGCCACAAGCGTTGAGCCCTCTTCCTGTAACGAATAAAACCATTTGCCATCCGGATGAAATACAAAGTGGCGTGGGCCGTCCCCCGGCGGCAGCGCGACCGAGTCAGGATCATTGGGCGTGAGCTTGCCATTATCCGCATCGAACTTCCAGATGAATATCCGGTCCAACGCCAGATCGCTGGCAAACACAAAACGCCCCGCGGGATCCGCCTGGATCATGTGCGCGTGGGGCTTGTCGTGACCACTGATGGCAAAGCTGCCCACCGGCGCGCTCTGGACGTGCTCGGGGCCCAGGCTGCCCTGATCGTGAACCACATCCGACGCGGGGCCAAGTTCGCCACTCGCGTGAATCGGCAGCACCGCCACGGTCCCTCCCGCATAGTTGGCCACCAGCACGTACTTTCCCGAAGGGTGAATGCTCAAATGGGCGGGGCCGGCCCCCTCGGAGCTTACGGTGTTGAGCAAGGTCAAGTGCCCGGTCGCGCGGTCGACCGCGTAAGCACTGACCGAGCCGGAGTTCGCGCCCTCGTAATTTGCGATTTCATTCGCTGAATACAAATATGCGCCTGAGGGGGTAAGCGCCAGGCATGCAGGGTTCGCACCATTGGAAATGATTTCACGTTGGGTTAGGACGCCGCTCGCGGGATTCATTTCAAGCACGTAAATGCCCTGCCCGCGACCCTTCGCTCCTTCCGGCCCTTGCGGTGAGCTGTAGGTGCCTACCCACGCCAGAATGCGGCGGGGGCTTGACTCGGTCGAACCCTGTCCCGCCCGAGCCAGCGCTGCGGGCACGACCGCCGCGCTGGCGGTCGCTTGCAGAAAGCCTCGCCGCGAAGTTTGCCCCCAAGGCTCACTCGGGGATTCCAGCTTATCGGGTGACATATGAAATCTCCTTCAGCTTGAACCGCGCGAGCCCGCCAGGGAGCCCGCGCAGTTTGGGCATCGGAGCCGCGTCCTCTTTGATTTCGTCGGGGGAAGATAAACGATGAAGTATGGGACTGACCATCCGTAGCAGTGAGTGGCGCAGGATTAGGACTTCTTCTCTTCCTCCGGCTTCTTCTCATCTTTCTTATCGGAAGAACCGTCCATCCCACCGCGCATGGCGTCCTTGAACTCGCGAATACCTTTTCCTAAGCCTTTACCTAGCTCCGGCAGTTTGCCGGGCCCGAACAGAATCAAGACGATCACCAAGATGATAATCAGATGAGTCGGTGATAGCAAACCTTCCATTCGTTACTCTCCTCCAGGCTTTGCGCAACCGTCTAAGGTTTTATTTCTTGTCGGAAGAACCGTCCAACCCCCCGCGCATGGCTTCCTTGAACTCTTTAATACCTTTTCCTAAGCCCTTGCCCAGTTCCGGCAATTTGCCGGGCCCGAACAGGATCAAGACGATCACCAAAATGATAATAAGATGAGTCGGTGATAGCAAACCTTCCATAATTAATCTCCTCCACGGTCCGTCGGCTGACGGACGGAACAGTCAAGCGCATTATAGCCCATGCTGCGACAGAACCCAATCACGATTCGCGCGAGGGGAAAATCATGTTCCCCGGGGTCTTGTGCTCGGTCTGACACTTCTTCCGGTAAAGCGTTGCGTAGCTGTCCGTGATGTACTCCCGTCGCGGGTAGCCAAGTTGGCGCGCCACTAGGTCGATCCAGCGCTGCGGGCCTTCGAGTTCCAGGTAATTCCCGATAGGCGTTTCGTCAAGAACCACCTGGGGCGCCTCGGCCACGTCGCGTTTCCCCGGCGGCGCGTAAATTGTGCGGAACTTTTCATAGCTGAAAACCTCGCACAATCCTAACAGGAGTAGGATCTCGCGCAGGCGGTGGCCGTCTTCCACGTGGGTCTCAATCTCCCGCCGAATTTTGTAATCGTGGGAACGCAGCGGCGCGCCCTTAAAGGTCAGCAAACAGTCGTCCCCGACAAAGCGCAGGCGAATGAGGCAGCGGGATTTGCGCAGCCGCTGGTCAGGAAAATCGAAGAGATAATTGCTCTCAAAGTGGCGCGCCAGAACGAGCCGAAAGCCCAGCTCCGCAAAGCGCCTGCGGATTTCCCCGGGGTCCTGGACTGCCAGCTTGATCTCGGTTTCGTGGCGATGTTTCATGCCGGAAGGTGCGCGCGAACTTAGGATTCCCGTTCCAAAATAAAATCCGGCAGAGAGTGCAAAGCGTCTTTGTAAGTCGAGTGAGGAAGGCCTTCCAAAAAACCCCGAGCCTTGTCGGAAAAATCCTGGGCTTTTTCACGCGCCGCTTGGAGGGTGCCGTAATGGTCGATGAGGTCGAGGATTTCCACAAACTGCACAGATTGGAATCCCCCATCTTCCAGCACCTGGGAAACCTTGCGCGCTTCTCCCGGAGTGCACCGTTGCAGGAGGTAGATCAAGGGCAGCGTCATCTTGCCCTCGCGCACGTCGTTGCCGATGGGCTTGCCGAGAACTTCCTCGGAAGAGGTGAAGTCCAGCACGTCGTCGATCAGTTGAAAAGCCAGGCCCAGGTTAATACCGTAGAGGCCTAATCGCGTTTCCTCTTCTTCGCTCTTTCCCGCCAGCAAGGCACCCAATCGCAGGCAGGCGGAAAACAAGCACGCGGTTTTGCGATAGGCCAGTTCCAGGTACTCTTCCTCGGAGACGGTGGGCCTGCGCAAGCAAGTCAGTTGGAGCAACTCGCCCTCCACCATGACTTGCGTGAGCCGGATCAGAACGTCCAAAATGCGGAAATTCCTTTCGTTCAGGGCGATGTTGAAGGCCTGCATGTAAAGCCAGTCACCCGCCAGCACGCTCATGGGATTTCCCCAGCGCGAATTCGTGGAGGGCCTTCCGCGGCGGGTGTCAGCCTGATCGATCACATCGTCGTGCACGAGCGTGGCGGTGTGTATCATTTCCACCACGGCGCCCATGCGAATGGCTGCCGCACCTTCGTAACCGCACATCCTTGCCGCCAACAACACCAGCGCCGGACGCAGCCTTTTTCCCCCGCCTTCCTGCAAGTACTGGCCGATTTCGGTAATCGGGCGGACGCCCGTGGTGGTCTGGATGCCGAACTCCTCCTCCACACGGAGGAGGTCGGGGCGGACCAATTCCAGGACTTCTTTGAAGGTCAAATTCTTGACGGGCGCCAAGCTCAACTTCTCCCTCGCCCCGTCTGTAGGCCTTGCCAAATCAGTTTTGGAGGACAGACTGGAGGGCGATCCCACAAATTATGATAGTCCCATAAAAACCCCAGCAAGGGAAGCGGCAAGTGAGTCCGTAGCCGAAGCGCGGGGAAAAAGGCCAGGTTATCGCGCTCGCTGGAACCGAATGCTCCCGAAGGTATTCTAACGGAGTGCCTCATGAAAGTTATTGCTTCTGAGGTATTGCCCCGCCCACTTCATGGATCTCCTGCTTGGATTTTTGCATTTTGCGCTTTGCCTTTTGACCTTCTCTTTGCGGTTCCGCCGCGCAGCGCTTCCCCCCTCAGTTCCCTGCCCCATGCCGGTGTCGCCTTTTCCCGTCACCTTATTGTCGGCTATGGCATCCACCTGCGTCGAACAGAAGGCGCGCAAGGCCCTATCCGCGGGTCTGGTTGACCTTCAAGCTACTGCCGACATCTTCCTGAGAATCAGATTGATCCAAAGAAATCTATTTAAGTTCGTGGCTTCTATTGCCGATATCAAGGACTTGGAGAGTGCCGTGCACCCCCCTGGGGCAGGAGGCAAACGGTAGTGCGCTCAATTCCCTGGAAACAGTTGTTCATCTCTTTGGGAGTCGCAGCAGTAATTATCTGGCGCGTTCCTATCGCGGGGCTGCGGGAGGCATTTCGCAACCTCGAAGTGGGCAGTCTGTTCTTGGCGCTTTTCTGTTTGCTGGTCTTGCTCTTCCTGCGTGCTTACAAGTGGCACCGTTTGTTGGCGGCCGCGGGCAACGGCTATATACGCCAGTCTTTGCGCTCACTCTTTGGAGGCTTTGCGCTGGGATTGATCACGCCCGGACGATTGGGAGAACTGGGGCGATGCGCTTTTGTTCGCAAGGAGGAACGCGCTCAAGTCGCGGTCCTGACGGTGTTCGACCGACTGCTGGATTTTTGGGCGTTGCTGACGGCGATGGGCGCTAGCCTGTTTTTCCTCGCGCCCCGCCCCGCCGCCGTCTTCGGAGTCGCTGTGTGGCTGGCCTTGCTCCCTGTGGTGATGGGGTTCCCCGCCTTGGTTTCCCACCTTTCGAAGCTCGCGCGAAATTCGCGCCGTTTTCGCGGGCATTTCATGGAAGCGGGAGGAATGCCAATGGTAGAGACGCCGCGTTTTGCCCTTATGGCCGTGGGCGCGATGTGGGCGGAATTGGCTTCGTTCTTCTTTCTTCTCCGCGCGTTCTTCCCGACAGAATTCTCGACGACCCTCGCGACTTACCCCTATATTGTGCTGGCAGGAGATTTGCCTGTCTCCTTCAGCGGGGTTGGCGTGCGTGAAGGCGCTGCAGCTCTGCTTTTGTCTCCTTATGCGGTTCCCACAACTGCCGCAGTGGACGCCTCCCTGCTGTGGTTTGTCTTCGGGATGCTGCTGCCCGCCGCCTTGGGAGTCTGCTGGTTGGTTGCCGAACGCCTAAAGTCTCGGGTGCGAAGATTGCAGAGCGTGGTGCCGAAGGCCGACCCAACCTGGATGCCCGTGGGCATCCCCCCAACCACTACTACTCTTAGCCCCGAAATTGTCGCCCCGCGTTGCGAAGTGGGGTGATGTCCGACAAGGCTCCCAACGACGGGGCGGGGTGCCTCGCTCTCTCGACAAAATGTCATTTATTTCATGCCATTGAGCAATGATTCTGGATGTACTTGTTTCACTTTTGCCGTCTGCCTTTGGATTTGCAGCCGCGGGTTTGCTTCCTCCCGGTTCCAGCCGGATAGGGATGCCTCCTTACTTCCCCAGCGCCTCGAGCAATTCTTTCTCGATGGCGCGGAACTTCTCCGGATCCCGCACGTAGTCGGTGAGGCCCGCGACAGCTTCTTGGGCCAAGCGAGTGGCTGCGGCGGGGTTTTTGGCTTTCAGTGCCATCAGCATTTCGTAATCCTCGGTGCCTTGCAGCATGGTTTCCAGGCGAATGGAGGAATACACGGACTTCCGCTCGCGGTCGGGATAGACGATGTACGCGTCTCCCGAGGGCAGCAGTTCGGTATTAGCGTCGATCACCGGTTGGGTGTCGAGGACCGGGTCGGGCGTCCAATAGCTCCATCCCCAGTGCAGGAATCCGGTAAAGCCGTAGCGGAAGTCGAGCCATTCCAAGAGGCGTGCCTTGACCAAGGGGTAATCCATGAGCCGATTCATGTAGCGCCCATTGGGAAACAGGCACACATAGAACCAGACTTCGTGTCCGCTCGCGATGCGTTGCTGAATCAAATCCATCTGCGCGTCGAACCGGCCGAGTTGGGGAACCCAGATGTCGCAATTCTTCTGCAACTCGTCGGGCATTTGGGCCGCGTCCACGGCATCCATGGTGGGAACGCCGGGAAGGTAGCGGTGCACCAGTTCGGCGAAACGCGCGTAGTAGGGCGGCTCAGCGCCATGCGCCTCGTCCAGAATGTGTTGATAATAAATGGACTTCCAACCTTTCTCCTCCAGGTGGGAGTTGAGCGCGGTGAGGAAACCGGCCAGGAAAGGCTCCACACGTGGGTCGTCGGGGGGCAGTGTTTGCCTTGCCACTTTGCCGTTTTCGATTTGAAACGTGTTCACGGTCAGACCGGCGTCGTAGCTGCCCGCGCGGTCGAGCAGGTGAGAGCCTTCGATGTACCCAATAGCGCCGGCCCGCTGAAAGGTCTCAACCCACCGGTCGAAATTGCCGAAGTCGTAAACCAGGTGGTCGCCCTCGATTCGCGGCTCGACGAGATTCATCAGGGGCGTGATGACGACATTTTGCCGATGCTCGGCCATTACGGCCCCGAGGTTGGCCATCAGCGTCCACCATCCGGGGGAGAATTGCGCGACCTTGTAAAACTGCTGGGAGGCCGCGTCGTCGAATCCGAACCAGTTGGTGACCTTCAAAGTGCGCTGGCTGGGCACCTTTGCTGCGAGCACGGTGACGCGGAGTTCCTGGCGCGCCAGTTGCCGATCTCCCGCGCGCACCACCACCGAGCCGCGATAGTCGCCCGGCTGGGCGTCGGCGGGAACCGCAACGTTGATCCACAAGGGTTCGGTGTGCCCCGCCTCGAGTTTCACGGGAAAATCCCACAATGGGTCAGGAAACCAGCCGGGCGTTTCTCCCACCCGCTCGTCTTCGGGCGTGTTGCGGCTGTGCGAGCCCACCACCACGTAACCCTCCGGGCGTACCGTGACACCGCCCAAGGTCGCGCCAGCAGAGTCTTTGAAGGGACCCGCCTCGGCCGTTACGCCTTCCAAAGGTCGGGCCGAGCGCACGGCGAGTTGCACGCTCACATGCTGGCCGCGCGCTGCGACGAGCTCCGTGATGGGCAAATCCGAGTGCACGGCGAGTTGTACACTCACATGCTGACCACGCGCGGCCAAGACCTTCGTGCGGACGAGACGATGGCTTCCCACAGCGTCGCCGGGGAAAATCTTGATGAGCGAATCCACAAACCAAACCTGCGTGCCGGCCGCGTCTCCGGCCCGCGCGGGGGTCAGAGCGAAAAAACACAAAGCTGATAGAAGGGAAAAAGCAGAACGTGTCATGATTAAAGTCCTCACGAGAATGAATTCCGAATCTACCAGGGGGAGATATTCTCACCGAGCGGCGGCAAGAGCAAGGCAGAACCTGTACCGATGTATTATCTCGGCAGCGCGGATGGGGAGAAAACAAAATGTCTAAAGTGTGAAGGGTAAAGGGTAAAGCCGCTGTAGCGGGGACCTGCTCCGAAAATACGACTAAGCCCTTTGGATGGCCGCGCAGGGCGTGACCCATGTGGCCATGGAATCGACCGGCGTGTTTTGGAAACCGATCTACAACATCCTGGAGAGCCGCTTCACGGTACTGCTGGTGAATGCTCGGCATCTGAAGCAGGTGCCCGGACGGAA